>JANQPE010000069.1 GCA_028289565.1 Parerythrobacter sp.
CAGTCGCCGCCCGCAGCCGCAAGACCCGTATCGCAATCCTCTCGCGCACGGCGATCTTCGCAATCGTCCTGATTACCGTCGCGCTGATGCTGCTTGCCATTCCGGGCGTGCGCGATGTCGGAGTGACGCTGATGGCTTCAGCGGGCCTCGCCGCGCTGGCGATCGGGGCCGCTGCCCAGCCGGCGCTCAAATCGCTGATTGCAGGCCTGCAAATGGCCGTGACCGAGCCGCTCAGGATCGGCGATTTGGTCAAGGTCGATGGTCATGTCGGGCGGGTCGAGGAAATCCGCATGAGCTATGTCGTGGTGCGAACCTGGGACGAACGCGCGATCGTCGTGCCGACGGGCCAGTTCCTCGACGAGAGTTTCGAAAACTGGTCGCGCAAGAGCGAAAGGTTAACCGGCCCCGTCTTCCTCCATCTCGATCCGGCGACCGAGATCGAGGCGATCCGTACCGAGTTCGAACGGTTCGTGAAGACGCAGGAACTATGGGATGGGCGCAAGGCGCAAATGCAGGTGACCGAAGCCTATCCGGAAAGCGTGGAACTGCGTCTCGCGGTCAGCTCCGCGACTATCGCCGACCTGTGGGAATTGCGCTGCATCGTGCGCGAGCACATGCTGGCCTGGCTGCGCAAGGAAATGCCCGACGCGCTGATCCGCCACCGCCTCGAAGTCGAAGCGGCCAACCAGCGCGTGCAGGCACGGGAGTAGGACCCGCCGCTCCGGCCCCTTCGTTCGTCATCCCCGCGGACGCGGGGATCCGGGGCCGCACAGCACAGCACCTGCCACTTCTGGATTCCCACTTTCGCGGGAATGACGATGATGATGGATCGAACCGCGGAGCGGAAAGAGAACGAAACCGCCTATCCGTGCTTCTTGTCGCGCGTCGATTCCACCATGCCGTCATGGACAAAGCCGATCGGATTGACCTGCACGGCACGCTTTTTCAGCTCGCCGCGCATCTTCTTGTATTCGGCCTCCATCTTGGTGGTCACGGTCGCCCGCGAATCCTTGAGCGCTTCTTCGAAATCCCGCGCGGACACATCCTGCACCGCGCGACCGACACGGTGCAACGCATTGAGTCCCGCCCGCCGGACAACGTCTTCCAGATCGGCACCGGTGAAGCGCACCGTCTTGCCGGCGACCGCCGCCAGATCGACATCCTCGGCCAGCGGCATGTTGGCGGTGTGAATCTTCAGGATATGCTCGCGGCCCTTCTTGTCGGGCGTGCCGACATAGACCAGCTCGTCGAACCGGCCCGGGCGCAACAGCGCAGGGTCGACCAGCGCGGGGCGGTTGGTCGCCCCGATCACCACCACTGACTGCAATTCCTCCAGCCCGTCCATTTCGGCAAGGATGGTGTTGACCACACGCCCGGTAACCTGCGGTTCGCCCTGCCCCGAACCGCGTGCGGGGACGAGGCTGTCGATTTCGTCGATAAACACCACGCACGGCGCCACGGCGCGGGCGCGCTGGAACATCTTGGCGATCTGCTGCTCGCTCTCGCCATACCATTTGCTGAGCAGGTCGGAGCTTTTCATCGAGATGAAATTGGCTTCGGCTTCCTTCGCCACGGCCTTGGCGAGCAGTGTCTTGCCGGTCCCGGGCGGTCCGTAGAGCAGGAATCCCTTGGCCGGCCGGATACCCAGGCGCCGAAACGCATCGGGATTCCTGAGCGGCAGCTCGATACCCTCCTTCAGCTTCTCGATCGCGTCGTCGACCCCGCCGATATCGGCCCAGGCGACATTGGGCACCTGCACCATCACTTCACGCATCGCGCTGGGCTGGATTCGCTTGAGCGCGGACAGGAAATCCTCGCGCGTGACCTGCAATTCCTCGAGCACTTCGGACGGAACCGTGCGCTCGTCGAGATCGAGCCTGGGCATGATCCGGCGTACCGCATCGATCGCCGCCTCGCGCGCCAGCGCCGCGATATCCGCGCCGACAAAGCCGTGCGTGACCTTGGCCAGTTCTTTCAGCTCGACCCGGTCGCCCAGCGGCATGCCGCGTGTATGGATGGAGAGGATTTCGCGCCGCCCGTTCTCGTCGGGCACCCCGATCACGATTTCGCGGTCGAACCGGCCGGGCCGGCGCAGTGCCTCATCGATGGCATCGGGGCGGTTGGTTGCCGCGATGACGACGAGATTCGAGCGTGCCTGAAGCCCGTCCATCAATGTCAGCAATTGCGCGACCAGCCGCTTTTCCGCTTCGCCGGGCACTTGGGTACGCTTGGGTGCGATCGAGTCGATCTCGTCGATGAAGACGATCGCCGGCGCGACGCGCTCGGCCTCCTCGAAGACTTCGCGCAACCGCTTCTCGCTCTCGCCATATCCCGAACCCATGATTTCCGGGCCGTTGATGGTGAAGAATTCGGCATCGCTTTCATTGGCGACCGCCTGCGCGAGGCGGGTCTTGCCGGTCCCGGGCGGGCCGTGGAGCAACACGCCCTTGGGCGGATCGACCCCCAGCCGGGTAAACAGTTCGGGATAGCGAAGCGGCAGCTCCACCATCTCGCGCAATTGCCGGATGGTTTCCTCCATTCCGCCGACATCGTCGTAATTCACGATCGCGCCGCCACCACGCGGCTCCTCGAATTCCGCACGCAATTCGACTTCGGTATTTTCATCGATATGGACCACGCCCTTGGGCGCGGTCGAGACGACGGTAAGGCGGATCTGCGTGAGCGCATAGGCCGGGGCGTTGAACATGCGCTGCACTTGCGGTGGCATGTTGTTGACCGGCTGCTGGCCGGTAGTGGCGACCAGATCGCCCGCGAGCAAGGGCCGGCGGAAGAAGTTGCGCTTGAGTGCCTGGGTCGGACCCTGCAACCGCATCTCGCGCGCGGCGGGAGCGAAAACGACCCGCTTGGCAGGGCGCGATTCGGCTACAGCCACCATCACATGTTCGCCCGAACCGGCTTCGGCATTGCCCCTCAGCAACCCGTCGAGACGGACGACTTCGAGCGCCTCGTCCTCGTCATAGGCTGCCATGGCGACGGCAACGGTGGTGCTTTTCCCGGTGATCTCGACGACATCGCCCTCGGTAATGCCAAGCGACTGGAACGCGGAACGCGGGAGGCGGGCGACCCCCCTGCCGCTTTCCTCCTGCCGTGCCGCCGCTACCTGCAGGCGGACACTTTTCTCTTCTACGGCAGCGTCGGCTTCGGCCATGTCGTACAAACTCCCTGGAGTATTCTTCGCATCGTTGCGACCCTAGCTAGGTTGGGTGCGCCCGACTTGCAAACCATCATATGCGGCCATCATATGCGGCTACCATATACAGCCGCCACTTGCGGGAAGTGCGCCAACCGCTGTCCGGCAGCGGCCAGAAAAAAGGCCCGGTCACGAGGACCGGGCCCGAAAAGTCTTTGGGAGAGGATGCCTGAAAGGCCTGTCCCATATGTTCGCCAGGCCATTTTTGTGCAAGTGCGAAAAGAGCACCGCCTGTTGTATTTCACGCAACAAACGATGCTCCTTTCGCACAGTCAACCAGCCGGATGACAGCACGCGACGGACGCTTTATTACGAAACCGGCACCAGCGAGTATCCAGTATCCGGAGCACATATGAACAAGCTTTACCCCGACGCCACCGCAGCCCTCGACGGGTTGCTCAAGGACGACATGCTGATTGCCAGCGGAGGCTTCGGCCTGTGCGGCATTCCCGAGCGCTTGCTCGATGCGATCCGCGACAGCGGAGTGACGGGCCTCACCTTCGCCAGCAATAATGCCGGGATCGACAATGAAGGCATCGGCAAGCTGCTGCGGACCAAGCAGGTACGGAAGATGATCTCGTCCTATGTTGGCGAGAACAAGGAATTCGAGCGGCAATTCCTGTCCGGCGAGCTGGAAGTCGAATTCTGCCCGCAGGGCACGCTTGCCGAACGGATGCGTGCCGGCGGCGCGGGCATTCCCGGCTTCTACACCAAGACCGGAGTCGGAACGCAGGTCGCCGAGGGCAAGGAAGTGAAGACCTTCGACGATGAAGACTACATCCTCGAGCGCGGCATTTTCGCCGACCTCGCGATCGTGAAAGCATGGAAGGCGGACGAGACGGGGAACCTCGTCTTCCGCAAGACCGCGCGCAATTTCAATCTGCCCGCCGCGACCTGCGGCAAGGCTTGCGTGGTCGAAGTGGAGGAAGTGGTCCCTGTCGACGAACTCGACCCGGACTGCATTCACCTGCCGGGCGTTTACGTCCAGCGAATGATTGTCGGCGCGCCCTATGACAAGAAGATCGAGTTCCGCACGATAACCGAACGCGAGGCCGCGTGATCCGGACGAGGCCGTCCCGAGCGCTGGGCATGGCGCTGCTCGCCATATCGCTCGGCGGCTGCGTCGCGGCAGCCATTCCGCTGGCCGCGAGCGGTGCATTGGTTGGGCGCGACAGCAACCCGGACGGGCAGGACACCGCGCTCGAACCGGGGCAGCCGTCTTTGGGGGCACCCGCGCAAGAAGAGGGCGGGCGGCTCGCGGCTCGCGGCGACACGCCCCCGCCCCGCATGCTTCGCCCCGACGAAGCCATTCCCGACAATGCTCGCGGCACCGCCCAGCCAGCGCGCGGCAATCCGTACGCCGCATTCTATTCGCACGCGATCGCCCAGGCGCGGCGCGATCCGGTCGAAACCCCGCGCAAGTCCGCCATGCTGGCATCGCCCGCTTCGCTCGAGCCGGTCACGCAGGATTGTTCGATTAAGCCGCCTGCCGTACTGATCGACCTCGATCCGCAAGGCGGTGTGTTCGCCGCCGATACCGGGCCCGGGCGCAATCCCCAACTGGCCGAAATCCTGTCCGCGTTGCGCGTGCAAGAAGTCGAGGTCCACTGGATTTCGGGCGCTTCCGCAAGTGATGCCGGCGCGATCCGCAAGCGCCTGCTCGAAACCGGTCTCGACCCGTGGGGTCGCGATCCGCTCCTGTTGCTGCGCCGCCCCGGCGATCGCAAGCAGGTGCTGCGCCGCGAGTTGTCGGGCACGCATTGCGTGGTTGCGATCGCCGCCGATACGCGCGGCGATTTCGACGAGCTGTTCGACTATCTCAGACATCCGGCCGCTGGTGCGCCGCTCGACATATTGATCGGCGATGGCTGGTTTCTCACACCCCTCCCGCTTACACACGAAGAAGGCTGACCTATGTCCGAAGATACCAAGGGCCCAGAAACAAAAGGCCAGGAAGCAAAAGGCTGGACCCGCGACCAGATGGCGGCGCGTGCCGCCAAGGAGCTGGAAGACGGCTATTACGTAAACCTCGGCATCGGCATCCCGACGCTGGTGGCCAACCATATCCCGGAAGGGATGCATGTCACGCTGCAAAGCGAGAACGGGATGCTCGGCATCGGCCCGTTCCCCTATGACGACGAGGTCGATGCGGACCTGATCAATGCCGGCAAGCAGACGATCAGCGAACTGCCGCACTCGGCCTATTTCGACAGCGCCGCCAGCTTCGCGATGATCCGCGGCGGGCATATCGATCTGACCGTGCTCGGAGCGATGGAAGTGGCCGAGAACGGCGACATCGCCAACTGGATGATTCCGGGCAAGATGATCAAGGGCATGGGCGGCGCGATGGACCTCGTCGCCGGGGTCAAGAAGATCATCGTGGTGATGGATCACACCAGCAAGGCTGGCGATCCGAAATTCATCCCCGAATGCTCACTGCCGCTGACGGGCAAGAACGTGATCGACATGATCATCACCAACCTTGCCGTGTTCCATCGGCCCGATCACACCAGTCCGTTCCGGCTGATCGAGCTTGCGCCAGGCGTGACGGCCGAGGAAGTGGCCGCGAAAACCACCGCGCACTATGTCCCGTAACGCCGACCTCGGTGCTCCGGAATGAAACTGCAGCCCGGCGTCAAGCGCGACCTACCCCCTCCTTCGTCACCCCCCCCGAAAGCGGGGGTCCAGGGTGGGACAGCACGACCTGGCCAGTCTGGATCCTCGCCCCTGCGGGGATGACGAGAGCAGGATGGGGATCATGGGGGAAGAGGCCTGGTCGCGGAGCACGGTCGGCTAGTCGCCGACCGCTAGGGAGCGAGGATAGCCTAAGGCCCCGGACGGGCCCGCCGGCGCTTGAGGCGCAAACAAACAACTCCGCACACGCGCTCGCGCAAAACAAACAGCGCTCAAACCGCGGCGGAAATGCCCTTGAAGAACATTGTCAGGAGGAACGGCAACCCGATCGCCAGCAGCCACAGCAGCATCTGATCCCGGCGATAGGCGCCGGACAGTGCGGGATCGGTGGCTTCCTCGTCGGGAATATTGACCCAGCGGCGCTCGAACCAGCGGCAGGCGGGAATAATCCCGGCGACCAGGACGACCAGGGCGAAATAGGGCAGTACCGAGTGCGAACCGCCTTTCATCGCCTGGATGGTCACGAAGATCTGCAAGGCGGTATAGACCAGCAGCGCGAATGCGACATTGTCGCTCATGCCCTTGCGCCAGTCGCAAGCCTTCTCCTGCGTATCCGTCGAATCGTCCAGCGCCCCGTTCATGCGCCCATCTCCCATGTCCTCTTCCTGGCCAGACTATCACAGATGTCCCGCCCTGCATCAAGAGCGATAACCACAAGCGGGTCGTCGATAGCGAAAGGCACCATGCGGGAAACACATAGGGCGGGAAACACATAGGGCGGGAAACACGCAGGAAACATGCCAATTTCCACGATAGAGGGGTTTTTCGTAAGAAAACGCCTGCTACATGGGGGCCATGGACGTAGCCGAAACAACGCCCGATACGCACCCGCACGCGGATGCCACCGCATCGCTGCCCGATGGCGGTCTGGAAGTGGTCTCGATCGCCAAGAGCTACGACAAGCGCGCCGTCCTGACCGATATCTCGCTTTCGGTCGCCAAGGGTGAAGTGCTCGGCCTGCTCGGCCCCAACGGCGCGGGCAAGACGACCTGCTTCTATTCGATCATGGGCCTCGTCCGCCCCGATGCGGGCCGCATCCTGATGGACGGCGAGGACGTAACCAAGCTGCCCATGTATCGACGCGCGATCCTCGGCCTCGGCTACCTGCCGCAGGAAACCAGCATCTTCCGCGCGATGACGGTGGAGCAGAATATCAACTGCGTGCTCGAAATGGTCGAGCCCGATGCCGAAACCCGTTCCGCGGAGCTGGAGCGATTGCTCGACGAATTCGGCCTGACCAAATTGCGCGCTTCGCCCGCCATGGCGCTGTCGGGCGGCGAGCGGCGGCGCTGCGAAATCGCGCGCGCGCTTGCCGCCAAGCCTTCGATCATGCTGCTCGACGAGCCTTTCGCCGGAATCGACCCGCTGTCGATCAGCGACATCCGCGATCTCGTGAAAGATCTGAAACAGCGCGGGATCGGCGTGTTGATCACCGACCACAATGTTCGCGAGACGCTCGATATCGTCGATCGCGCCTGCATTATCTACGGCGGGCAGGTGCTGTTCGCCGGCACGCCGCAAGACCTCGTGGCCGATGAAAACGTGCGGCGACTGTATCTGGGCGAAGGGTTCACGCTGTGATTTCATATCCGGTCGTCTGGAAACGTGTCGTTTGATAATCTTCTTGGCCGGGTAAGGGAGCGGACCGGTACCGGATGCGATGTTCGGCACCGTCCGGTGAATAGACTGCGCAAAGATTCCGCATAATGGCGCTTGGCCCCCGCCTCGACTTACGCCAGAGCCAGTCGCTGGTGATGACGCCGCAGTTGCAGCAAGCGATCAAACTGCTGGCGTTGTCCAATCTGGAGATCGAAGCCTTTATTGGCGACGCACTCGAAGCGAACCCGTTGCTGGAGGCGGGTGAGATGCAGCGCGAAGAGGGCGAACCTGCCACCAACGATGCGGACATGCCACCCGAACCCTCCGCCGACAGCGCCATCGGTGACGACGGCGCGCTCGATATTGACGCGGCTTCGCTCGACCGCGACCGCGACACCGGGGATGGCGAATGGGGCGCTGCCGCGCGCGGACTCGCGGGCGACGAACTGCCCGGAATCGAAATGCATGAAGGGGCAGCGCCATCGCTGACCGATCATCTCGAGGAACAGCTCGGCCCGGCCGCCCGCGATGCCCGCGAGGCGTTCATTGCCCGCTATCTGATAGGCTTTCTGGACGAAGCCGGTTACCTGAACGCGGACTTGCGCGAAACTGCCACCGAGCTTGGCATATCTCTGGCCGATACCGAACGGGCACTCGAAGTGATCCAGTCGCTCGATCCGACCGGTGTCGGCGCACGGTCGCTCTCCGAATGCATCGCCCTCCAGGCGAAAGAGGCCGATCGCTACGATCCGTGCATGGCGCGATTGATCGACAATCTCGATCTGGTCGCACACGGCGAATTCGCCCGGCTCAAGCGCATGTGCAATGTCGAAGACGAGGATCTTGCCGATATGCTCGGCGAATTGCGCGGCTACAATCCCAAGCCGGGTCTTGCGCATGGCGGTGAAGCACAAAATGCAGTGGTTCCCGACATATTGCTCGCCCCATCGGTCGATGGGGGATGGGACATCAAGCTCAACGAGGACACGCTGCCCAGGCTTGTCGTGAACCGCGACTATTACGTCGAAATGCGCGGTGGTTGCACCGACAAGTCTTCGCGTGCTTGGCTGGGGGAAAAGCTCGCCGATGCAAACTGGCTGATCAAGGCGCTCGACCAGCGGCAGAAAACGATTTTGAAAACGGCGGTCGAGATCGTGAAGCAGCAGGACGGTTTCTTCCGCCGCGGCGTATCCGAGCTGAAACCGCTCACCTTGCGCGAAGTCGCCGAAGAGATCGAGATGCACGAAAGCACGGTCAGCCGTGTAACCAGCAACAAATACCTCCATTGCGAACGCGGTACGTTCGAGCTGAAATATTTCTTTACCAGCGGGGTCGGTGGCGGTGCCGATGGCGAAGGCGCCTCGTCGGAAAGCGTCAAGGCGCGGATCAAGGCGCTGACCGATGCGGAGAACCCGAAAAAGATCCTGTCGGACGACAAACTGGTCGAATTGCTCAAATCCGAAGGTTTCGACATCGCCCGCCGCACCGTCGCCAAATACCGCGAGGCAATGGGTATCGGCAGCAGCGTTCAGCGGCGCAGGGCGAAGAAGCTGGAGAATTTTTGACTTCCGCCGCACGTCCCCGGTGCCGCTCCTTCCGCTTCGCTGGTCGTGAACCGTGCTCCGCGACGAGGGCGGCCGGGGTGACGGGACAGGCTAGGGCGACGGAAGGGGGCGCGACTCGTGGTGACTCCTGGGTTTACGCGATATTAACCTTTCCCCTTCACTTCTTGTGTGGTTAATACATGGCAACATCTCTTAGCGAGTTGTTACCGCACGGATTAAACACCGGTTTTCGGGGCAAAGGGGGACCACCCATGCGAGTACTGTTGATCGAAGACGAGCCGACAACGGCCAAGGCCATCGAGCTGATGCTTACAACCGAGGGCTTCAATGTCTATTCGACCGATCTCGGCGAGGAAGGCTTGGATCTGGGCAAGCTGTACGATTACGATATCATCCTGCTGGACCTGAATCTGCCCGACATGCATGGTTACGATGTGCTCAAGAAATTGCGTGTCGCCAAGGTGCAAACGCCCGTCCTCATCCTTTCCGGCATCGCCGAAATGGATTCCAAGATCCGCAGTTTCGGCTTCGGTGCCGACGATTATGTGACCAAGCCCTTCCACCGCGAAGAACTGGTCGCGCGCATCCATGCCGTAGTGCGCCGTTCCAAAGGCCACAGCCAGTCGATCATCCGCACCGGCAAGCTGGCAGTGAACCTCGACGCCAAGACCGTCGAAGTCGACGGCGCGCGCGTTCACCTGACCGGCAAGGAATATGCGATGCTCGAGCTGCTTTCGCTGCGCAAGGGCACCACGCTGACCAAGGAAATGTTCCTCAACCATCTGTATGGCGGGATGGACGAACCGGAACTCAAGATCATCGATGTCTTCATCTGCAAGCTGCGCAAGAAGCTCAGCCACGCATGCGGCGGCGAAAACTACATCGAAACCGTGTGGGGCCGCGGCTATGTGCTGCGCGACCCGGAAAGCACGGCCGAAGCCGCCTGACACCTGTTTCCTGGTTGGGAGTGGGGAATGAACACCCGGGGTGGAAACACCTCGGGTGTTTTCTTATGGGCGCCATATGACCGCATATAAATCCGGCGACCCGACCACACTCAACCGGCTTTACGGACGGAGCACGGGCAAGAAGCTCCGCAAGGGACAGCAGGAACTGCTCGACACCCTCCTGCCCCAGATCGCAGTGCCGGAAGATGGCGAGATCACGGCGGAACGCCTCTTCGGCCCGGCAGCGATCGAGAAGCGCCCCCTGCATTTCGAAATCGGCTTCGGTTCGGGTGAACATATGGCCGACCGGGCGGATCTGCTGCCCGATCACGGCTTTATCGGGGCCGAACCCTACCTCAACGGCGTCGCCGGAGCATTGGTCAACATCCGGGAGCGTATGTTGCCGAATATCCGGTTGTACCATGGCGATGCGCTCAGGGTTCTTGCACGCATCCCCGATGGCGCGCTGAGTTTCGTCTACCTGCTGCACCCCGACCCGTGGCCCAAGGCACGCCATGCCAAGCGGCGCATGATGAATGACGGCCCGGTCGACATGATCGCCGCCAAGCTGAAGCCGGGCGGCGAATTCCGCTTCGGTACCGATCACCCGGTCTACCTGCGTCACGCACTGATGGTCATGCGCCGCCATGCCAACCAGTTCGAATGGCTCGCCGAGAGTTCGGCAAGCTGGCAAAACCGGCCGGGCGGCTGGAGCGAAACGCGCTACGAGGCCAAGGCACGCCGCCAGGGTCACGAGGTCTGGTACTTCCGATACCGCAAGCGCTAGATTCGCCTCCGTCCCCGGTCCGCGCCATCCCGGATAAGATGCCGGCTACATCCTGGTTGAAGAACTGGCTTCCCGGTCAGCCGACCACCCCCGCCGCCGCGAGAACGGCCAGTGTCAGGACATCCGGAGCAATAGCCGTCATCGGCGCGATCTGGACCGGTTTTTCCACCCCGATCAGCATCGGGCCGATCGTCGCATCGCCGCCGAGCTCGCGCAACAGCTTGGCCGACAGGTTGGCCGATTGCAGGCCGGGCATGACCAGTACATTGGCCGGACCGGACAGGCGGCTGAACGGATAGAGAGACATCACCTTGGGATTGAGCGCGGCGTCCGGCGCCATTTCACCTTCATATTCGAAGCCCGGATCTTCCGCATCGAGGATCGCCACCGCTTCGCGGATATTCTCCAGCCAGCGTCCGGACGGATTGCCGAAGGTCGAATAGGACAGGAAGGCGACACGCGGTTCGTGCCCCATGCGCCGGGCCACGACAGCGGTCTCCTTCGCGATATGGGCAAGGTTCGCCGCGCTCGGGCGCTCGTTGATGGTGGTATCGGCGAGGAAGGTCGTATGGTTCTTGCCGATCATCATATGGACTCCGAACGGCAGGGCGCCCGGCTTGGGATCGAGCACCCGGTTCACTTCACGCACGGTCTGGGAGAAGGTTCGGGTAAGGCCCGAAATCATCGCATCTCCATGGCCCAGCGCTACCAGCAAGGCTGCAAACACGTTGCGCTCCTGATTGACCATCCGGCCGACATCGCGCTCGGTGTACCCCTTGCGCTGCAGTCTTGCGTAGAGATACTCGTTCATCGCCGGGACGTGCTCGGATAGCGCAGAATTCTGGATTTCGAAATTGTCGGGATCGTCGACCGCCAGCTCGATCAGTTTCTCACGCACTTTCTCGGTCCGGCCGACCAGTACCGGCGTGCCGTAGCCGAAATCGCGGAACTGGATCGCGGCGCGCAATGCGACTTCCTCTTCCGCCTCGGCAAAGACGACGCGCTTGGGGTTGCTGCGCGCTTCCTCATACACTCGCGTCAATGCCCCGGTGGTCGGGTTGAGCCGCGCCTTGAGATCGTGTTGATAGGCATCGAAATCCTCGATCGGAGCGAGCGCAACGCCCGAATCCATCGCCGCCCTGGCCACCGCCGAGGAAACCACCTCCATCAGCCGCGGGTCGAATGGCGCCGGGATGATATAGTCGGTGCCGAACTGGTGGTTCTTGCCGTAAGCGGCTGCAACTTCTTCCGGCACCCGCTCGCGCGCCAGTTCGGCGATTGCGCGCGCGGCCGCCATCTTCATTTCCTCGTTGATCGCCGTCGCCTGCACGTCGAGCGCGCCCCGGAAGATGAACGGGAAACCGAGCACATTGTTGACCTGATTGGGGAAATCGGAACGGCCGGTGGCGATAATCGCATCGGGCCGGACCGCCTTCGCCTCGTCGGGCATGATTTCCGGGGTCGGGTTGGCCATGGCGAAGATGATCGGCTGCTCCGCCATCTCTTCGACCCATTCGGGCTTGAGCGCACCGGCAGCGCTGAGCCCGAGGAAAATATCCGCGCCCTTGAGGGCTTCATGCAGCGAGCGTGCGTCAGTCTCCACCGCATGTGCGCTTTTCCACTGATCGACATTGTTCCGTCCCAGGTATATCGGGCCGGAACGGTCGCATACGATGACGTTCTCGTGGGGTACGCCCAGCGACTTGACCAGAGCGGTGCAGGCGAGTGCCGAAGCCCCCGCTCCGTTCACCACCATTCTCACGTCCTTCATATCGCGGCCGGTCAGATGGCAGGCGTTGATCAGCCCCGCCGCGGCGATTATCGCCGTACCATGCTGGTCGTCATGCATGATCGGGATGTTCATCCTCTCGCGCAACGCCTGCTCGATGATGAAACATTCGGGCGCGGCGATGTCCTCGAGATTGATCCCGCCAAAGCTCGGCTCCATCAATGCGACCGCTTCGATGAACTTGTCGGGATCTTCGGTATCGATCTCGATATCGATGGAATCGACATCCGCGAAGCGCTTGAACAACACCGCCTTGCCTTCCATCACCGGCTTCGAGGCCAGTGCGCCGAGATTGCCAAGCCCGAGGATTGCGGTGCCATTGGAGATTACGGCGACGAGATTGGAGCGGGCCGTGTATTTCGCGGCGGTTCCCGGATCTTCGGCGATCGCCTCGACCGGCGCCGCCACACCTGGTGAATAGGCCAGCGAAAGGTCGCGCTGCGTCGCCATCGGCTTGCTGGCAATAATCTCGATTTTACCCGGCCGGATTGTCTCGTGGTAGAATAGCGCTTCACGTGTGGTGAAACCTGATGTCTTGTCTTCGTCCACTTGCCCCGTCCCTTTCGGATAGCCCCTGCTCTGCGCGCGCTTAGCTGACGCTACGGCAAAGCGATAGGGGAAAGGCTCCGGGGAAACGTTCGGCCACCGCCCTTCCCGAATCGGCGAAGGGCCGCTTAGGTCGCGCGCATGGCAGGCAAGGCAACCCCGATGATGGAGCAGTACCTCGCCCTGAAAAGGGAGGCCGGAGATTGCCTGCTGTTCTATCGCATGGGCGATTTCTTCGAACTGTTCTTCGAAGACGCCAAACAGGCGGCCGGCATCCTCGATATCGCGCTGACCACGCGTGGGGAGCATGACGGTGAACCGGTGCCGATGTGCGGGGTTCCCGCACATTCGGCGGAAGGCTATCTTGCGCGTCTCATCAAGGCCGGGTGCCGGGTGGCGATCGCAGACCAGGTCGAAACGCCGGAGGAAGCGAAGCAGCGCGCCAGGAAAGAGGGAAGAGCCGCGTCGAAAGCGCTGGTGAAGCGCGATATCGTGCGCTTCGTCACTGCCGGGACGCTTACCGAGGAAACCCTTCTCGAGCCGCGCCGGGCGAATGTGCTCGCGGCGCTGTGCGAGGTTCGCGGAACGATCGGGATTGCCAGTTGCGACATTTCCACCGGGCGAATGGAGCTGGAGGAATGCACGCCGGATTCCGTCGAGGCCGTACTCGCCAGAATCGGGGCAAGCGAGATCGTTACCCCCGACGACCGGCTAGGCGACCGGCCCGACGACCGAAAAGAGATGCCGGGACAGGCGACAGCGCGCGACCGCCGCGAATTTTCAAGCGACGATGGCGCGGCTCGCCTCAAGGCGATTCATGGCGTGTCCACGCTCGACGGTTTCGGCAGTTTCTCGCGTGCCATGCTGGCAGCGGCCGCAGGACTGATCGCCTATCTCGATCATGTCGGACGAGGAACCCTCCCGCTGTTGCTGCCACCGGTATTACGGGCGGAAAACACACATCTGGCAATGGACGAGGCCACCCGGTCCAGCCTCGAGATTCTCGGCTCGCAGCAGGGCACGCGTACAGGCAGCCTGATCGCGTCGATCGATCGCTGCGCGACGGCGGCGGGTGCGCGACAACTGGCGGAAGACCTCTCCGCCCCTCTGCTGGACCGCATCGCGATCGAGGAACGGTTGGCCCTCGTCGAGTGGTTCCATGGCAACCCCCTCCTGCGGGCTAGTTCGCGCGAAGTACTGCGATCGCTGCCTGATATCGGCCGGGCGCTTGGCCGGATCGTGGCAGGGCGAGGCAGCCCGCGCGATCTGGGACAGGTTCGCGACGGGCTGGACGAAGCCAGACGCATTCGCGACACATTAGGCCGGGAAGCGGACCGCCCGGCCCTGATCGAGCGCTTGCTGCCGGCCATGGGCGGCCATGGCGCGCTGGTCGACCGCTTGCAGCGTGCGCTGATTGCCTCGCCGCCCACCGAAAGATCGCAAGGCGGTTTTATCGCGGAAGGCTACGATGCCGCGCTCGACGAATTGCGACAGGTTTCCGGCAATGCCCGTCGCGCGATCGCCGGGCTCGAAAACAAGTACCGCGAGGATACCGGGATTGCCTCGCTCAAGATCAAGCACAACGGCGTGCTTGGCTATTTCATCGAAGTGCCCAGCCGCCACGCCGACACGCTGATGGCTCCCGATAGCGGTTTTACCCACCGCCAGACAATGAAGGGCGCGGTGCGATTCAATTCGATCTCCTTGCATGAGGAGGCGGGGCGAATCGCCGAAGCGGGCGGTCATTCCCTAGCCGCCGAAGAAGCCCATTTCGAAAAACTGACGGCGAAAGTCGTTGCAGCGCGCGAAGCGATCGCCGCAACCGCCGCTGCCCTGGCTCGCCTCGATGTTGCCGCCGGACAGGCGGAACGCGCTGCGCAGGACGACTGGTGCCGTCCGGACATAAGCGACGAAAACTGCCTTGAAATCGAGGACGGGCGCCATCCGGTAGTCGAAGCAGCCCTGGCCGAAGCCGGCGAACGGTTTGTAGTCAATGACTGTACTCTCGGCCCGGACGATCGGCTGTGGTTGATCGGTGGGCCGAACATGGGTGGCAAATCGACCTTCCTCCGCCAGAATGCACTGATCATACTGCTGGCGCAGGCTGGCGGGTTCGTTCCTGCCAGGCATGCCAGGATCGGGCTGGTCGACCGTCTGTTCAGCCGGGTCGGGGCATCGGACAATCTCGCGCGCGGACGCTCAACCTTCATGGTCGAAATGGTCGAGACGGCCGCAATTCTCAGCCAGGCGACCGAGCGCAGTTTCGTGATCCTCGACGAAGTCGGACGCGGCACCTCGACCTATGACGGACTCGCTATCGCCTGGGCGGTGGTCGAGGCGGTGCACGAGACCAATCGCTGCCGCTGCCTGTTCGCCACGCATTATCACGAACTCGCGCGCCTTGCCGAAACCTGCGACGCACTGTCGCTCCACCATGTCCGCGCGCGCGAATGGAAAGGCGAACTGGTGCTGCTTCACGAGCTTGCTGAAGGACCCGCAGACCGCAGCTACGGGCTTGCAGTCGCCAAGCTGGCAGGCCTGCCAAAGCCGGTTGTGGCTCATGCCAAATCCGTCCTCGAACGGCTTGAAAAGGGTCGCGAGGAAACCGGCGGACTTGCGGCCGGGCTTGGCGAACTGCCGCTCTTCGCCGCCAGCACCGGGTCCGAACCCGAACCGGCGGACGATCTGCGACACATGCTGGAAGAACTTGACGTGGATGCACTCAGTCCACGCGAAGCTCTTGATATATTGTACGAATTAAGGCGCACGGCGTTGGATACCGAATCGTAACCGCACTGCCTTATCTTGCCGTCCATGCGAGGATACATGTTCTACAACCGCTGGGCAGCGCTGGCTTTCGTCGGACTTGTCGTTTTTGGTGCGGTCAACCTGATCGGCTCCGAAGACGATCAGGGCTTGCTGCTGCGATCCGCCAACGACCTGGAGGAACAGCGTGAGGGTATGGCGCGCGAAGTCGAACGAATTTCCAGCCCGGTGGCTTCTCCGCACCAGGAACTGCAGTCCGTGGCAGGTGAATTCGGCGTCGACGAAGACCTGATCGACGCCGCCGAGGGCTTTGATCCCACGCCAATTGTCGCAACCGAACCCGGCAAGGAGACCGATGCGGGCGATGTGGTGATCGTGCAGCAGGATTCCGGCGACAATTACGAAGAGTTCGTGGATCTGAGCCAGGACAGGGTGGAATAGCCCCGGTTGCGCTCAGCGCGTAGGAACGGGCACCTCGCCCGAATAATCGTAGAATCCGCGGCCGGTCTTGCGCCCCAGCCAGCCGGCTTCGACATACTTCACCAATAGCGGCGCCGGGCGATACTTACTGTCGCCAGTCGTATTGTAGAGCACTTTCACGATATCGAGACAGGTATCGAGGCCGACGAAATCGGCCAGTTCGAGCGGACCCATGGGGTGATTGAGGCCCAGGCGGCATCCCTTGTCGATATCCACGATCCCCGCCGTGCTTTGTCCAAGCACGAATACCGCCTCGTTGATCATCGGCAGGAGAATCCGGTTCACGACAAAACCCGGCTCGTCCTGCGACAGGACCACCTGCTTGCCCAGCCCTTCGGCAAAGGCGGTAATCCGGTCGGTCGTTTCCTGCGCGGTCGCGAGACCCGGGATCACTTCGATCAGGCCCATCACCGGCACCGGATTGAAAAAATGCAACCCGATGAAACGCCCCGGATCGGGCGAATGGTTCGCCATGCGGGTGATCGGGATCGAACTTGTATTGCTGGCCATGATCGCATCGTCGGCAAGAATCTTCCCGGCAGCTTCGAAGATCGACCGCTTGATGTCCTCGCGCTCGGTTGCCGCTTCGACAATCAGGTCGGTCTCTGCCATCGGCGCATAATCGGCAACGGGTGTGATCCGCGACAGGACCGGCTCGACCTGATCGGGATCCAGCTTGCCGCGCCCCACCAGCCTGCCCAACGCCCTGCCTATCCCGGCCTTGGCCTTTTCCGCAATCGCCAGATCGACATCGGCCAGCATGACCGCCATGCCATGCTGCGCGACTGTCTGAGCGATGCCGGAACCCATCTGCCCCGCACCGATCACGCCAATTTTCTGTCCTGTCACTTGCCCAATATCTTGCAATGCACAAACCCTTCGCAGTTGCAGCAAACTGAGGTGTTAGCGCTTGCAGCGATCGATGGCCAGACTTGCCTAGCGATTACCGCCGGGCACCCATTTCACATCGGACTCGCCATTGTCGTTGAGCACGCGGGCCAGCACGAATAGATAATCCGACAGACGATTGATAAAGGCGAGCGCAGCCGGATTGACCGGTTCGGCATCGGCCAGTGCGGCCATGGTTCTCTCCGCACGGCGAACCGAAGCACGCGCCACATGAACGCGTGCAGCCGCTTCATTCCCGCCAGGCAGAACGAAGCTGGTCAGTGGTTCGAGACCTGCATTCGCCGCATCGATCTTCCCTTCGAGCCAGGCGACCTGGTCGGGCACGATCCGCAGCACTGCCGCGGACGGTTCGAAATCCTCGCCCGGCGTGGCCAGATCGGCCCCGAGATCGAACAGGTCGTTCTGTATCTGGATCAAGGTATCGCAATTCGTGCCACGGCCCAGCGCCGCGATCGCCATCCCGATCGCGCTATTGGCTTCGTCTACCGCACCGATCGCCTCGATCCGGGCTGCGTGTTTCGCGGTACGCGAACCATCGACGAGCCCGGTCGAACCGTCATCGCCGGTGCGGGTGTAGATCCTGTTGAGCTTGACCATCAGACATCATCCCGGCGAATGCTGGGATCGCTATCCACATATGCTTCAGTGTTTGCAAGCGATGCCGGCTTTCGCCGGGATGACGGAAAGCGTCAGTTGCTGATCGCCAGCAGCACGGCGACCACGGCCACGGCCAGCGCCTGATACTTGATGCGCGCGAACATCATCCTGTTCTGCATCAGTTGCATGTCGGTAGCCGTCTCCCCCTGTCCTGTTTCCAGGTCGATCTTGGTGCTTTTCAGAAAAGCGACGATCCCTCGCACGAGTGAAACGACGACCAGCGCGATGAGGAGGACGAGGACGATAACGAGAAATGTAGTCATGAGGCCAACCTAGTCATTCCCGAGCGAAATGCCAGTGGGGAAGTCGCCCCGGCGCAGCCTGTCAGCCAAGATCAGGCCGTCTTCGCCGGCACGCCTGCGGTCGGCCAGCGAAGGTGAACCGCGTCTCTTGGCGAGCTTCTTGCCATTCCCGTCGAGGAGCAGCCCATGGTGATGCCAGCGTGGAATCGGCAGGCCGAGCAGTTCCTGCAGCAGCCGGTGGATATGCGTCGCGGCGAACAGGTCCTGCCCGCGCGTAACCAAGGTTACCCCGTCCGCCGCATCATCGATCGTCGCCGCGAGATGGTAGCTCGCCGGCGCCTCCTTGCGCAGTAGCACTACATCGCCAAGCAGTTCCGGTTCCGCCCGTTGCGCCCCGGCCAGTTCGTCGATCCATTCGAGCGACCCTGCTTTCGACAGGGCCTTCTCTATATCGAGCCGCCAGGCCACCGGTCCATCGGAATTGACGGAGCGCCCCTTGCAAGTACCGGGATAGACCGGCCCCGCCGGCCCGGTTTGCCGCGCCGCCTCGGCGATCTGCGCACGCGTGCACTCGCATGGGTAGAGCAACCCGTCGCGCCTCAGCGTCTCGGCGGCATCGAGATAGGTGACAATACGCGTCGATTGCGCTGATACTTCCTCGCACTCCAGGCCCAGCCAGGCGAGGTCGGCGCGAAACTCCTCGACCAGTTCTGTCCGGCTTCTGGCACCATCGATATCCTCGACCCGCAGCAGGAATTTCCCGCCAGCCTCGCGCGCGATATCATGCGCGACGATCGCCGAATAGGCGTGCCCCAGATGCAGCGGGCCGTTGGGACTAGGGGCGAAGCGGGTCACGGTCATGGCATTCGAAAATCCCATGCCACAGTCCGCCACGCACCGCGACTCGCGGCAAATCCTTGTGGAAAGCCAATCTGTAACGGGTTTGACTCTTTTCGTTGCAAAGGCATGTTCGATTTCATCAGGGAGGGATGCAATACGTGTTGAACTCTAATGTTTAGGGCCGAACTGATCGAAAGGGCAGCGCGCTTTCGCAGCGCGGAAGAGGATCCGACACGCAATTTGTCGGCCTGCCCCGCGCTCGTGCTCAATGCCGACTACACGCCGCTGTCCTACTACCCGCTAAGCCTGTGGCCATGGCAGACCGCGATCAAGGCGGTGTTCCTCGACCGGGTCGATATCGTCGAAAGCTACGATCGCGAAGTGCATTCGCCCTCGCTCGACATGAAGATCCCCAGCGTCATCGCGCTCAAGCAATATGTGAAGCACGGCGAATTTCCCGCCTTCACCCGTTTCAACGTATTCCTGCGCGACCGCTTTGCCTGCCAGTATTGCGGCAATCCCGAACATCTGACGTTCGACCATGTCGTCCCACGCCGTCTGGGTGGCAAGACGACGTGGGAAAATATCGCCACCGCCTGCGCCTCGTGCAACATGAAGAAAGGCGGGCGCACGCCCCAGCAGGCGCATATGAAGCTGCGGATGAAGCCGATCCGCCCGACCAGCTGGCAATTGCAGCAGCACGGCAAGAGCTTCCCGCCCAACTACCTCCACGAAACCTGGCGCGACTGGCTCTATTGGGACATCGAACTGGAAGCCTGATTCGTTCAGCTTCGCCGGTGCCGGGCTGAATATTCTCGAGACATGGACCACGTGTTACACAGTCCAGGCGGGAAAAAACCGGACTGCGCGAAGGGCAGCTTCCTATCGGAGCATCGAGGTGGTCGAGTGCAGTCGCCATGCCTTAAACTGGCACGAATGGCGACATGTAGGACAGTGAAATTCGCAGCGGCCGCTTACGACCCGGTTGCGACAGGTCGACGCACGATAAGGTCGAAGGCGAAAGATCGAGAATTTCGTTATTTTGCTTGTAGTCGTTGGCACTGGCAGGGCGAAGAAATATGGTATAAATTACGCGAATATCTGCAGTTCCCGGGGGGTAATATGAAAACGCTGTGTGCGGCTTTTGGTTTGCTCATTTTTAGCGGCTCGACCGCCGCCTTTGCGCAAGAAAATTTAGGGGAGGTCGGCGAGGATCAACTGGTTGAACAAGGGGTGCTCAAGTTCCTGAAAAGGACGGTGGTTGATCCCCTAGGGAAGGTCGCATGTGCGGCAGCTGGCGGAATTTCTAATTCGATCATAGGCGCAGACTTGCCCGAAGAAGTCGGTATTTGCCCCAAGAGGCGTGTCGACCAGGACACCGAAATTTCAGTCTGGCAACTCCTACCAGAATCGCTCTTCATTCAAGGCAATTACAGCTACAGCTTTACAGGCGTCCAATGTGCGCAAGCCAGGTTTGCGACAAAGGCCGTCAGCTTCGCCGCAGACCCTTCGAAGCTAAATCCTACATCATACGCTTCATACCAAGAAGCATACTTGCGAGACTGCGGCGTTCCGCTTTCCGATGCCGCTGAAAACGTCGTCGCTTCATCGGTGTCCAGTGCATCGGCGACGGAATCAAGACCATCAGAGGATGGATCTGACGGCGAGGAAAAAAGGGAGCTCAGACCACAGCTTGAGTTTTTGATTTTGGCTGTTGGAGAGGACAACACAGAAGATGCCAGCGCCGCAAAAACGCTCAGCGTAGGCACACCTCTTACGCGCTATGCGGCAGGAGAAGGTTTCGCATCCGTATTATCGGTTAATACCACCGGTTATTTGGAAGTATGGTCCATAGACAATAACTCGACAACATTCTTGGAAGGCGTCGCAATCAAGACAGGGCCGGGCGCGTCTCAATTGCCGAATAAAGACCAAGGCTATTACCGATTTGATACCAGTAGCGGGCGAGACAGGTTCCAATTCAATTTCTTGCCATGTCGTTACGCCTCAGAGCAAGGCGCATCGATTGCGCAGGATCTTGAAGTTGCATCATTAGTCGAAGACAAGAAGAGCCTGATTGAGGAGCTGGCAGGTGAGCTACCGGCCTGCCCGGATTTCAATCCAGACGAAGCCCATCCGTCAGCCTTTAGCGACGCGACTTTCGAGCCCAGTATTTTTGACCAATATCGGCAACAATATGTGGTTCAGTCTTCATCTCAGGTGGGGGCGTTTACGACAGAAATCGAGTTGCTTAGAAGGTAGCTGCAGTGTCGCATGCAACTCTTTCGGCGCGGCTCCCAACGACGATAATAGCATTATGCATCTCGGTGCTGATGCAGACCGTTGCCTATGGGCAAGACAGTCAACAAGCAGCGGGAATATCGATCGGCCAAAGCCAAGAGGAGGACGCGCAGCCTGCATCGGAGGAGGCTCTTTCAGCGACAGCGCAGCCGCGTGCAGAAAGCCGGCCTCGATATGAATACAGCACTTTGGGAGATCCCCTAGTCGAGGGTGTGCCTATCAAATCCGAATTGGTGTCGGAATATGAAGGCACATATTGGTACGATTTGGCAAAGCCTGTCGGGTGGTTGCAGGTCGTTCAACAAATTCCCGGGGACCGGGTTGCCTCCAACAAAACAGTTCCGTGTACCGCCTGGTTGGTCGCCAAAGATGTTGTCCTAACAGCCTGGCATTGCATGCCTGGCTTGCTCAAAGACGACAGAGACCTGGGCTATGAATGGGTGGATGCATCGGTCACATTCTTGCATGACGAAACCTCGAATCGACCTGAAAGATACACAGTATCGGGTGTGTTGGAGAGTGACCCCGCTCTTGATTACGCTCTACTTACGCTAGCTATCAAAGATGGACAGACCGCGCCGGGCGACAAATACGGCATAATCAGAGTCCTGAAATCTCGACTGGATGGTGACAGATCCTATCTCAATGGCGGTACGAGAAAACGTCCTCGCTACATCATTCACCACCCGCATGGTTTCTTCAAAATGATCCTAAAGGATGCAACGTGCAGGGAGTTTGTCAGCCAGCCTGAATCACACTTCATGCTCCACCAGTGCGACACGCGAGGTGGAAGTTCGGGTGCGCCCGTTTTGGCGTTTCAGCGGACCGAAGAGGGCAAGATTTTGGATCAAATTGCAGTAGGCCTGCACGTAAGAGGCATTGATGGCGGCCTAAGCTCATCTGCTCAATACAATCGTGCCATTCGAATTGACAAGATCGTCGCGAAGAGCCGTCTATTGCGCAGCATTGCATGTGAGGTGGATGGTTTCAATCAGGAAGATGTCTTTTGCCCCGACATATACTTCCCACGCCCCGAAGTGATATATTTTGAAAGGGACTCGAGTGAATTAGGCACATACGCAAGATTTAAGCTCGATCTTTTCGTGAGGGCTTTGAACGAGCAGAACTTTTTTGAACGGAACGATTTGGGCAGGTACGAACATTGCCCGCTTGAGATTTTTGGCCACGTGGAGCAGCAAGACGGTTTATCAAGCTTATATGCAAACGGCTTGTCGCTGCGCCTGGCTCAGACGGTACGAACATACCTTGCAGGCAAAGGTGTTCCGCAGGATATGATGACGGTAGAATATCGCGGTATCGAAGAACCCGTGACCTCGTCAGCAATACCGTGGCGAAATTTGCTCAATCGCAGGGTAGAAGTATTTGTCAGCCGCATTTCTTGTTGACCCACGGCGCATGCCAGGCTCGTTCCGATTGGTTCAGACGCGGCGCTTTCCTCCTTTGTGAATGAGGACTCTCGGTTGCAAAGATCCTAAAGGCTTGTGGTGATAGGTCATGGGTCCGCATTCACCCCACAAGCCGCCTTTACGTCACCGCCGCGCGCTGTTTGAATTCGGTACGGTCCCACTCGCCTCTTTCCAGCACTTCGGCGAGGTGCCGTGCCGCTTCGGCGATATCCGAGAAAGAGACATAAGCCGGCGCAAACCCGAACCGCAGGATATCGGGGTCGCGGAAGTCGCCGATCACGCCGCGGGCGATCAGGGCCTGGCAGATGGCGTAGGCTTCTGCATGGCGGAAGGAAAGCTGGCTGCCGCGCCGGCCCGGGTCGGGCGGGCTGACGAGGTCGAGACCGGCGCCGTGGACGGCCAGGCATTCGCGGAAGAATTCGGACAGCGCCTGCGACTTGGCATAGAGTCTGTCGACGCCGATTTCGGCGACCAGCTCGACCCCGACTTCCAGCGCCGAAAGGCCGATGATGGGCAAGGTGCCGCACAGCAACCGATCGACGCCCGGCGCGTCGGCATAGTCGTCGGAAAATTCGAACGGCGCGGCATGGCCCATCCAGCCGGTCAGCGGCTGTTGCAATGCCTTGTGGTGGCGCTCGGCGACGAAGGCAAAAGCCGGAGCCCCGGGGCCGGCATTCAAATATTTGTAGCCACAGCCGACCGCGAAATCTGCTTCACACGCATTCAGATCGACAGGCAACGCGCCGCAGCTATGCGACAGGTCCCATAATACGAGGGCCCCCGCTTCATGCGCGGCTCTGGTCAGCGCAGCCATGTCGTGCACCGCCCCGGTCTTGTAATGCGTGTGCGTCAGCAACAGCAGAGCGACATTCGCGACCAGCGCATCGACCAAGGCATCACGCCCGGCCAGCCGCCGTTCGGCCAGACCTTGCCGCCTAAGCCCCTCGATCATGTAGAGGTCGGTCGGGAAATTGCCCGGCTCGCTCAGCACTACCTTGCGGCGTTTCCCGTTTTCCCGGGCCTGCATCTGTAGTGCGGCGGCGATCAGCTTGAACAGGTTTACCGACGTGCTGTCGCAAGCGATCACTTCGTCCGGAGCGGCGCCGACCAACGGTGCGATCTTGCCGCCGACGCGCTGCGGCAAGCCGATCCAGTCGGCGTCATTCCAGCTACCGATCAGGCCATCGCCCCATTCGCCGCGCACGACCGCGTCCAACCGTTCCGGCGTCGCCCTGGGCAAGACGCCGAGCGAATTGCCGTCGAGATAGATGACACCTTCGGGCAATGCGAATCGGTCGCGATATTCGCGCAGTGGATCGGCGGCATCGCGCGTACGGGCGTCTTCCAGCAAGCTCATGCCGGCTCCCGCAGGATTGCACGAACGGGCGAGGCATCCGCACCCTCGATCGGCAGGGGGAGCGCGATCAGGTCGTAGCGGCCCTCCGGTACCTCGTCGAGTACCAGTCCTTCGAGGATTCGCATATCGGCCCTGAGCACCGCCTTGTGCGCATCCATGGTCTTGGAATCCTGCGGATCGATCGAGGGGGCGTCGGTGCCGACCAGCATGACGCCCTGCACCGCCAACCATTCGATCGTCTCTGCCGCGATGGCGGTAAACCCGCTGTCCCATGCTTCGTGCGGGAAGCTGTCGAAAGTCCGGAACAGTACGCGATCGATCGAATCGAGATGGGGCAAATGCCCCACTTCCACCGCACGACCGGCGCTGCGCGCATCAACCACCATGCATTCGCCGAGATACGGATCAAGCGGAACACTGGCGATATCGGGGGCGGTTTCCGAATAATGCAGCGGAGCATCGGCATGCGCGCCCGAATGCGTCGAAAGCGTAAGCGCCGAAACATTGACCGGCGAGCCGTCTTCTATCTTCCAGGTCCGTTCGGGGAGGAATTCGGTATCTCCGGGCCAGACCGGGAGACCGGGGCGCAAACGCTGCGAGATATCCCATATGCGTCGGCTCATATCGCGGTGCGCACGCTCAGCAATTCGGGGAAGAAAGCCTGTTTCAGCACGCCTTCGAGATAGGGCACGCCCGGCGTGCCGCCCGTGCCTCGCTTGAAGCCGATAATCCGCTCGACCGTCTTGAGGTGGCCGAAACGCCAGCGCTGGAAATGGTATTCCAGGTCGACCAGCTTCTCGGCCAGTTCGTAGAGATCCCAGTATTCCTCCGGGTCGCGATAGATCCGCGACCAGGTCGCTTCGACTTCGGACGAAGGGGTCCACGGTTCGCTCGTGTCCCGTTCGAGCACGGCCTCCGGAACGGCAAGCCCGCGACGCGCCAACAACCTCACGGCTTCGTCATACAGGCTCGGCCGGTTCATTTCAGCACGCAGCCTTTCGGCCATTTCGGGCGTCGCCTCGTGAATGGCGATCATGTCGGGATTGCGGCCGCCGAGAAGGAATTCCATCAGTCGGTATTGCGCCGACTGAAAGCCCGACGAGCTCCCCAGATGCGGCCTGATGCGCGAATAATCGTGCGGGGTCATGGTCGACAGTACATCCCAGCTCTGGATCAGTTGCCCTTGCGCCCGCGCCACGCGCGAAAGCATCTTGAAAGCCGGGCGCAAATTGTCGCCTTCCACCAGGTCGCGGGCCGCAATCAGCTCGTGCAGGCACAGCTTGAGCCACAGCTCGCTCGTCTGATGGACGATGATGAACAACATCTCGTCATGGGCGCCCGATGCCGGATGTTGCGCTGCAAGGATGCGGTCGAGGTCGAGATAGGAGGAATAGGTAACGTCGCGCGCCATGCCATCGCCCTAGCGCGAACCGGTCACAAGTGAAACCGGTTCGCGCTACCCCTCGATCACCCGCGTCGCAGGATGATGCTTGTCGAGGTGCTTCTTCACGATCCGCAAATTGCGTGTATTCGAGCGGTAGAGCAGGTCAAACAGATCGCCCGCGACCGGTACCGCTCCGAGGAGGGCGTCGAAACCGACATTGCCGGCCATGCGCCACAACTTCCATTTCGGCAGGCCCAGATTGCGTGCTTCCCATACGATATAGGCACCCATGGCGGCGGTCACGAAATCACCGATCACCGGAACAAGGCCGGCAATCGAATCAAGGCCGATATGATAATTGATGCCGGGTATCCGGAAACTGCGTTCAAGCAGATGTTCCATCGCCTCGATACGTTTGCGGATGGAATGCGGATCGGTGCCCGTGGGCAGCTCCAGGCCCATCGCTTGCGGTTTCTCTGGTCGGTCCATCAGACCCTCCTTCGTCCCCTAGATGGGGCGCAGCGACAGCGGGAACAAGGGATGGAGGCTCCAACGGTTCTCTTCGAACCCATCCACCCCACCACGCGTCAGCGACCAGCGGATCGGGGCGCCGATCGGAATATAGGCATTGCCGGCCATCAGCTCCGCCTCCGCTTCGACCAGCAGGCCCGCATGCTCCAGCGGATCGTCCGTTCCCACCGCCTCGGCAACACGTGCATCCGCCTCCTGCGAGCACAGTCCCCGGTTTAGCTGGCAATTGAACTGATTCAGGAACCACCGCGCACCGCCATACCGCGCCACGCTGTCGACAAGGACCATATCGGCTTCTTCCACGGTATCCGCGCGCACCAGAGTGATGCCGATAGTCGCCATGTCATCGTCCAACTCTTGAAACAGGATATCCGACCCCGGCCCGTCGGGCAGGAACAGAAAGACGGTGGCGGAACCG
>JANQPE010000076.1 GCA_028289565.1 Parerythrobacter sp.
CGGCTGCTATCTCTACGACATGGCCTTGCGCGACGAGCTGGTGCGTGAGGGATGGATCGTCCCGCCCGCCGACTGGCGCCGCGCCGCGCATAAATGCGCCGACCTTGTCTATTCCCGCCTGACCGGCGAAAGCCCGTTTTTCGACAGCCGTATCGCCTATATCGCCGAGACAGGCCCCAAGGATAACCGGACCAAGAGGCTGGCGATCATGGACAGCGACGGGGCCAACCATCGCTTCATCACTACCGGACGGGCCACCGCTCTCACTCCACGCTATTCGCCCGATTACCGCAAGCTGCTCTACCTGTCCTATGTCGATGGCAATCCGCGAATCTATGTCTACGATATCGGGACCGGGCGGCAGACGCTGGTCACCCGAAGCACCAATCCGACCTTCGCCCCCCGGTGGAGCCCGGATGGCGAATGGATTCTCTATTCGATGGCGGTTGCGGGAAATACCGATATCTATCGCGTGTCCGCGCAGGGCGGGCCGAGCGTGCGTCTGACCAACACGCCCGGTATCGATATCGGCGGGTCCTACTCGCCCGACGGTAGCAAGATCGTATTCGAAAGCGATCGCTCGGGCAGCCAGCAGATCTACGTCATGAATGCCGATGGATCGAACCAGAAGCGCCTGACCTTTTTCGGCGGCCGCGCGGCGACGCCCGAATGGAGTCCGCGTGGCGACCAGATCGCCTTCACCCGCATAACCGGCGATTTCAACATTGCGGTCATGAATCCAAATGGCGGCAGCCTGCGTACCCTGACCCGTGGCTGGCAGGACGAGGCGCCGACCTGGGCTCCGAATGGCCGCATCATCCAGTTTTTCCGTACCGAGCGAAATTCCGGACGGACCGGCCTGTGGCAGGTCGACCTGACCGGGGAAAATGAAAGGAAGCTACCGACGCCGGTGGATGCGTCGGATCCGGCCTGGGGACCGATTCTCCCTTGAGCGCATTGAATCATCAATTGCGCGGTCGCCCCCCCATCTTATGCGTAAGGAAATGTCCATGAATACTCGCATCGCAGCTATCGCTCTCCTTGTCGGCACCGCCGGCCTTGCAGCATGCAAGACCACGCCACCCGAAACCCTTCCGCCCGACCCGGGGCCGACGACCTCGGCAGGTGCGACGGAGACCGCGATCTCCGGTCTCGTGCCCGGGACGCAGGAGCATTTCGAAGATGCGGTAAACGGGCAGAACGTGATCTATTTCGATACCGATCGCTTCAATATCGACAGTGCGGATGCCGCAGCCCTGCAGACACAGGCGCAATATCTTGCCCAATACCCGAATATCACCATCACGGTGGAGGGGCATTGCGACGAGCGCGGTACGCGCGATTACAACCTCGCGCTGGGCGAACGCCGTGCCAATGCGGCGAAAAACTACCTGGTCAGCCTGGGCGTTGCGGCGAGCCGCATTGCGACGGTGAGTCACGGTAAGGAGCGCCCGGTCGCACTGGGTTCGAACCCGACCGCCTGGGCGCGGAACCGCCGTGCGGCCAGCGTGGTGATCAACTGATTGGCATGGAACGGTTCAGCGAGAAACCTCGAACGGTATGACAAGCGGCGCACCGGTATCCACCGGCGCGCTGTTTGCATTCACCGGCAGCCCGGCCTGCGCGGTGAGCGCGAATAGTGTCATCGCAAGGGCGCTGAATGCGGCGGATAGGGATAGCTGGTGGCTCATATTCGGTACTTTTCCACTGTTTTCCGGCTCTGTTAGGCGGAAGATATGAAGGTTTTGCTGCAATGCAACATTTCAACCCATAACGGTGTTGCCGACCTTTCCTTGTCCTGCAACCATCCCTAGATTGAGCGCCATGTCTGTCAGACAAACGCCATGAGCAGATCCGGCCGCTCGCTCGACTGGGGCTTCCCCCGCTGGCGCAGCTATGATGGCGCCCGCGAGGCGACGACCGTGCGTCTGTGCGACAGGCATGGATGCGAGGAAAAGGGCGACTGCCCCGCACCCAAATCGCCCAACAGCCCGGAAAGGTGGTATTTCTGCCAGAAACATGCGGCGGAATACAACAAGGGCTGGGACTATTTCGAAGGTCTCGACAAGGAAGAAAAGGCCAAGCGCGCGAAGGACGAAAGGGCCGAAAGCGCCGGCTATGCCGAAGCGCAGCATTATGGCTGGTCCGGCAGCGGTGACGGCAGCCGCAGCCCTGATGAAATGCGCGCACTCGAACTGCTGGAGCTGGATGCCGATGCCGACTTCGCCGCGATCAAGAAGGCTTTCCGCGCCAAGGCCAAGGAAGTGCATCCCGACGTGAAGCCCGGCGATGTCGAAGCTGCCAGGCAATTCCAGGCGGTGCAGGTCGCCTATGAGGTCCTGAAACAGGCTGAAGAACGGCGTGAGTGGAAGGGCTGAATCCGTAAAGGAAATGGGGCGCGAATGAAGGTACTGGCTTTCGCCGCGAGCAATTCGTCCAAATCGATCAATCGGCTGCTCGTGACGCATGCGGCCGGATTGCTGGAAGGCGCCGAGGTGGAGTTCCTAGACATCCACGACTTCGAAATGCCCCTCTACCGGTCGGATCGCGAGGAAGAAGCGGGCATTCCTCGACTCGCACATGATTTTCTAGCTGCTGTTGCCGGGGCCGATGCGTTGCTGATCTCGTTTGCCGAGCATAACGGATTCTATTCCGCGGCATTCAAGAACCTGTTCGACTGGTGTTCGCGCGTGGGTCGTGATGTATGGCAGAACAAGCCCATGGTGATGCTGGCGACGTCGCCCGGGCCGGGCGGTGCGGGTCGCGTTCTCGAAGTGGCAAAGGCGGCCGCACCGCATTTCGGCGGCGATGTGAGGGGGTCGATGTCCGTGCCCGCGTTTTTCGAGGCGTTCGATGCCGAGGCAGGGCAGCTTGCCGATGCCGGTCAGCGGGCAAAACTCGCCGCGACAGTGGCCCTGCTGCACGGTTGAGGTGCTGCTGAGAGCTACTCCCGGTTGATCGCCGTGATCGGGGTGTCGTTCCACCACGGCACGTCGGTCCACGGCCGCACATCCACTTCATGCGTCCAGCAATTTTTCGGCTGCCGGGCGAGGTGCCAGTAGGTTTCGGCGATCGCTGCGGGGTCGAGCACGCCGTCTTCGCCTTTCGCGGCCTTGTATGCCTCGAACTCGTCACCGAGCAGCTTGCCGAGCGTATCGGGCGCATCGACTGATCCGTCGACCACCACATGCGCGACATGGATGCCCTGCGGCGCGAATTCGGCGTTCAATGTTTGGCACAACATGCGCCGCCCGCCCATTGCCGCGGCATGGCTGTGCTGGCCGGTATTGCCGCGCATGGCGGCGGTGGCTGAAGTGACGAGCAGCGTTCCGCTGCCGCGTTCGACCATCCGCGGGAAGAGCGCATGGGCGAGCCGAAACACGCCGAACGTACCCAGCCTCCAGCCGAGTTCGAAGATCCGGTGCGGTGTGTCGGCAAGCTTGCGGTTTCCGATTTGCGCACCGAGATTATACAGCACCACCTCGACCGGGCCGATATCGCGTTCGACCTGTTCGACCAGCTCCTCGATCGAGCCGTCCGCAGCCGCATCGAGCAAATGGCCG
>JANQPE010000082.1 GCA_028289565.1 Parerythrobacter sp.
CAGTCGAGCTTCTCGACGACGACATTGCGGGGCACCTTGCCCGCGGGCTGGGATGCGGAGCTTTATCGCAATGGCCAGTTGATCGCCTTCCAGGAAGAGCGTGGCGACGGGCGCTACGAATTTGCCGATGTCGAACTCTATTACGGCCGCAACGAGTTCGAGATCGTGCTCTACGGCCCGCAAGGCCAGATTCGGCGCGAACGGGCTGATTTCCCGGTCGGACGCGAAGTGATCGAACCCGGAAAGACCTATTACTGGGCCGGCATATTGCAGGACGATCGCGACCTGATCGACTTGCGCCCGGCCAATGCGCGCCGGGGGACCGGCGCATGGCGCTGGGGTGTCGGCGTCGAGCGCGGGCTGGACAAGCGAACCAGCGTCGCGCTTGGCGCGCACAGCCTGGTTCTGGGCGGCCGCCGGCGCGACTATCTCGAGACAACTTTGTGGCGCAGCGTCGGGCCGATGCAACTGGAACTTTCCGGCGCGCATCAGTTCGGCGGCGGTGCCGCGGCCCAGCTTAATACGCTTGGGCGGCTGGGTTCGATCAATCTCGGCGCGCGCGCGGTCTGGGCGCAGGGCGATTTCGCCAGCGAATTCGTGCGCGAGGACTTGGCCTACAGGGTTGGATTCACAGTCGATACCTCGTTGAAATTAGGTAAGTTTTCGCTCCCGCTACAGGGCAGTTTCGACCGATCGCGGCTAGACGACGGGACGAACCTTACCGAATGGCTCGTGGCGACCTCGGTTGGGGTGCGCAATCTCGCGCTGACCGCCCAGCTCGAACACAAGGCCGAGCGTAATGACGGGACGTTCAGCGACCGGGAGCGCACCAGGCTGCGCCTGCTGGCCAATTCGCGCCTGTTTGGCCTGCGTGTGCGGGGGTCGGCCAGTTTCGAACTGTCGGGGAGGGACAGGGGACTCCAGACGGTGCGCCTTGCCGCGGAGAAAGGTCTCGATGAATTCTCCGACATAGCCGCGGATGCGGAATACGATGTTGCCTCGCGCGATACGCGTTTCAGCCTCGGCTATTCGCGCCGGTTCAAGCGCTTTGCCTTGCGTGCCGATGCCAATTATTCATCGCGCGGCGCTTTCGGAGGCAATCTGGCATTGTCTTTCAGTTTCGGCCCCAACCCGGCCGGTGGCGGGATTCGTTTCTCGAACGAGAAGCTTGCCCGCAACGGGCAGGCGATGGTGACCGTGTTCCGCGATGACGACGGCGACGGGCGCCGTTCGCCTGGCGAAGAGATGCTGAAGGATGTGTATGTCGAGGCCGGGTTGCGGACGACCGATGCCGTGACCGACGAAAGCGGGCGGGCGATTGTCGACGGCCTCAAGCCGTTCGTGCCGGTGCTGGTCGGGGTGGATGAGGGATCGCTCGACGATCCCTATCTGACGCCCTCGACCAAGGGTATCGTGGTCGTGCCGCGCCCCGGCGTCGCCGCAACGATCGAAATCCCGATCGGGGCTTCCGGGGAGGTCGAAGGCGTGATCCACTCGGTTTCCGGAGTCGAGCTGGGCGGCGTTACGCTGGAGCTGATCGACCGGCGGGGTGCGGTTGTCGCGACGACGATCAGCGAATTCGACGGATTCTTCTTGTTCGAGCGCGTGGCTTACGGCACTTACCGCCTGCGCGTGGCGAGCGAGGCGGCCCGGACGCTGCAAGTGCGCCAGGCCCTCGACCGATCGGTCGAAATCGGGCGCGATGCGGACATCGCCCGCCTGGGTGTGATCAGGCTGCAGCCGGGCAGTACCAATGTGGCCCGTGCGCCGGCTCCGGCGGTTTCGGCGCCCGACTGATCCCTATTTTCTGTATTTGACACGCTTGACCGGTTGCCTCTTGGTCGGGCGCGGTACAGGCCTGCGATAGCTGCGGACTTCTTCCTCGACCCATTCCTCGGTCACCGTCTCGCGCACTATGGCCCGTTGCGGCACGGTGATCCTGACTGGCACATACATGGCCGGGATCGCATAACCGTAGCCGTAATGACCGTAGTGCGGATGAGCAGCGACCTGTCCGTGATGGGCCGGCATCCGCGCATGCGGCGCGTGGTGGACCGGATGCGGCGCATTATGCGATCCGTGATGGGCCAGGGCTAGGGTCTCGTATTCGTATTCGACATCATAGTCCGCACCCGGACGCTCTTCATGGGCCGGGATCGGCTGGACGACTGGGTGCTGGTGGTAAACGACTTCGGTGTCCATCGATGGGGCTGGCTGGGCATATTCGTAAGTCATGTCCGGACCATGCCGGCCATGGTGGCCCAGCGCTGGCGTGGCAGCCATCGAAAGGGTGCTCGCGGCAGCCCCCAACAGCATCAATCGACGAGCGGTCATGCGCATTTCCCCTAATCAACATGGCCGGCACTGATCCCGACGATAAGGGAAAATCTACCATCGCATCGCGCGCAATCCCACGGTTTCGCGGCTATTGTCCCGATTCGAGGCGGTCGATGTCAGATCCGGTCCGCCAACAATCGCGCCAGTTCTTCGACACCGGCTGCATCTTCGGTGTCAAACCGGTCCAGAACGGGGCTGTCGAGATCGATGACGGCGCACACCTCTCCATCGCGCAGGACGGGAACGACCAGCTCGGACCGGCTTGCGGCATCGCAAGCGATGTGACCGGGAAAATCGTGGACGTCGCGCACCAGTTGCGTTTTTCCGGTTCCGGCTGCCGCGCCGCATACGCCCTGGCCGACAGGAATGCGGATGCAGGCCGGGCGCCCGACGAAAGGGCCGAGCACAAGCTCGTCATCGATCATGCGGTAGAAACCGGCCCAGTTGAGATCGGGAACGAATTCCCACACCAGCGCGGCAATGTTGGCCATGTTCGCGACGCTGTCCGCCTCGCCCTCGATAAGGGCGGCGGCCGCGTTGCCAAGCTGGCGGTAGAGCTCGGGCTTGGGCAAGTCGTTATCGGCCTGGAAATCGTACATATACGCTATCTAGGGCATCTCGGCATTGCCGCAACCGGCAGCCTGGCCTAGTCATTCATCCATGAGCACGAAGAACAGAATTATCACCTGGGTGCTGGTCATCCTCCTTATCCTCATCTTCTTTGCCGCCTGGATCGCGCAGGGCGACGAGGCGGATCTTCCGGTTGCCGATGTCACCGGCACCGACCCCGTGTTGCAGGAAGCCGATGCGGAATTATTCCCGACCGTTCGCATCGCCGAGCCGATCGGCTGGCAGGCGGACGAGGTTCCCGCTGCAGCCGATGGACTTGCGGTAACCCGCTTCGCTGACGGTCTCGACCATCCGCGTGTGCTCCATGCGCTGCCCAATGGTGATGTGCTGGTCACGCTGACCGGTTCGCCGAAAAAGGAAGGTGGGGGGATTACCGGCTGGATCGCCGATATGCTGATGGCGCGCGCGGGTGCCGGGGGCGCGCCTGCCAACGAGGTGGTCCTGCTGCGCGATGTCGATGGTGACGGGGCGGCGGAAGAACGCCTTGTTCTTCTTGAGGATCTCGATTCCCCGTCGGGCATCGCCTGGCATGACGGGACGCTATATGTCGCCAATCACGATTCATTGCTCGCTTTCCCCTATGCCCTGGGCGACGCCGCGGCAGGTGGCGAGCCACGCAGGCTGATGGACCTGCCACCGGGCGGGGGGCACTGGATGCGCAACATAGAACTCAGTCCCGACGGTACGAGGATATACGTCGCGGTCGGTTCGGTCTCCAATATCGGCGAAAGCGGCATGGATGTCGAAGAAGGCCGGGCGATGATCTGGGAATACAATCTCGAAACCGGACGCCAGCGTCCTTTCGCCACCGGCCTGCGCAATCCGAACGGACTCGACTGGAGTCCGTGGAGCGGCGAGTTGTGGACAACTGTAAACGAACGCGACATGCTCGGTTCGGACCTGGTGCCCGATTATCTCACCAACGTTCCGATCGGCGCGCAATATGGGTGGCCGTGGCTCTATTGGGGCGACAATGTCGATATCCGTGTCAAGGAGCCGCGTCCTGCCTATATCGCCGAATATGCCCGCCGGCCCGAATATGCCCTCGGGCCGCATGTCGCCGCGCTGGGGCTGGTATTCTCGGCCGAAGGCAACCGGATGGGCGGCACATTCGGACAGGGGGCCTTCATCGCCCGCCACGGTTCGTGGAATCGCAAGCCGCCTTCTGGTTACGACGTGGTCTATATCGCTTTTGACGAACGCGGGAACCCGCAGGGCAAGCCGGTGCCGGTGCTGACTGGCTTTCTGACCGGCGAGGGTACGACGCGTGGCCGCCCGACCTGGGTCGAATGGG
>JANQPE010000083.1 GCA_028289565.1 Parerythrobacter sp.
ATTCCTGAGCACGATCGATATTGTCGCATACGGTATCGAGCGCTTCGGCTGTATAGGGCAGCGGCAACAGGTCGTGACTGTTATGTGCGCTGGTGCGGGTCCAGCACAGGTGATCGGAAACCCATAACGGATCGATCCGGTCGGCCAGGCGCTTCAGCTTTGTCAGGTATTCCCGGTCGAGGCCATGCGCCGAACCGACCGACATCGACACGCCATGGATGATGACCGGATGCTTTGCCCGGACCTGCTCCAGCGTGGCGATCGGCCGACCGCCTTCGACCATGAAGTTTTCCGAGATCACCTCGACGAAATCGACCGGGACATCGCCTTCGAGAAACTCGGTATAATGCGTACGGCGCAGGCCGAGGCCGAACCCTTCGAAGGGCGAGATATTATTGCTCGATCCGGTCATTGGGATATCCATACACGAAAAGTGCGGCCCGGTGCATCAAGGGAGGGGGAGGACTGTGCACCGGGCCGCAGGGAAGCATGAATCAGCCGAGATCGCCGATCGTGCCGCCTTTCGAAAGACATTCGCCAGCCTTCATCGCCTTGAAGCCATGGCCTTTACATGCGTTCTGGCCCTTGCAAGCGTTTTCAGTCGTTGCGCAGTCGGCCTGACCCTTGCAGCTATGGATGCCATAACAGTGGACGGTATCGTCTGCGTTCAGCGCACGACCATTGCTGCCAGCGGGCGGATCGGCGGCGAAAGCGGCAGCCGAGGACAGGGCTAGAGCTGCAGCGGCAGCGGCGAATGCAGTGTTGCGGGTAGGGGTCATAATACTCTCCGAATAAACATTTGCCCGGAATGGACGTGAAGGGGTTCGGCGCCGGACCATCTACGGTTACACGGCAAAAAATTTTTAGGTGCTGTAACAACCCGGCCCATCCTGCCGAACCGGTGGACAGTCCCGCACGTTACGGGGCACAGACAAGTTTCAACCGCCCCCAAAGGAGCATATGACATGAACAAGCAAAGTATCGCCCGCGCAGCCGGTATCGCACTGGCGGCCAGCGTCGCCACAGGTCTCGCCGTTACCCCGGCCGCGGCACAGAAAAAACCGATGGAAAAATGCTACGGCGTTGCCAAGGCAGGCAAGAACGACTGCGCCGCGGGCCCGGGCACAAGCTGCGCCGGCACTTCTACCCGCGATTATCAGGGCGATGCCTGGAAGCTGGTTCCCAAGGGCAGTTGCGAAAAGACCAACACACCCAAGGGCAAGGGTTCGCTCAAGCCGATCAGGCGCTAATCCCCTGCGCGAAGGAGACGTACCATGCAACGCATCGTTTCTCTTTATGACCGGCTGGTTTCCCTCGCCTCCGGCTCTATAGTCGAAAGCCTTGCGCTGCTGGTCGTCCGCGTGGCGCTGGCCGGCATTTTCTGGCGTTCCGGCAGGAGCAAGGTGGAGGAAGGTAGCTGGCTCGATATCAGCGACTCCACCTATTTCCTGTTCGAATACGAATATTCAGGCGTCCCCATTCCGCCTGATATCGCCACACCGATGGCAACCTATGCGGAACACCTGTTCCCGATCCTGCTGGTTGCCGGCCTCGCCACGCGCTTTTCCGCGCTTTCGCTGCTGATCATGACCCTGGTAATCCAGTTCTTCGTCTATCCCGAAGCATGGTGGGCGACGCATATCCTGTGGGTAGGGCTGGCAGCGATCCTCGTATCGCGAGGTGCCGGGCTCTTTTCCCTCGACGCCTTGATCAACCGGGCGTCGGTCGGCAAGCTGCGCAACTGAAGCGGTCGGAGCATAGGGGAGGATCATGATTGCTGACGAACCGACACTCGCGCGACTGATGCAGCAGGCACAAGGCGGCGACAAGCAGGCCTATACCGTGCTGTTGACGGAAGCCCAGTTATGGCTCGAACGCTATTATCGCCGCCGGGTACCGCCAGCCCAGCTCGACGACCTGGTACAGGACGTACTGATGGCGCTGCACCGGAAACGCGCGACATGGGATCCCACCCGGGCTTTCCTGCCCTGGCTGGCAGCGATCGCACGTTATCGCTGGGTCGATCATTTGCGCAAGGTCTATCGTGCCGAGGAAGATGCGCTGGAAGATTACGATGCCGCCGAAGATAGCGAGGAAGATGCCGTGTTGGCACGGATGAGTCTCGAACGTCTGTTCGTGCACATCCCCGAAAAACAGGCCGAGGCGATCGAACTGGTCAAGATAGAAGGGCTGTCCATAAAGGAAGCCTCGGTGAAAACCGGCCAGAGTGAATCGCTGGTCAAAGTGAATATCCATCGCGGACTGAAGAAACTGTCCGCACTCGTAGAGAAAGCAGAATGACAATGACCCGGGCTCCCAATCCAATGATCGAAAGCATGGCCGAAGAGCTGGTGCCGGTCCGTCCCATGACCCTGCGCAGCGGATTGCTGTGGGTCGCGCTTGCGGCCGCCGCCACGATCGTACTGGTCGAACTCGTCGAAGGGCTTTGGCACGGTATCCTGGCCGGTCAGGCCTCGGCACTGTTCTGGATCGCCAATGGCCTTCTGCTAGTGCTCGGCCTCGCCGCGGCCACAAGCGCGGTGATGATGTCCGGCCCACGTGTTGGCAACCGGCATGAAGCACCCAAATGGGCGCTGGCCGCCGTTGCCGTTCTCCCTTTCGCAGCACTCGCCAGCGCCTTTGACAGCGGTACGATGCAATCGCCTCTATCCGATCCGTATGGCCTCGAATGCGCCCTGCACGGACTCGCCGCGGGATTGCTGACCGCGGTTGCGCTAACTCTGTGGCTACGCCGCGGTGCACCGGTCTCGCTCAATGCCGCCGGACTGCATACCGGACTTGCGGCAGGTGCTCTCGGCAGTGTCGCTTACGGCCTCTCCTGCCCGCTCGACGGTGCCATGCATCTCGGCACCTGGCATGTCTTGCCGGTGGTTGCAGCGGGTCTGATCGGACGGTTCGCAATACCGGCTCTGGTCAGATGGTAACCTCCGTGGAGAGAGGAGAGGCCGCGCAGACCACTTTCACCTCCACGACCGTCGAGCGCGCAAGATCATCATAAGGCGAGTTGCCGCGATCGACGGTCGAAGGTGAGTTTCGTTCGGCCGCATGCCCCGGATTCATTTCGATCGCTGCCAAGTCCGGTTCCCGTTCCAGCCAGCACCGAACGGCCAGTCAGCACCGAACGGTACGTGCTCGGGCCAGTTCGAGATGCCTGTTGATGGCATCGCTCTGTTCGGGATAGCGTGCAAACCGGGCATCCGACGAAAATCCGGTTATCTCCCAACGGAATAATGATTCCCACGGGCCCATTTTACAGGCCGGCACCACGGCCATCGCCGTTTCCAGCAACAGCCATGCGAATTTTCATCCTGTCTCACAATCGTGTAGGCGCGAAGGCATGCTACCGGTCGCAATTCCGCACTATCGTTGCCATATGGCAGGCACGCGCGATGATCGTGCGCCGGATGGTTTTTTAGCTACTGGACAGTGTAACACCCGGTCCATGTCTTCAGGGAAGTGTCCTCGAACATGAACGCAATCCGCCCCTGGCGTACGATCGAGCGCCGCGCCTCCCGCCAGATCATGCTCGGCGATACGCCGGTCGGTGGCAATGCACCGATCACCGTGCAGACCATGACCAATACCCCGACCGAAGACGCAGTCGCGACGATCGACCAGATTCGCCGCTGCGAGGATGCCGGGGCAGACATCGTGCGTGTCTCGTGCCCGACCGAGGAAAGCACGGTGGCATTCTCGAAAATCGCCAAGGCGGCACGCGTACCGCTCGTCGCCGACATCCATTTCCATTACCAGCGGGCGCTCGAGGCAGCCGATGCGGGTGCCGCATGCCTGCGGATCAATCCGGGCAATATCGGCAGCAGCAAGCGGGTGGCAGAAGTGGTGCGGGCAGCCAAGGCCAATGGCTGCGCGATCCGCATCGGGGTGAACGCCGGTTCGCTCGAGAAAGACCTGCTCGAAAAATACGGTGAGCCTTGCCCCGAGGCGCTGGTCGAAAGCGCACTCGACCATATCAAGCTGCTGCAGGATCACGATTTTCACGAATACAAGGTCGCGGTGAAGGCCAGCGACGTGTTCCTGGCAGTCGCCGCCTATCACGGCCTCGCCGAAACGGTCGATTGCCCGCTCCATCTCGGCATTACCGAGGCGGGCGGGCTGATTGGCGGCACTGTGAAATCCTCGATCGGGATCGGCAGCCTGCTATGGGCCGGGATCGGCGATACGATTCGCGTTTCGCTCTCGGCCGAACCCGAAGACGAGGTACGGGTCGGGTTCGAGATTCTGAAGGGCCTTGGTCTCAGGACACGTGGTGTCCGCGTCGTATCCTGCCCCTCCTGCGCGCGGCAGGGTTTCGATGTGATCCGCACGGTTCAGGCGCTCGAGGAACGGCTCCAGCACATCAAGACTCCGCTGTCGCTCTCGGTGCTCGGCTGCGTGGTCAACGGGCCGGGCGAGGCGCGCGAAACCGATATCGGCATTACCGGCGGCGGCAAAGGCAAGCACATGGTCTACCTGTCGGGCATGACCGACCATCATGTCGAAGACGGCGACATGCTCGACCACATCGTCGAACTGGTCGAGGCAAAGGCTGCCGAAATCGAGGCCGAATCCGGACAAAGCGTAATCACCGCCGAATAGCTTCGGAACGGAACTGAAAGGAAGCGACCGTGTCCGAGCTCGAAACCGACTATCTGGTCGTGGGTGCCGGCGCTGTCGGCCTGTCCTTCGTCGACACGCTGCTGGACGAAGATCCCGACGCGACCTTCGTGATCGTCGACCGCCACGCCAAGCCTGGTGGGCATTGGAACGATGCCTATTCCTTCGTCACGCTGCATCAGCCTTCGGCCAGCTACGGTCTCGACTCGATCCCGCTCGGCCATGACAGGATCGACACCGCCGGCCCCAACAAGGGTTATTTCGAATTGGCCAGCGGTGCCGAAGTCCTGGCCTATTTCGACAATGCGATGCGCGATCGCCTGCTGCCTTCGGGCAGGGTAGCCTATTATCCGAACTGCAATTACCTCGGCGATCACAGGTTCGAGAACATCTTCTCCGGATCGGTCACCGAGGTACAGGTGCGGCGCAAGTTGGTCGATTCGACCTATTTCGAAACCTCCGTCCCGGCGACGCACAAGCGCCAATTCGATGTCGAACCCGGCGCGAGGCTGGCCATTCCCGGCGACTTGCCCGACCTGTGGAGGCGGCCTGCGGATATTCCCGGCCACTATGTGATCCTTGGCGGCGGCAAGACCGCGATGGATACGGGCGCATGGCTGCTGCAGGCTGGAATAGATTCGGGGCGGATAAGCTGGGTCCGGCCGCGCGAGACCTGGTTTCTCAACCGCGAATTCGTCCAGCCGGGAGAACAGTTTTTCGAACGCGTGATCGAGGGGCAGATCGCGACTTTCAAGGAGGCCGCATCCGCCGATACCGTCGACGATTTATTCCTCGCGCTCGAGAAGAGGGACATCATGCTCCGGCTCGATCGCGATGTCTTGCCGGAAATGTTCCATTACCCGGTCATCTCGACCGGAGAGGTCGAACTGTTGCGCCGGATCGAACATGTCATCCGCATGGGACGCGTCACCCGTCTGGAGGAGCGCAAGATGTATCTGAGGAATGGCGAGCTGCCCGTCCCGGACAACACGCTTTACATCGATTGCACGGCCTCCGCGGTGCGTCCGAAACCCACACGCCCGCAGTTCGAGCCCGGGCGCATCACCATGCAATTGCTGCATGTGCCGCTGGTGACGCTGAACGCCTCGGTCACCGCGGTCATCGAAGCGAATTTCGACACCGACGAGGAGAAGAACGCGCTGGGCCTGCCGGTCGGGTTCATCGACACGATCGACGGCTTTGCGATGACCCTGCTGGGGACCGGCATGAACCGGATGCGCTGGGCGCAGAATCCGGTCATTGGAAACTGGCTGGCGAAATCGCGGCTCGATCCTTCTGCGAAGGCAATCGCATGGCTACGGGAGAACGCACCCGAACGACTGGCGGTGATCAGCAGGATGATGGCCGCCAGCATGGCCGCCGTGCCCAATCTCCAGCGGCTCGCGGCCACAGCGCAACAATAGGAAGGGTCGCTGTGTTTTCACCTTGTCAATCATGCCTTTCATCCCGCACCGTCACACACCGCATGGTAGCCCGCGTCATTGCCATGGAGGCCGTATGACCGTGTTCCGCCCGCTCGCCACCGCGATCCTTGCTCTTGTGCTGAGCGCCTGCGCAACCGTGTCCGACACGGCCAAATACCACCCCGAAGCGCGTAGCTACGACGCTGCGGGCGATGCTACGGCCCTGGTCGATGCCGCGCTGGCCCGCGCCGAAACACACGGCCGGCACGTGATCGTCGCCATGGGCGCCAACTGGTGCCATGACAGCCGGGCCTTTGCCGGATGGATGGCCGAGCCGCGCTTCCAACGGCTGATCGCCGATCATTACGAACTCGTCTTCGTCAATGTCGGCATGCCGCAGACAGGCGATGGGCATAATCTCCACATCGCCCGCCGGTTCGGGCTGGAAGGGATCAAGGGGACTCCGACCGTTGTGGTGCTCTCGCCCGGGGGCACAGTGCTCAATGCCGATACCGCCGGCACCTGGCGCAACGCCGCGAGTCGCAGCGAGGACGCGATTTTCGACGAGCTGGCGGGCTATGTCGCCCGGAAGCTGATATCAAGGCAGCCGGTCGGGCAAGCGCGCTATCCGGATTAGCGCAGGCACCAATATCCGAGGGCCGGGCCATTGCCATGACCATGAGGCAAGAAAGAGGTTCGCGAAACGCGTGACAGGCACGAATCCACCATATTCACATGAGCCGTTCACGCTTTGGTTAGGCCCTGCTATATAGGGTCTGGCAATGGATCGACGCACTATCATCAAGGGCAGCCTGGCCGCTGGTGCGGCGCTGGCACTGCCTGCGCGGCTGCCCGCTCGTGCACGTACGGGCAATGCGCGCGATGCGAAACTGGCCGCGATCGCCAAACGGGCCCAGGCTAGGGCGGGGGATCTGCTGTGGCGCGACGATATCGTGGGAATCGCCGATTTCGGGTTGCGAAGTTCCGAACCCCGCTTCCACTTCGTGAATCTGGAAGCGGGGACGGTCGACAGCTTCCTGGTCAGCCATGGCGACGGCTCCGACCCCGAGCACGACGGCTGGCTCAACTGGTTTTCCAACGATCACGAGTCGCATTGCACCAGCGAGGGCAGTTATGCGACCTACGGCTGGTATACTGGCCGTTTCGGGACCTCGATCCGGCTCGAGGGGCTCGACCCGACCAATTCCAACGCGCTCGACCGTGCGATCGTGATGCACCGCGCGAAATATGCCGAGCGCGAACATGTCACGAAATGGGGTCGCCTGGGTCGCTCGAATGGCTGCTTCGCGATGGGCAATGCCGATTTCAAGCGCGCGCTGGTCCAACTGGGTGGCGGCCGCGTAATCCATGCCGGGCGCTACGGCTGGGCGGAAGACGGCTCGACAGTAACTCGCCCATCGCAGGAAGCAGGCGAAATCAAGCCGTTGATACCCGACCCGCCCCGGGGTGAGGATATCCTGAAACCGGGCGTCTATTAAGGACCGGTTCCGGGCGCAAGCCTGGCCAGGTCAAGCCAGGATAGGCGCCGTCGAGGCCCTGCTCAGGCCCCGACCCGCGGATCGTTCACGATCTCGATCACTTCGTCGTCTATCGCACGCGAACGGTTGTTCACGCGCGGCTTGTCGAGCGAGGCCAGAACCGGGGCGTCGCGGCCATAGATATCACGGAAAGTCCGCATGTTGCCGTCGATATCGGTCCCCATGGTAAAATACGTGATGTAGACCGGCATGGTCTTGGTGAAGCCGACCTTGGTGTATTTTCCCGATTTCAGCGTATCGACGCTTTCATCCGCGGTCAGCCCTGCCTGCAGAATCGCCAGGGTGATCGCCAGCTCGCTGGCGCGTTCGGTGCGGATGCAGCCATGGCTGAGCGCGCGATTGGCATTCTTGAACAACCCGCGGCTCGGCGTGTCGTGGAGGAAGATCGCATGCCTGTTCGGCATGTCGAGCTTCATCCGGCCCAGCGCATTGGCCGGCCCGGGTTGCTGGACCACACTGACCCAGCCGTTAGCTCCTCTGGTTGCCTTGTATCCGGCGCGGCGGGCCCAGCCGGGATTATTGAGCACCCTGGCACCCAGGCCTTCCCCCTTCACGATGGACTGGGGCACCGTCCAGGTCGGATTGAAGATCACCCCTTCCACCGTTTCGGCCAATTGCGGCGTCGCGGTGCGGCCGGGCTTGCCGACGATGGTACGATAGGTGCGCACGATCTTGTCGCCGACCTTGAGCCGCAACTGGTATTCGGGAACGTTGGTGATCAGGTACTGATTACCCAGATCGCGTGCGAGCCAGCGCCAACGATCCATGTTCGCCCGGATCAGCTTGCGTGTCCCGCCGTCCGAAACAGGCGTCGCCGCAAGCTGTTCTTTCAGCTTGGCATAGTCTGGGTGGACAGGCGCCACGCTTGCCAACGCCGCTGCAAAATCGCCCGAGGCCAAGGCCGCGGCCATGACATCTCCGGTGCGGTAGCGGTCGGCATCGGGATCGACGACGAACCACTGCTTGCGCGCATCCATCGGCGTGCGCCCGTCGCGCATATCCTCGATCAACCAGGCAAATGTCTGGCTGGCGACCCGGTTCAACCGGTCGCCGACTCCCGAGGCAATCGCAAGGCGAAGTCCCGCCGGATCGTAATCGGCAGGGTCCAGCCCTTCGCCGGCAACTTCCTCGACCAGACCGAGCAGTTCGTTCGCCTGTCCCGGCGTCCAGGGTTGCAGCACCGGATTGATCGGCTGAACGGTTTCCGTCGCCTCCGCCGGGAGAGCCCGGGAGGGGGTAACATCGGCTTCGACCTCGACCGGCTGCTCGACAATCGGCGTATCCGGCGGCAACAGGTTTACCGGCTCCGCGGTCTGCGCGGCCAGCGGCAGTGAATGGAAAGAGGCCAGAGCAACTCCGGCAGAGAATCTCGATATAAATGTCTTCATCTTGTCAGCCCCACCTCGCGGCCCGGCAGGAGGACCCCGCAATAGCTGGACATAAAATGCCCTATTACCGCTTAACCATCAACTTTTTCGCCTGACTGGGTGCTGAATCGCACCGCGCTGGTGACGCGAGGCAACACCGCGCCTATGCCCCGTCTGCATGGACCGCGACAACCCTCTCCTGCCAATAGCAGCAGCTCTTGCGGGAGTAGGGTTCCTGTCACTGATGGACGCGTATATGAAAGGCGCCGCACTGGCGGTGGGCGCCTATAGCGCATCGGTTCTGCGGTCGGGTATCGCAACCGCGATCATTGCCCCGGTGTGGTTCGGCTCGGGCGCCAGATGGCCGGCACGCAAAGTGATGAAATTGCATATCCTGCGCGGCACCGTCTCGGGTTTCATGGCTTTGAGCTTCTTTTACGCACTCACGAAACTGCCGATCGCCGAGGCGATTGCGATATCCTTCATCGCCCCCCTGATCGCACTCTATCTTGCCGCTATCCTGCTCGACGAGAAAATCCGGCACGAAGCGATAATGGCATCGATGCTCGGCTTGATCGGCACGATCGTCATCGTCGGCGGCAGGCTTGGCTTGGCGGAGTACGATATCGAAACGCTGAAGGGTATCGCCGCGATCACCTTTTCCGCCCTGCTCTACGCGTTCAATTTCATCGTTATCCGCTGGCAGTCACAGGCGGCCGGTCCGGTTGAAGTAACCGTGTTCCACAGTGGAGTCGCCTGTGCGGTCCTGCTGATCTTCGCGCCGTGGTTGTTCGAGCTTCCGGGAACGGAAGTATTTTTCGACATTGCCATCGCAGCGATGCTGACACTGGGGGGGTCGCTGGTTATCGCATGGGCCTATGCCAGAGCCGAAACGCAAGCGCTGGTACCTATGGAATATACTGGATTCCTGTGGGCGGCGCTGTTCGGCTGGCTGTTCTTCGACGAGCGTGTGACGCTCACCACTCTTGCCGGGACGGTTCTCATCGTGATCGGTTGCTGGATCGCCGCGCGGAAACGGCCCGAACTGGGCACCGTCTGATCTGGCTCCGCCCTTGACCAAACGCGCCTGAAAGCGCAGGCGGGGCGGCACATATCGGCTCCCGCATCCCATCGCGAGCGAGCCTCACAACCAGAAAGGATGCAGCGCGCATGACTCAGGTCGGCAAGGACACGCTCGGTACACGCTCGACACTTACCGTAGGCGACAAGGAATATGCCTATTACTCTTTCGCCAAGGCGGCGGAACATATCGGTGACGTGTCGCGACTGCCCTTTTCGCTCAAGGTCCTGCTCGAAAACATGCTGCGCTTCGAGGATGGCGGTTTCACCGTCGGCGAAGACCACATCCGGGCAATCGCCGACTGGCAGAAAGATCCCAAGACCGGCAGCGAGATCCAGTACCGCCCGGCGCGCGTGCTGTTGCAGGATTTCACCGGGGTTCCCTGCGTGGTCGACCTCGCCGCGATGCGCGACGCGATTTCCGCGCTCGGCGGCGACACTGCCAAGATCAATCCGCAAGTTCCGGTGAACCTGGTCATCGATCACTCGGTAATGGTCGACGAATTCGGGCATCCCAAGGCGTTCGAAAAGAACGTCGAACTCGAATATGCCCGCAATGCGGAACGATACGACTTTCTCAAATGGGGTTCCAAGAGCTTCCAGAACTTTTCCGCCGTGCCTCCGGGGACAGGCATCTGCCACCAGGTCAACCTCGAACACATCGCGCAAGGTGTGTGGTCGAGCGAGGACGAAAGCGGCGCGAGCGTGGCCTATCCCGATACCTGCGTCGGTACCGACAGCCACACCACGATGATCAACGGACTCGGGGTACTCGGTTGGGGCGTCGGCGGGATCGAGGCCGAAGCGGCGATGCTCGGCCAGCCGATCTCGATGCTGATCCCCGAGGTAGTCGGCTTCAAGCTGACCGGCAGGATGGCCGAAGGGGTCACTGCCACCGACCTCGTGCTGACATGCGTCCAGATGCTGCGTGAAGTCGGCGTGGTCGGGCGCTTCGTCGAATTCTACGGGCCGGGTGTTGCCAATCTCAGCCTCGCCGATCGCGCGACGATCGCCAACATGGCGCCCGAATACGGCGCGACATGCGGCTTTTTCGGGATCGACGACAAGACCATCGACTACATGCGCCTGACCGGCCGAGACGAAGACACGATCGCCCTGGTCGAAGCCTATTCCAGGGAACAGGGCATGTGGTTCGAACCGGATAACGAACCGGTCTTCACCCGGACGCTCGATCTCGATATGTCGATCGTCGTTCCGAGCCTGGCCGGCCCCAAGCGTCCGCAGGACAAGGTCATCCTTCCCGAAGTGGACGAGCTGTTCAACGGCGATCTCGCCGACATCTACAAGAAGGACGCGCCCGAACGTGCGGCAGTCGAGGGCAAGGATCACGATATTGGCGACGGCGACGTCGTGATCGCCGCGATCACCAGTTGCACCAATACTTCCAACCCCGACGTGCTGATCGCCGCCGGCCTGGTGGCCAAGAAAGCAGTCGAAAAGGGGCTCAAGCCGAAGCCATGGGTCAAGACCAGCCTCGCACCGGGATCGCAGGTGGTGACGGACTATCTCGAAAAATCGGGCCTGCAGGACGATCTCGATGCGATCGGCTTCGATCTGGTCGGCTATGGCTGCACGACCTGTATCGGCAATTCCGGCCCGCTCGCCCCACCCATCAGCCAGGCGATCAACGGCAACGATATTGTCGCGGCATCGGTCCTGTCGGGCAACCGCAACTTCGAAGGTCGCGTCTCGCCCGATGTGCGCGCGAACTTCCTCGCCAGTCCGCCGCTGGTGGTCGCCTATGCGCTGAAGGGCACAGTGGCGGAAGACATAACCGAAACCCCGATCGGGCAGGACCAGGACGGCAACGATGTGATGCTGGCCGATTTGTGGCCGAGCAACCAGGAAATCGCCGAACATCGCGCGGCCAATATCGACCGATCGATGTTCGAAGCCCGCTATGCCGACGTCTACGAGGGCGACGCGCACTGGCAGGCAATCAAGGTCGAGGCTTCGGATACGTACCAATGGCGCCCGGGCAGCACTTATGTCGCCAACCCGCCCTATTTCGAAGGCATGGAAATGACTCCCGCACCGGTCACTGACATCGTCGATGCCAAACCGCTCGCCGTGCTCGGGGATTCGGTCACCACCGACCACATCAGCCCCGCCGGCGCGATCAAGCAAGACTCGCCGGCCGGTGAGTATCTGATGGGTAATCAGGTCGCGAAGGCCGATTTCAATTCCTACGGTTCACGCCGCGGAAATCACGAAGTGATGATGCGGGGGACCTTCGCCAATATCCGCATCAGGAACGAGATGGTCCCCGGCGTCGAGGGCGGCTACACCACTTATGACGGCGCGCAGATGGCGATCTACGACGCTGCCATGAAGCACAAGGAAGACGGCACCCCGCTGGTCGTTATCGGCGGCAAGGAATACGGCACCGGTTCGAGCCGTGACTGGGCAGCCAAGGGCACTATCCTGCTGGGCGTGCGCGCGGTGATCGTCGAGAGCTTCGAGCGGATCCATCGTTCCAACCTGGTCGGGATGGGCGTATTGCCGTTGCAATTCAAGGATGGCGAAGGCCGCGAAAGCCTGGGCCTGACGGGCGATGACAGCTTCACCATCAAGGGGTTGTCGGATCTGCGGCCGGGTCAGGACGTGGAAATCGAAGTCACTCGTACCGATGGCTCGACTTTCACTTTCAACGCCAAGTGCCGGATCGATACCGCCAACGAGATGGAATATTACCGCAATGGCGGCATCCTCCATTACGTGCTGCGCAAGCTGGCCGCCTAACCGCTAACAGGCGACAACACCGCGCCCAATCCGCAGATCGACTATGACGGCTTCGTCGCACTGACGACCGAGCTGGCCGTGTTCGGCCATGTCGTGCGTTCGCGACTGCAAGCCAATCGGGATCCCGTCAGGCGCCCTTCACGATCCTGAACCTGCGCCGTCCGAGCACAGCCGTAGCCGCCAGTCCGAACAGGATCATCATGGGCGGAGCCGGAACCTGGGTCCCGCTGGTCGTACTACCGCTGGTGATCATGCCCGAGGTGGAGGACGAGGTCGAGGAACTGGTCGAACTCGAGGTCGAGGACGAGGTGCTCGAAGACGTGCTCGATGACGACGACGAGCTGGTCGAACTGGTGATGTTGCCCGAGCTGCTGGTACTGGTCGAGACATTACCCGAGGTCGAGCTGCTGGTACTCGAGCTGGATGATACTCCTCCCGTAGAAGTCGAAGTCGAACTGCCACCCGTCGAGGTGGAAGTGGAACTGCCGCCACTGCTGTTGTCGATATCGATGTTGATGTTGATCCCGCCACTACCGCTGCTGGTGGTGGAACCCGACGAGCTGGGAGGAGGGCCGGGATCGGGGGGTGGAGCGGGGTCGGGCGGCGGGCCGGGGTCGCCCGACATACCGCCCGTAGTGGTTGTGGTCGAACTGACGACGACACTGCCGCCGCCGGAACTGCCGCCACCGAAGAAGCCGCCGAAAAAGCCGCCACCGAAACCGCCGCCAAGGCCACCGCTGCCGCCGATGACGGTCACGCCGTCGCCGCCCGAGACCGGAGGCATCGGAGGAAGGGGAACCGGCACTGCCGCCATCGCATAGCGGTAAGTCGGGGGGCATTCATATCCATCCGCATGGGTACCGCCATCCGGGGCACCGCCATCCGGGGCACCGTAAGCCGCGCCATGACCGTGATCCGCCGGAACGCATTCGATCGTGCGCCTGACGGTACGACGCTTGCGCTGCACCGGCCTGGCCACGCGCCGTTTGGCGACCGGACGCTGTTTGACATAACGGACAGGTTTCGCCTTGGTCGGCTTCGCCGATCTGTAGGACGGGGCATCCGTCACGGGCGTTTCGGCCACATGCACCGCGCCACCCGCGAGCAAGGCCGTGCCTGCCGCGGTCGCGGACAATTTCGCCAGAGCCAATTTCACCGACATGGGCAAACTCTCTCAACTGCCTGGGGTTGCCTGAAATGCGGCGGCTCCGCCCCCAGGCATTTCCCGTCGCGGCAAGAGACGCACCCATTCATCATGCGGCAATCGCATTAACCATGAAAATGGCCCGCGATTTCAGAAAGATGGCCTGAAAACCGCAGGTTCAGCCGATTTGTCCCACTATGGAACCGAAAATACGCCGAACTCCGCGCGGGAATTAACCTTTTGCATCGAACAAACCCGTCTGCGAATCCTTCGGCGGGGTCATTTCGAGGTGATTCCATCCTGCATCGTTGAGCTGACGCCCACGCGCGGTGCGCGCCACCAGGCCGAGCTGGATCAGGTAGGGCTCGACCACTTCCTCGACCGTGTCGCGCGGCTCGGCAAGACCCGCGGCAAGCGTTTCGACGCCCACCGGACCTCCCTTGTAGGTATCGGCGATCATGGTCAGATAGCGGCGGTCCATCGCATCGAGGCCGAGCCGGTCGATCTCCAGCCGGGTCAGCGCCTGGTCGGCGACTTCACGCGTCACCATGCCATCGCCCGCGACATGGGCGAAATCGCGCACCCGGCGCAGCAAGCGCCCGGCAACACGCGGCGTGCCGCGAGAGCGCCGTGCAATCTCGCGCGCACCCGCGGGGTCGATATCCATGCCGAGCAGCTTCGCTCCACGGGTAACGACGAGGTCCAGCTCTTCCTCGGTGTAGAAATTGAGCCGCACCGGAATGCCGAACCGGTCGCGCAACGGCGTGGTCAGCAGTCCCTGCCGGGTCGTCGCCCCGACCAGCGTGAAGGGCGGCAGGTCGATCCGCACCGAACGGGCGGACGGCCCCTCACCGATAATGATATCGAGCGCGCGGTCCTCCATCGCGGGGTAGAGGATCTCCTCGACCACCGGATTGAGCCGGTGGATCTCGTCGATGAACAGCACGTC
>JANQPE010000092.1 GCA_028289565.1 Parerythrobacter sp.
TACCCCTCCATGGCTTCAGCCAACTCGCCCCGGGCATCGCGCGCGCATCGATAGCGGTAGAAGAAATCGTCCGGTGTCATCCCGCTTTCGCGCATCTGCTTTTCGCTTGCAGCGACAAGGGTGGTACCGGCTCCGGTACTGCGTGGTGCGAGGCCCATCCGCCAGCACCAGCGACGGGCAATGGCATCCATGTACAAAGGGCCGAACCGCTCGAGTGCGGCAATCAATGGCGGTGCATCGGCGAGCAAGCGTAATGCGACGGCCAACTGCCCGCAATTCCAGTGCACGGCCTCGGGCTGCCTGCCGAAGGCGTATAGCCCGTTCTGGTCGAAATAGGCGGCGGTAAAGGCAGGATCCCAGCGCGGGAGGAAACGCCACGGGCCGTAATCAAAGCTTTCGCCCGAAATGTTCATGTTATCGGTATTGAGCACGCCGTGGACAAAACCCGCAACCATCCAACTCGCGGCGAGGTCGGCAAGCCGCTCGACCACATGGTGCATCAGGATAACCGCCGGTTCATCGCGTGCCGGTGCATCGTCGGGCGGTGGCGGGCCGGGAAAATGCGCGAGACAGTAATCGACCAATGCCTCCATGTGATTGCGTTCCTCCAGTGCCAGCAGACGCTGAAATGTACCGATGCGGACATGCCCGTGGCTCAGCCGGACCAGCACTGCGGAACGGGCCGGGGATGGTTCGTCATTGCGCCACAATTCCTCGCCGGTTTCGACGACGGACAATGTCTTCGAGGTATATACGCCAAGCGCCTCGAGCATTTCGGCGGCCAGGACTTCGCGTACCGCTCCTTTCAGGGTCAGCCGTCCGTCGCCATCGCGGCTATGCGGTGTCTGCCCCGACCCCTTGGTGCCAAAATCGAGCAAGCGCCCGCCCTTTTCCTTTGGGCCGTCGCGCAATTGGGCAAACAGGAAACCGCGCCCATCGCCTATATCGGGATTGTATACGCGGAACTGATGGCCATGATAGCGCATGGCGAGGGGCTGATCCAGATTGTCGGGCAGAGCCTGGAATCGTCCGAAATGGGCGATCCAGTCCTCATCGCTCAAATCGGCCAGACCCGTTAACGCAGCCCAGTGGCGGTTTCGAAAGCGCAGGGTATGAGTGGGAAAGCTGGCGGCTTCCACCGGGTCGGCCAGCCATCCGGCAAGCTTGCGGATCGCCGGATCGGGCCGGTAGCGGGATGCTTGCGGTTCGGAGCTCATCGCGCGATAGTGGGGCTGCGCGGCGGTTTGCGCAATCGCGGAAACGCTGCGCATGACTGGACAATAACGGGAATTTTTCAAGAAACGCGATGGATAAAACCTATTCGGATCGGTTCTGGGAAAGCCCGGACGGCCTCAAGCTGCATTACCGCGATTATCCCGGACGCGAGGACCGGCCACCGATCCTGTGTTTGCATGGCCTTACGCGCAATGCGCGCGATTTTTCCGAAGTCGCCGGGCGATTATCGGGAGACTGGCGAGTCGTGGTTCCCGAAATGCGAGGGCGTGGAAACAGTGAATACGCCAAGGATTCAAATACATATAAACCTGCGACTTATATCGCTGATCTCGAGGAATTACTGGCCGAGCTGGGCATTGCCCGTTTTGTTTCCATCGGTACATCGATGGGCGGGTTGATGACGATGATGATGGCAGCGCACAATCCTTCGCGACTGCTAGGCGCTGTGCTTAACGATGTCGGCCCCGACATCGATCCGGTGGGCCTTGCCCGGATCAGCGAATATGTAGGGCAGGGACGCAGCTTCCCGACCTGGATGCATGCCGCGCAAGCCTTGCAGGAAGTTCATGGCGGGGCGCATCCCGGTTTCGATCTCGAAGACTGGTTGGCAATGGCCAAGCGTGGCATGTGCGTGCAGCAGAATGGCCGGATCGCTTTCGATTACGATATGTCCATTGCTGACCCGTTTTCGCAAGGGGACGGTGCCGCACCGCCCGATCTTTGGCCGGCATTCGATGCACTGAAGAGGGTACCGCTGCTGGTTGTGCGTGGCGGTCTTTCCGACCTTCTCTCCGCCGAAGCCGCGGGAAAGATGCGGCAGCGACACGGTGAGGCAGAGCTGGTTACGATCGACAATGTCGGCCACGCTCCGCTGCTCGAAGAGCCCGAGGCCGTGGCCGCTATCGACCGGCTGCTGGCGCGCGTCGCGTGAACGGGGGCAAGCGGCACAAGCCGCGCAGCATTCTCCATCTGCACTCGACCTTTTCCGCTGGCGGCAAGGAATTGCGTTGCGTCCGGTTGATCAACGCGTTCGGTCCGAAAATGGAGCATGCGATCGTTTCGGCGGAGCCGGATCGGATGGAAGCTGCCCGGGGCATCGGCAAACGGATAACGGTCAAGTACCCGCAGGATTTCCCGTCGCTGAAGGGATGGCCGTCTCTGGGACGTTTCAGCCGGATCGCAAGGGCGATGCGGGGATACGATCTGGTCCTGACCTATAATTGGGGCGCAATAGATGCGGTAATGGCGCATACCATGTTCGATCAGGCGATGGGGTTGCCGTCGCTGATCCACCACGAGGACGGCTTCAACGAGGACGAAGGCGAACGGCTCAAACTGTCGCGCAACTTGTATCGCCGGATCGCACTTGGTCGGGCAAAAGGGCTGGTCGTTCCATCCGAGACGCTCGAAGGGATAGCCTTGGAAGTGTGGCACCAGCCGATCGCGCGGGTGAAACGCATTCCTAATGGAATCGACACAAAGGCTTTTGCCAAACGCCCCAAGCCCGATGCCTTGCGCGGCGTGATCAAGCGCAGGGATGAATTCTGGTTGGGTACCGTTGCCGGTCTGCGCGCGGTGAAGAACCTGCCCCGCCTGGTCGAGATTTTTGCATCCCTGCCTGAGGAATGGCAGCTCGTGATTGTGGGCGAAGGACCGGAACGCGAGGCGATTCGCGACGAGGCCGGGCGACTTGGCGCCGGACATCGCCTGCACTTGCCGGGCTTCGTACCCGATCCGGCGCGCTATATCGGCCTGTTCGACGTTTTCGCATTGTCTTCCGACAGCGAACAATTCCCGATTTCACTTGTCGAAGCCATGGCTGCGGGCCTTCCGGTTGCGGCGATGGATGTCGGTGACATCGCAGAAATGGTTGCCGAGCCGAATCGTCGCTATGTCGCGTCCGGGCCCGATGACCTCGAAATCGGCTTGCACGAACTGGCGCGCAATATGGATCTTCGCAAGGAGCTGGGTGAGGCCAACCGCTTGAAAGCAAACCAGGAATATGACGAAACGCGGATGATCGACACCTATCGCCGACTTTATGCATCGGCGATGGGATACGATAGCCTGTCGTGACAAGGCACGATCGCCTGCTTCACCCGCGGTTCACCCTGTGGGGAACAGTCTGGTTTCGACATTGAAATGGCGCGGGGCTACGCTAAACAGCCCGCCATCCTGTTCACAATTGCTAGAAAGAGCCACCCGTGGCCCTAACACCCGGTTCCAAACAAACACCTGAAGAGAAGAAATCCGCTCAGGAAGACGTACTGCTGCGCGAAGTCGACGATGCCGTAAGGCAGGATCAATATGCCGATTTCGCCAAGCGCTTCGGACGTCCTCTGATAGGCGCTGTAGTGCTCGGCTTGGTGGCGTTTGGCGGCTATCTCTATTGGGACAGCCGCCAGGAAGCAGCGATGGAACAGGATTCCGAAACGCTGGTCAGCGCCCTCGACCAAATCGAGTCGGGCAATCTCGCGACCGGCAGCGAGATACTTGATCCGCTGATCGCGGAAGGAGCGAACGGAGCGACCAATTTTGCCAGGATGCTCAAGGCCGGAATCGCGATGGAGCAGGATCGTCCGGCTGACGCGGTTGCGATCTATTCCGAGATTGCCGGCGACAGCTCCGCTCCGCAGGCGTTGCGCGATCTTGCGTCCATTCGCGAGGTCGCGACCAATTATGACAGCCTCGAACCCGAAGATGTGATTGCCAGGCTCAAGCCTCTTGCCGTACCTGGAAAACCGTATTTCGGCAGTGCTGGCGAACTTGTTGCCATGGCTTATCTCGACCAGGGCAAGCGGTCGGAGGCCGGTACCTTGTTGGGTGAAATAGCCAAGGATGAAACCGTTCCGGAAGTGCTGCGTTCGCGTGCACGGCAACTGGCCGGTCTGCTGGGAGTGGATGCGATCGAGGATGTCGACAAACTGCTCGAAGAAATTTCCGAGCCGAACGGGGTTCCACCCCCTGTGGCACAATAAGGATTGGAACGAACACGCTCATGAAACCTATCCGTTTTACCCTTTCGGGACATGGCCTGATCGCGCTCTCTCTGGTTGCAGCGCTTCCTGCCTGCAGTGGCGGCTTGTTCGGCGGTGGCGGTCCGAAGGAAACCCCGACGCTGGGTGAACGCGTTCCGGTCCTTTCACGGATTCAGACCGGGGTCACCGTCGATCCCGCGCTGGCGAGCGTTTCCGTAGTGCTTCCTCCCGCGCAGACGAACACCGAATGGCCCCAGGCAGGCGGTACTGCGAGCAAGGCCTATGGTCATTTGGCATTACCGGACAATCCGGGTGAAGCCTGGACGGCCCAGCTTGCCGGTTCAGGTGAGCGGCGGCGATTGGGCGCGGCACCGATCGCTGGTGGCGGCATGGTGGTGGCGGTAGATACCGATGGCGTCGTGCACGCATTCGATGCCCAGAACGGTGCGCGCCGGTGGAGTCACCGGATGGAAATCGAGGGTAAGCTGCGCGATTCTGCCTTTGGCGGCGGGGCCAGCTATGCTGCAAACCGCGTATATGCGACCAACGGCGTTGGTGAAGTGATTGCCTTCAATGCGGTCGACGGTGCGCAATTGTGGAAGGTGAAACCTGCCGGCCCGCTTCGCGGTTCTCCGACGATCGCTTTCAACTCTGTCTATGTGATGACGCAGGATAACCAGATCCATGCGCTCAACGCTGCCGACGGTGGCAACCAGTGGAACGAATCCGGCTCGTCCGCGCAGGCCGGTGTCTTCGGTGTGGCGGCGCCTGCCGCTGGGCAGGGGACTGTCGTGGCCGGCTACAGTTCGGGCGAACTGGTTGCCTACCGCTACGAAAACGGTCGTATCCTGTGGACCGATGCCTTGGCGCAGACATCGATCTCAACCCAGGTCGGCTCGCTGACCGATATCGATGCCGATCCGATTATCGACCAGGGACGCGTCTATGCGCTGGGACAGGGCGGCCGCATGGCGGCTTACGAGCTGGTCACCGGGCAGCGTATCTGGGAACTTAATGTCGCCGGTATCTCGACTCCTGCGATTGCGGGCGAGTGGATCTTCGCACTGACCGATGATGCCCGCCTGCTTGCGATCGCACGCACGTCGGGCAAGATTCGCTGGATCACCCAACTCCAGCGGTACCGTGACGAGGTGGACAGGAAGGGGCCAATTTACTGGACCGGTCCGGTTCTGGCCGGAAACAATCTGTGGGTCGCGAATACCGATGGCAAGATCTACAAGGTCAGCGTCGATGAAGGGTCAGCCAGCCTGTATCGCGATCTCGATACGCCTGTCTCGCTTGCGCCTGTCGTGGCGGATGGCACGTTGTACGTGCTTGACGATGACGGCCGCATTCACGCTTATCGTTGAGGGTTAACGGCCTGGAGACGACCTGCCCCATTGCGGGACGTGTTATCGGCTTCTTTCCGGGGGTTTAACTCTTTACCTCTATGCCGTGCGCGCCATGAGCGCGTATCGGGAAACTGCGGCAAGACTGCCGAAAAGCGACGTGTCGGCAGGCGTTGGCCTGGCCGGGCTGCTCGGCCTGTTCGCGTGGATAGCGTTCTGTCGCAATTGGGCCGAGATTTCGACCGTATTCGACCTTTTCGGTCCGCGTGAACCTCTTTCCGGACCCTATGCCGCGTTGACGGCATTGCTGTTTTCATCCGGCCCCATGGTCTTGTGGTCGGTGTTCGTCGACAAGGTACATCGCAATCCGTCGACCGGGATAGACTGGGACAGCAAGCGTCCGCTGTCCGCCGTCATCCATGTCTCGATCGTCAAGATCGCCGGGCTATGGGCGACATGGGCGATCATCGGGTTCCTCTATTGCGTCGCGCGCTGGTATTGGTCGGGCCAATACTTGTTTGCGATGGAAGTGATCGGAACGGCAGCGATCCCGCTGTTCGTGCTGTCAGTGCCCTATGTGCTGTGGCTCGACCGGAAGATGGTGGAACCACGCGACCATGCCTGGCATTTCGGCGCGATGCTTCTCGGTCGCGAGGCCCATGACCCGGAAGAGGTCAGGAAGCACTGGCGGGCGTGGATCATCAAGGGCTTCTTCGGTGCCTTCATGATTTCGATCCTGCCGGCCGGTTTCGCTGCCGTGGTCGAGGCGGATTTGAACCAGATTACCGAACAGCCCGTGCGCTTGGGAATCTTGCTGATCGAATTGCTGTTCGTGGTCGATGTCCAGATCGGCACGGTCGGGTATCTGGTGACCATGCGTCCGCTCGATGCGCATATCCGTAGCGGGAACCCGTTGCTCGGCGGGTGGTTGGCGGCGCTGATCTGCTACCCGCCACTGGTATTCGCTTTCATGGGCCAGAACGGCATGCTTGCCTACGAGGTCAACACTGCCGGGTGGGCGCACTGGTTTGCCGGCAGCACCACGCTGTTATGGGCATGGGCTGGATGGCTGGTGTTTCTTACAGGTGTCTATGCCTGGGCCACAGTCGCTTTCGGCATCCGCTTTTCCAACCTGACCTATCGCGGGGTGCTGACCAACGGTCCGTATCGTTTCACGCGCCATCCGGCCTATCTGTCGAAGAACCTGTTCTGGTGGTGTTCGGCCATGCCGTTCCTCGTTACCAGCGGATCGCCGATCGATGCGGTGCGCAATACTTTTTTCCTCGGCTGCGTCAGTGCGATCTATTATTGGCGTGCGAAAACGGAAGAAGCGCACTTGCTCGCCGAAGATCACAAATATCGCGCATATCACGCATGGATGGAGGAAAACGGGTTGCTGACCCGTCCGCTTGCCGCGCTCAAGCGTCGCCTGCGCCCGCGCGGCCCGGTGATGCAGCATCAGCCGGCGGAGTGACGCCCCTAGCCGCCACCGACCATCCCCGCCGGTCCGGTTCCGCCCCTCGCGTCAGAAACTGTGCTCGTAAATCCGGTTCACATCGCCGTTCCATTCGCCGTGATAAAGGTCGAGCAGGCGCTGGGCGGGGACCTTGCCGCTGGCGACGATCTCGTCGAGCGTTTCGAGGAATCCCGTTTCGTTGTCGCCGCTCTCGCCGAGCCGTCCGCGCGCCGACAGGCCCGAGCGTGCGATCGCCAGAACTTCACGGGCGAGGTCGAGCAGCTTGCCGCCCCCTGGCATCGGCGCATCGAGCGCCATCCTGGGCACCGCATTGCGCAGCGCCTCGCGTTCCTCCATCGACCAGTCCTTCACTAGGTCCCATGCTGCGTCGAGCGCGGATTGTTCGTAGAGCAGGCCGACCCAGAAGGCCGGTAGCGCGCAGATCCGGTTCCATGGGCCACCATCGGCACCGCGCATTTCGAGGAAGCTCTTGAGGCGTACTTCGGGAAAGGCGGTCGAGAGATGGTCCCACCAGTCGCCCTCGCGCGGCTTCTCGCCAGGCAGGACGGCAAGTTCGCCGTTGAGAAAATCGCGGAAACTGTGCCCTGCTGCATCGATGTACTTGCCATCGCGGAAGACGAAATACATCGGGACGTCGAGCATGTAGTCGACCCACTGATCGTATCCGAAACCGTCTTCGAAAACGAAGGGCAGCATGCCGGTACGGTGCGGGTCGGTATCGCTCCAGATATGGCTGCGATAGCTGAGATAGCCGTTCGGCTTGCCTTCGGTAAAAGGGGAATTGGCGAACAGCGCGGTGGCGAGCGGCTGGAGCGCAAGGCCGGTGCGGAACTTCTTCACCATGTCCGCCTCGCTCGAATAGTCGAGATTGACCTGGATCGTGCAGGTCCGCAGCATCATGTCGAGGCCGAGCGTGCCGACACGCGGCATGTGCCGCATCATGATCGCGTAGCGCCCCTTGGGCATTACCGGCAGTTCTTCGCGTGTCTTATCGGGCCACATCCCCAGGCCGAGAAAACCGACTCCGCAATGCTCGCCGATTTCCTTTATCTGTTGGAGATGGCGGCCGGTTTCGTTGCAGGTCTGGTGCAGGTTTTCGAGCGGGGCACCCGACAGTTCGAGTTGCCCGGCAGGTTCGAGGCTGACCGCGCCGTCACTACCCTTGAGCGCGATGATCTTTCCATTTTCTTCAACAGGCCTCCATCCAAAATCCTGTAATTTCAATAGAATGTCACGGATACCGCAGTGTTCGTCGTAAGAAGGCGCGCGGTGGTCGCTGCCCTTGTAGACCAGTTTTTCGTGTTCAGTCCCGATCCGCCATTCGGTCTTGGGCTTCTCGCCTGCCTGCATCGGCGCGACCAACTGATCGCGGCTCTCGATAATGGGGTCCTGTGTATCCGAGGCTTCGCGCGTGCTCATATGCGTTTCGTTAGGCAACCGAAGGTGGCGAGGGAAGGGGTAATCGGCCTGCCTCCCGATCTCCTGGGAAGGGATCAGACTTAAACAACCCCTCTGCCCGGCATCGATGTCGAGGACATTCCACCGGAATCCCAGTCGCCCGAGACGCCCATCCAGAGAGCGGTCGCGGCGATAGCCGCCGTCTCTCCGCGCAGGATGCGCGGGCCGAGGGTAATCGCCTGCGATTGCGGGTGATTGCGAATCG
>JANQPE010000106.1 GCA_028289565.1 Parerythrobacter sp.
TCGGCCATGGCATCGGCGGCCGGCTGCATCAGCGAACAGTGAAACGGTGCGGAGACCGGCAACGGGATACCACGCCTGATTCCGAAATCCTTGACCAGTGCAACCGCGCGTTCGATCGCTTGCGCGCTGCCCGACAGCACGACCTGGGTCGGGTCGTTGTCGTTGGCGACTTCGCACACCTGCCCCTCCGCTGCGGCTTCGGCAAGCCGTTGTGCCTTGTCGAGATCGGCACCGAGCAAAGCGCACATCGCACCCTCGCCTACCGGAACGGCGGCCTGCATGGCTTGCCCTCGAAGCTTCAGCAGCCTTGCCGTATCAGCCAGGGAAAAAGCCCCGACAGCACAAAGAGCAGTGTATTCTCCCAGCGAATGACCTGCCACGCAATCACCCGTCGCCGCGAGCGATACATCGAAATCTTCCTGCAAGACGCGCAAGGTGGCGATAGCATTGGCCATGATCGCCGGCTGCGCATTCTCGGTCAGCGTCAATTCCTCCTCCGGCCCGTCGCGCATGATGGTCGAAAGGTTCTGTGACAGCGCGTCGTCGACCTCCTCGAACACTTCGCGTGCCGCACCGCTGGCATCGGCCAACTCGCTGCCCATGCCGACCTTCTGGCTTCCCTGGCCGGGGAATACGAATGCTCTCATGTGAAACCTCCAAGGGCGCGGCTTATGGATGCCCGCCCGCTCCCGCAAGTCCGAAGGGGACGATTTTGTTCGCTGTGTCGTGGCCGATATCGGCAAAGCCGAGATAGGGAATGCCAGATCTTTCGCACCAGTAGCGAGCGACATCTTCCTCGCTCATGCCGAATGCGCGATCGTTTTCGGGGATGTCCGAAACGCGCCCGAGCCGCAGTCCTGCCACACTGCCGAGGTGCTGGGTTACATGGAAGAACAACCGATCGACCGCATAAAGGTGTTCGGACACCTCCTCCACCAGCACTATGTGGCCTGACAGGTCGGGCATCAACTCCGTGCCGCACATCATTGCAAGCGTCATCAGGTTGAAAGCAACCGTAGGGCGATCGTCCAGGTCCGGTTCGAGTCCGTCGGTTCCCCCCGTCAGGAAACCTAGCGCCCTGCGCACGGCTGCTTCGCCATCGTTACTCCGGATATCGGCCGTCATCGGGCCGTGCACGGGCTTGCCAATTCCTGCCTTGTACAACGCCGCCAACAAATACCCGGTGTCGGAATAGCCGAGAAAGACCTTGCCACGCGCCGCACCGCCCATCTGTTCGACAGCCCGGGCGGCTATGCGGTTGGAGCCGTAACCGCCATGCGCGAACCACACCGCATCGGCTTCCGGGTCGTTCGCGCACTCGACCAGCGCAGTGAGCCGGACCTCATCATCTCCAGCGAAATGGCCGTGACGCGCAAAGCATTGCTGGTGAAAACTCAGTTCTATCGAAGAGTCGCCCGCGACTAGGTCGAGCACGGCATCGGCATGCTCGCGCTCAAGCCGCTTGCCGGGGGCACAGATTGCGATGCGGGTTGCCAGAACTACTTCCTCCCAAGTCCGTCATTCCCGCGAAAGCCGGAATCCAGCGAATTTACAACCCCAACATTTCCGTGAGCAAAGCCGGATTCCCGCTTTCGCGGGAATGACGGTTGTGTTTGGTGCCCGGGAAACTTACCGAACGCGCGATGGACGATATCCCCAATCCCGATGAGCTTTTTGCGCGCCCGTTCTTCTTCTGCGGCATCGGCGGATCGGGCATGTTACCGCTGGCGCACATCCTGAAAGGCCGCGGTGCGGAAGTGGCCGGGTCCGACCGCAGTCATGATCAGGGGCGCACGCCGGAGAAGTTCGCGACTCTCGAACGGCAGGGTTTCGCGCTGCATGCGCAGGATGGCAGCGGGATTGCTTCAGCAGACCAGATCCTCGTCGCTTCCGCAGCCGTCGAAGATACCGTGCCGGAAGTCATCCGGGCAAAGGATCTCGGCTGCCTGCGCATGACCCGTGCCGAACTCAATTCGATTCTGTTCAATACCAGCGGCGCTGGGATCGGCATCGCGGGGACGAGCGGCAAGTCGACCGTGACCGGGATGCTCGGCTGGATATTGCAGGCGGCAGGCCGTGAACCCACTGTCATGAACGGTGCGGTGATGAAGAATTTCGTATCGCCCGAACGCCCTTTCGCCAGTGCAGTGGTCGGCGGCCAGAGCATCTATGTCAGCGAGGTGGATGAAAGCGACGGTTCGATCGCGCTCTACCGTCCTGCGGTGGGCGTGCTGCTCAATGTCAGCCTCGATCACAAGAGCATGGAAGAACTGCGCGTGCTGTTCGGCGATTACCTTGGGCGCAGCCGGATCGCAGCGATTAATGCCGACGATACCGAAGCGCTTGCCTTGCTTTCGCGCGCGAACAAGGTCATCACATTCGGGATCGAACAGCAGAAAGCCCAGATTGGCATCGTGCCTGGCAGTATTGCCGAAGGGCCGACCAAACAGGCAGCGATGGTAATCGACCGCCATGATGATAACGAACACGCGCTGCGTCTCGCGATGCCGGGACGGCACAACCTGTCCAATGCGCTGGCGGCAATTGCCGGGGCTGCGGCGGCCGGTGTTCCTGTCGCGACTGCGGTGGAATCCCTGGCGGATTTTCAAGGCCTGGCGCGCCGGTTCGGTATCGCCGGCACCAGCCCGTCCGGTATCACCGTGATCGACGATTTCGGCCACAATCCGGAAAAATGTGCAGCGACCCTGCGCACGCTCAGATCGCATCCGGGCCGCGTGATCGCTTTCTTCCAGCCGCACGGTTACGGCCCACTGCGACAAATGGGTCACGAGTTGGCCGGAACCTTCGCCCGCGAACTCGACAAGGACGATGTTACCATCCTGTGCGACCCGGTTTATTTTGGCGGCACGGTGGACCGCAGCGAAGGCAGCGAGCGGATTGTCGGGTTGATCGAAGCAGCAGGCGGTAACGCACGATACATTCCCAGTCGCGAGGATTGCGGCAAACGGATGGTCGAACTCGCCAAACCGGGCGACCGGATCGTGATAATGGGCGCGCGCGACGATACGCTGACCGAATTTGCGGAAGGCGTTCTGAAGGACCTCCTCTGATCGCGTCAGCTTCACCCGCGCTATCCCGGCTCTTCTGCCGCCCCAACCCTTTCGTCATCCCAGCGAAAGCTGGAATCGCTGTCGTCATGACCGAACGGTCGCAAGAACCCGCGCCCCGCCCCGGCTTCCGCCGAGACGACGAACGGGACTCTCCGGGATGGTGGGTGGAGTCAGAGTGACTCGCAGTCTGCCAATCGGCCTCTAATGCGCCCCGGTCTCATGCCCCAGCCTGAAGACCTTGTGCAGCACGAACACCAGCACTCCACCTACAACCAGCCCGACCAGCGCTGAAATCGTGGCATAGGTCAGCCAGCCAAGGATACCGCCCGACCCGCCGGTCAGTTCTTCGACACCGTGTTGCAACCCGTGACTGAAGTCGGAAAGATCGTGCAAGCCCAGTTCGTGCAGCCCGTGGATCAGGATACCGCCACCGACCCACAACATCGCAACGGTTCCGATTATCGACAACGCCCTGAGCAGCCATGGCATGCCTTTGAGCAGCACATTTCCGATTTGTTGCGCGAATTCGGACGGCTTTCGCGCCAAATGCAGCCCGACATCGTCCATCTTCACGATCAGGGCGACCGCGCCATAAACGACGGCGGTGATCGCAATGCCGACCACGGCCAACACACCGGCACGTACCCAGAAATCCTCTGCCGCCACCTCGTTGAGAGTGATCGCCATGATTTCCGCAGACAGGATCAGGTCGGTTCGGATCGCACCGGAAACACGCTGTTTCTCGAACGCGACCGGATCTTCGATCCGGTCATCCAGCGTCTTGCCGTGCTTTTCGCCGCCGAGTTTCTCGATGATCTTCTCGGCACCTTCGTAACTGAGATACGCACCGCCCAGCATCAGGATGAAAATGATCGCCGAGGGCAGGAATTGGCTGAGTAGCAGGGCCCCGGGTAGCAGAATCAGCAGCTTGTTCTTCAGACTGCCCTTGGTGATGCTCCAGATGATCGGCAGTTCGCGAGCAGGCGAAAGGCCGGTGACGTAGCTTGGCGTTACCGCCGCATCGTCAATCACCACCCCGGCGGCTTTCGATCCCGCCTTGCTTGCCGCAACCCCGATATCGTCGATCGATGCGGCAGCGGTCCGCGCGATTACCGCGACATCGTCCAGCAAGGCTACCAATCCACCTGGCAAATCGTCCTCCTTTGCATTCCCTGTTCCCTGTGTCGCCCTGCCGCGTGCAGTCCATGCGCGCAAGCCCTCCCTTGGCCTTGCATTCCCCGCGATTCCCGCTATGTGCGCGCCTTCCCTGCTTTCAGGCAGGGATTCGAAGAAAGCCGGAGGGGTCCCGCGATAGTGCGGATCGGCCAGCGATCGGCAGGAAATGAAAGGAAGCGAAGATGGCTCTTTACGAGCATGTCTTTCTCGCGCGTCAGGATCTGAGCCAGAGCCAGGTCGACGCATTGGCGGCAAGTGCCACCGATATTATCGAGAAGAACGACGGCAAGGTCACCAAGACCGAAACCTGGGGCCTGAAAAGCCTCGCCTACAAGATCGACCGCAATCGCAAGGCGCATTTCGTGATGCTCAACATCGAGGGGCCCGGCTCCGTTGTCGAGGAACTCGAGCGCCAGACGCGCATCAACGAAGACGTTATCCGTTATATGACCATCCGAGTGGAAGAGCACGAGGACGGCCCGAGCGTGATGATGCGCAAGAACGACCGCGACAAGAAGCGGAGCCGCTCCGACCGGGGCGACCGCGAGGAGCGTAACTGATGGCCCGCCCGTTTTTCCGCCGCCGCAAATCCTGCCCCTTCTCGGGCAAGGACGCCCCCAGGATCGATTACAAGGACGTGCGCCTGCTGCAGGGCTTCATGTCCGAACGCGGCAAGATCGTGCCGTCGCGCATCACCGCCGTTTCGGCCAAGAAGCAGCGCGAACTCGCCAAGGCGATCAAGCGCGCGCGCCATATCGGCCTGCTTCCCTACATCGTGAAGTAAGAGGAGAAGACACATGGATATCATTCTCCTCGAACGTATCGGCAATCTCGGCTCGATCGGTGATGTGGTCACCGTGAAAGACGGCTATGCCCGCAATTTCCTGCTCCCGCAGAAGAAGGCTCTTCGCGCCAACGAGGCCAACAAGAAGGTCTTCGAAGCCAATCGCGAACGGCTGGAAAAGGAAAATGCCGAGAAACGATCGGCTGCCGAAAAGCAGGGCGAAAAGGTCGACGGCACGGAGATCGTGCTGATCCGCGCCTCGTCCAACGCTGGCCAGCTTTACGGTTCGGTCAATGTCCGCGATGTCGTCAACGGCCTCGCCGACAAGGGCCACGAGATCGACAAGAAACAGGTCGTCATGGGCAGCCCGATCAAGGCTATCGGCATGCACGACGTGACCATCGCCTTGCACCCGGAAGTCCATGTCACGGTAAAGGCCAATGTTGCCCGCTCCGATGACGAGGCCGAACTCCAGAGCCAGGGCGTCGACGTGCTCGCGCAACTGTTCGAAGAGGAACAGGCCGCGATCGCCGAGGAAGGTTTCACCGAAAGTGTCGATCCGACGCTCGAACCCGGTGAAATTCCCGCCGACATGCTCGAAAAGCCGGTTGAAACCGAAGTGGAAGTCGAAGAGACGAAAACCGAAGAAACTCCGGCGGAGTCCGAAGAGGTCGACGCTGGCGAGGATGCCGAAACCAAGTAAAGCCGAGCCCTTCGGTCCTCCAAAAAACGAAAAGGGGGTGCGATCTGCGGGTCGCGCCCCCTTTTTCTGCAGGCCGTTATCCTCCCTGCTTCATTCCTCCCTGTCTCATTCGTCACCCCAGCGAAAGCTGAGGTCGCTCTCGTCTCGATCCGACGGGGTAGCGGCAACCTGCAACCGATCCCGGCTTTCGCCGGGATGACGGAAAGAGGCCAGCACGACCGGAAAGGATGGACTGACAAGTTTCTTTGAATTGTCATCTGACGCGCGCTATTGGCTTGTGATGGAATCACCCGACACTATCATCGATGAACTCACCCGCCTCTACGAGGAATCGGTCGAACGCCTGCGCACGGATGTCACGGCTTATGGTCGCGACGGCACCTTGCCGTCAAAGGAAAGGCGCCGTGACGGCAGCTACGCATACCCCGAACTGCGGCTCACTTTTCGCGGCGGGGCCCAACCGGAAGACCGTAGCCGCGCTTTTGGGCGGCTCAATGCGCCCGGCACCTACGCCACCACCGTTACCAAGCCACGCCTGTTCGCCGAATATCTGGCCGAACAGTTGTGCCTGATCGGCAGCGATTACGATATTTCCTGCGAGGTACGTCCCTCACGCCAGGAAATACCCTTCCCCTATGTGCTCGATGGAGCGGTCGGGGCCGAGTTGGCGGGGATCAGCCCCAACGAACTCGCGCGCCATTTCCCGGCCACCGAGCTGGCCGATATCGGCGACGAACTGGCCGACGGGATCGAATTGGAGGATCCGTCCGACACCATTCCGCTATCGCTGTTCGACGGGTTGCGAACAGATTTCTCGCTGGCTCGCCTCGCGCACTATACCGGGACCAATCCGGAACACTTCCAACGCTTCATCCTGTTTACCAACTATCATCGCTATGTTGATGAATTCGTTGACTGGGCAGGCGCGCAACTGGGCAAGAACGGTTTTACCGCCCTGGCCGGCGCGGGCGGGCTGTACCTGGACGAGGCACGCCAGGATGCACGACTCCAATTGTCCGATACCGCATGGCGCAAGCACCAGATGCCGGCATACCACTTGGTCGGCGAGAGCAGGGGCGGAATTACCCTGGTCAATATCGGTGTCGGCCCGTCCAATGCGAAGACGATCTGCGATCACCTGGCTGTCCTGAGGCCGGAAGCTTGGCTGATGATCGGCCATTGCGGCGGCCTCAGGCCTACCCAGAAGATCGGCGACTATGTTCTCGCGCACGCTTATCTGCGCGACGATCATGTGCTCGATCCGGTCTTGCCGCCCGAAATCCCCCTCCCAGCCATCGCGGAAGTACAGCAAGCGCTGGCTGGCGCGGCAGAGGACGTATCGGGCGAACATGGCAGCGACCTCAAGAAGCGCATGCGCACCGGCACCGTGGTCACCACCGACGACCGCAACTGGGAGCTGCGCTATACCCAATCGGCCAAGCGCCTATCGCTGAGCCGCGCGGTCGGGATCGACATGGAAAGCGCCACCATCGCCGCGCAGGGCTATCGTTTCCGCGTGCCTTACGGCACACTGTTATGCGTCAGCGACAAGCCGCTCCACGGCGAAATCAAGCTGCCAGGCCAGGCCAACCAGTTCTACGAGGAAGCGATCGCCGCGCACCTGCAGATCGGCGTGACTGCCTGCCGTAGCCTGCGCGAGGAAGGGCCACGGCTGCACTCGCGCAAACTGCGCGCGTTCAACGAGCCACCGTTCAGGTGAGGTACCACCTCTCAACCTACGCCGTCACCCCCGGCTTGATCGGGGGTCCAGCTTCTTAACGCACCGACCTAAAGAAAAAGAACCCAAGCAACAACATCACCCCTTGCCCTTCGTCTTGGTCCGCCCCGCCTTTGCGTTCGCGGCGACGAAATCGATAATCATCCCCGCGACATCCTTGTCCGTCGCCTTCTCGATCCCTTCCAATCCGGGTGAGGAGTTCACCTCCATGATCACCGGGCCGTGATTGCTTCGCAGCATGTCGACACCGCACACATTCATCCCCATGCGACGGGCAGCGCGGACGGCGGTCGAGCGTTCCTCGGGGGTGATCTTGATCACTTCGGCACTGCCGCCGCGATGGAGGTTGGAGCGGAAATCATCCGCCGCGCCGGTGCGTTTCATCGCCGCGACCACCTTGCCGCCAACTACCAGCGCACGGATGTCGGTCCCACCGGCCTCCTTGATGAATTCCTGCACCAGGATGTTGACGTTGGCGCCACGAAAGGCCTCGATCACTGACTTGGCCGATGACATCGTCTCGGCCAGCACCACCCCGATCCCCTGCGTGCCTTCGAGCAGCTTGATTACCACCGGCGGGCCGTTGACCGCCTTGATGATCTCTTCCGCCTGCTTGGGGTCGTTGGCATAAGCGGTAAGCGGCAGACCAAGCCCGTGCTTGGCGAGGATTTGCATGCTGCGCAACTTGTCGCGACTGCGCCCGATCGCGACGCTTTCATTAAGCGGCCACACACCTTGCATCTCGAACTGGCGCAGTACCGCGAGACCATAATTGGTGATCGAGGCACCAATCCGCGGAATAACAGCCTCGTATCCTTTCAGCGTCTCGCCATTGTAGCGCACCGTCGGGCGGTGCGAGGCGATATTCACCGTACAGCGCAATGTGTTGAGAATATCGAGCGCATGCCCGCGCTCCCGAGCCGCCTCGACCAGCCGGCGGTGCGAGTACAGGTTCGGGTTACGCGCCAGCATTGCGATTTTCATGGCTTATCTCCTTTGACAGGCACCCGTCCCGGCGTTTGCAGCCAGCTATGGCCGCTGTCGACGACAAAACGGCGGCGCAGCGAGGAACGGCCGATCAGCATCGGGAATTTCATGTCCGAACGGTCGGCCAGGCTGATCTCGGCACGGAATTCGACCTCGCCGATCCTGAGCGGAGTCTTGATGACATAGCGGCGCTGCGTCTCGCCATTCGAGCTGGTGATGCCACGGATATCGACATGCACCGCCTCGCATACCTGCAGTGCGTCCTGGCCCGGGAAGTCGACCGCGAAACGGACGAATTTCGCACCGTCGCGCTCGAATTCCTCGATCACCTCGCCATGAAGCGAAGAGGTCCGCGCGCCGGTATCAACCTTGGCGGGAATCGCGTGCAATCCCAACTCCGGCAGGTGGACCAGCTCGCGCCAGCCGATCACGCCCGGTTCGTGCCTAGTCTTTCCCATCAGTCCCTTGCGGCAGGATTGCAAGCCCGTCACCACCCTCGCCCGCGGGCAGCCTACGCAGGACAGTACCGCTCTCATAGTCGACTTCGGCGACGGTATCGCTGCCGGTTTCGGCGACATAGATGCGTTCGCCATCGCCGGACCACAGGATAGTGACTTGCATCCGGTTGCGCGCTTCCTCCGGGTTCGAGACCATAATCGAGCGTACCGCCTTGGCGGTCGCGAGGTCGATCACCGTCAGCCCGCCATCGGCAAGGTCAGACGTTACCGCGACATCACCCTGCGGACGGATCGCAAGTCGCAACGGGAAGGCGCCGGTATCAACCGTGTTGCGGATTTCCAGTGTCGTGGGATCAAGTTCGTGGGCCTGGTTGGAACCACGCGCCGAAACCCACAGGGCACCGCCATCGGGCGAGAGCGATATCCCTTCCGGCTCGTCGCCGACTTGCTGCGAGCGCGGCGGATTGCCACCGAACAGGTCGACGAGGGTTACCGTCCCCGAGCCGAGATCCATCGTCCATGCCCGATCGCCATCCGGCGAAACGGTCAGCATGTGGCTACCACGCTGGCGGGTCGGATATTCGAAGATTGCCATCTCGCCCGCCGGGTGCTGGACCCGGAACATCGATTGCCGTCCTTCCGCAGTCACATAGAGATGGCCGTTGCCGTGCCAGACGATCCCGTGCGGCCGTGCATTTTCGCCCAGCTCGATACTGCGCAGGCGCGACAGGTCGCCGGTGCGGAAAATATCGACCGTCGTCCCGCCGTAACAGGCCAGGGCGACATACTCCCCGTCCGGCGACGTCGCCAGCTCGTGTGGATTGGTGCAACTATCGACACGGTGAACCTCCGCACCGGTCGCAAGGTCGATTTTCGACAGCGAGTTGCCGCGTTTATTGGCGATGAACAACGTGCCCTCGAGATCGCTCTGGACAACTGGCGGAGTGCTATCGGCAGGCGTGGGAGAGCAAGCAATAAGAACCAAGGGGCTCACCACGACAAGCTTTCGCAACAGGAACATTCGTCTTCTCCCCTATCTGCACGTTTATAAGCCGGGCAGGCGATAAGGCAAAGGTGCGGTCGAGGTTCGAGAGCCATCATGAAATTTTCTTGGAACCGAGCTTGCAGGTGTGTATTCAGCCTGTACGGACCGGGCCCCTCTGGCGTGCGCCGTGCTGTTGCATGGCGCGCGTGATGTCGGACCGTATCGGCTTTTGTCGAGCGAGGTCCGGTTCCGGTTCGCTTCCTGAAACGCCGATGACATCAACTGGCCTCCGCTGTTACGGCCGAGCGCCTGATTTTGGAGTTTGAAATGAAGAAACTGGTTACCGCCCCCCTTCTTGCCGTCTCAATGCTCGCTCTGGCCGCTTGCGGCGAAGCAGGCACCGATACCGCTATGACCGGCAAAGCGAACAATCCGATTACCGCCGAAGAAGTCGCCGCCGCCCAGCAGGCCTGGGGTGAAGGCATCGTCGCGATCGGCAAGGCCTATAGCGAGGAAGGCGACTATCGCGCCGCGGCCACCGACCATGTTGCCAAATTCTACGATTTCGGCAGCGATTCGACCGTGTTGTTCAAGCCAACGCTTGCCTCCGAAGATCAGTTCCGCGGCAATATGGACGAAGCGCTGAGCTACTTCGTGGGCACCGAAGGCAGCGAGGACAAAGGCTTCGCCATCGCGCCCTACACTACTGTACGCTGGGAAAACGAGGGCACCGTTATCGATGAAGACGGCGACATGGCCATGGCCATGGGCAATTACTTCTTCACCGGTACCGACGGCGAGGAAACCAAAGTCGAATACTCGTTCGGTTACACCAAGGATGAGAACGGCGACCTGAAAATCAACCTCCACCACAGCTCGCTGCCGTTCGATCCGAGCTGATCGGTCCAAGACTTCTTCGTGGCGGCGACCCGTCTGCCCGCCGCGATACCCCCCGCCACCTCATGATGGCGGGGGGCTTTTCGCAGAACGAAAACCTACCAGCCGCGCGGTTTGCCTTCGTTCTGCTGTTTGAGCCAGTCCATGAGCGGGGCGAAATATTCGACCATCGCCTTGCCGCTCATTTCGCGTTCGCCGGTAAACGCTTCGAGCGCGTCGGGCCATGGCCTGGAGGCACCCATTTCGAGCATCGCTCCCAGGTTCCTGCCTACGTCCTTATTGCCGTAGAACGAACAGCGGTGGAGAGGCCCCTCCCACCCCGCTTGGTCGCAGGCAGCCTTGAAGAACTGGAACTGCAGCAGCCGGGCGAGGAAATAGCGCGTATAAGGCGTATTTCCGGGGATATGGTACTTCGCGCCGGGATCGAACGAGTCCTCGGGCCGATCCACCGGTGGCGTGATCCCTTGATATTCACGCTTAAGGCCATGCCAGGCATCGTTGTATTGCGCCGGTGTGATCGATCCGTCGAACACGCCCCAACGCCATTTGTCGACCAGGTGGGCGAAGGGCAGGAACGCGACCTTGTCCATCGCCTGACGCAATAGCAAGCCGATATCCTTGTCTTCTCCTGGTACCTGGGAACGGTCGAGCATGTTGATCTGGACGAGATATTCCGGCGTGATCGACAGTGCGATCATGTCGCCGATCGCTTCGTGGAAGCCATCGTTGGCGCCGTTGAGGTGCAGATAATCCTGCCGCTTATAGGCACGCTGGTAATAGTTGTGGCCCAGCTCGTGGTGGATAGTGATGAAATCGTCCGCATTCTTCTTGATGCACATCTTGATGCGGATGTCGTCCTTGTTGTCGATATCCCAAGCACTGGCGTGGCACACGACTTCGCGATCCGCCGGCTTGGTGAACTGGCTGCGAGTCCAGAAGGTATCGGGTAGCGGAGCGAAGCCCAGCGAAGAGAAGAAATCCTCGCCCACCTTGACCATATCGCGCTCGCTCAAGCCCTTCTGTTCGATCAGCGCGGTCAGGTCATATCCGATATCACCGGCCCCCTCAGGTGCCACCAGCGGGTAGATACTGCCCCATTCCTGCGCCCACATATTGCCGAGCAGATCGGCGCGGATCGGGCCTGTCGCGGGCTGAATCTCGTCACCGTATTTCTCGTTGAGCCTGGCGCGAACATAGGTATGCAGCTCCATGTAGAGCGGCTTTACTTCTTCCCACATCCGTTCCTTGGTCGCAGCGAATTCCTCTGCCGACATGTCGTAGTTGGAACGCCACATGGCACCAGTATCAGTAAATCCGAGTTCTTTCGCACCCTCATTGGCAATCTCTACCATGCGAACATAATCGTCCTTCATCGGTGCGCCGACATTCGAGTGCCAGCTCGCCCACATCTCGGCAAGCTCGGCCGGCGTGCGCTCGAGATTGCCCATTTCGGCCTCGATGTCCGACCCGCTGATTTCCTTGCCGTTCAGCGTGCCCTTGCCCTTGCCGTACTGGCTGTTGAGACTGGTCGCGATCCGGTTAAGCTCGGTTGCCGCGCCATCAGTCGTCGGCGCAGGCAAGACTATCCCGTTGCGCAACATATCGAGCTTGCGGGCGACTTCCGGATCGAGTCCGGCTATGGTTGCGTATTCTGCGGCATTGAGCGCGTATTTGACCGACTTCTCGGTACCTTTCGCACCTGCCTGTGCAGCTAGCGCATCGGTGTCTTCACTAATGTACGTGGCGTTGATCCAGTAGATCCGACCGGCTTCGACCGAATAGTCGAAGAGATCCTTCTCGACCATGTCGACCCAGGCCGCAGCGCCTTCGGGAGTCATCGGAAAGGCTTCGACGGACTCGGTCCCCTCGGCTTCTTGGTGCTCCGCAAATGCAGGTGTGGCGAGCGAAACGGCTAGCGCGGCAAGTGCGACAGGTGCGAATTTCATATCTTTGTCATCCTCTCAGGAAAAACCGGTTTCCATCGCTATCGGCTTGAACCTCTGGTCGTTGCGAATCAAGCTGGGTCCTGTGAAAATCGACGAACGACAAGCGCCAGCATGATGCCGAAAAACGCAATGCAAAAGGTGAGTATCTTCACTGGGCGAACCGTTGCAGCGGTGCCCGCCATCCAGTCCGAACCCTTGTCCAGTAGGAGTTGGGTGAATTGCAGGATCGTCTCGATATAGTCGGTCAGACCGAAGACAATCGCCGATGTAACGACAACCAGCCCGATCACGCGTATCAATCCATTTGCAGCACCCGAAAATACCCGACCGAGCAAGTAGCTGCCCCATGCGAAGACGCCGATAAAGACGAGATCGGCCAGCATTGCAGCCATCGCATTTCCCCGCACGCCAGCGGTATTCCATGCGGCCTGAATCTCGTCCGCGCGTACCGCAGTACCGGCCTGCTGATGCTCGGTAATGCCCAGCGTAACACCATTCCGGGTGACCGTGACACTGAGCGCGACCGTGATTGCAAACAGCACGAGGCCGGTAATCCAGACGCGCCAGGCTTGCTTCTCGTCCATCATCGCCCATCCCCCAGAAATTCGACCAAGGCATTGCCCAGCGCGGCTTCGGTTACCGAGCCCATATGTGTGCCAGGTATCGCGACATGGCGCGCATCGGAAAGTGCTTCCGCCAGCCGTGTCGCCGAACCGTTGTCGTTATCCTTTTCGCCGCACAGCACCATCGTCGGCATGGTTATCGCGGCCAGTTCCCTGGCCGAAGTATCGTCCACCGCCTGCAACAGCAGTCGCGCCGCGATCCGGTCGATCTTCATCGTCTTCATGAAGCTGGTGGCGTAGAAAGCCGGGTCGCCGCGTTTGACCTCGTCGAAACGGTCGATGGCATCGATAAAGAAGGTTGCCCGGTCGTTCCAGCCAGCAAGTCCTTCGAGTCCCATGCCCGCCAGCACCAGCTTGCGCGGAGCCAGTCCCTCGATCACTGCACGCGCGGCTGTGCGCGCGCCAAGCGAGAAACCGACCAAGTCATAATCGTGCAAGCCCAGTGCCTCGACCAACGCTACAACATCCCTGGCCAGCACTCCCGGCGGATAGGCCTCCGCCTCGTGCGGTTTCGCGCTCTCACCATGCGCGCGCAAATCAGGCATGATCGCTTCAAACCCTGCATCGGCCAGCTTTTGCGCATGACCGAACTTTATCCAGTTCATCTGCGCACTGGAAAACAGACCGTGAAGGAGCATAACCGGCCTGCCCCCACCCATACGATGAACAGCCAGGGAAGCACCATCCGCCGCGGCAAAATATCCTAGTTCAGCCATTTCCACGATCCATGCCCATCGATCACCAGGCAAGCAAGCCGAAAACGGACCATATTCAATCATTGATCTTTCAGCTCGATACCATGTATGATTACATCTGTAGTCATACATGGTATCCTCAATGAAATATCTTGGTTGGTTCATATTGCTGCTCATGGCCGCCGCCCCCGCCGCTGCGGAGCAGTGGGTCGTGCGTGCCGATATGTGGGGTGTTTCCGCCTATTATACACTGAATGTGAAGCGGGCCGGTGAAGCCTGGACAGGCGATTTGGATGGTGGAGCCATTCGTGGACGGTTGGATGGAGATCGCGTCAGCTTCTCCGTATTGTCAGGCCACGACAATGGTGCCGTTTTCACGGGCCGGGTCATCGATGCGCGGATGGAGGGTTTCGCTACCTTCCCAGATCGCAATGGTGGCGACGGTGCGACCACCAAGCACAGGTTCTCGGCCTGGCTGGTTCCCGAACGGGCACCGGGCGGCCCGCATACGCACCGATACGAACCAGGCGATTTCTCGCATGGCTGGGATGCAGACCGTGCCCCGGTGATGGTGATATGGCCGGGGGATACGGTAGTTACCGAAACGATCGATTCGGGAGGTCTCGGCAAGCATGGCGAAACCCGAAGCCTGTTCGGCAATCCTCAAACCGGCCCCTTTTTCATAGCCGGTGCCGAGCCGGGCGATACGCTGGTCATCAGGCTGATCTCGCTCATCCCCAACCGCGACTATGCCGATAGTCTCGCCGAGATCGTGAATCGCGCACGCAGCACCGGGATCGAGCGCAATTCCGATCAGCTAGGGCAACCGGTCCGCTGGACGATCGATCGCGACGCCGGTCTTGCGCGGCCGACGAATGCAAGCGGCGCCCTGGACAGGCTCGAAATCCCGCTGCGTCCGATGCTCGGCGGTCTGGGCGTTGCTCCCGGCTTCGGCTGGCCGGCGCTTTCCACCGGCGATACCGGCCATTACGGCGGCAACATGGACTTTTCCGAAGTCGTTGCCGGCAACACGATATACCTGCCGGGCCAGCGCCCGGGAGCACTGCTCTATCTCGGTGATGCCCATGCCGTGCAAGGCGATGGGGAAACCACGCAATTCGCTCTGGAGACGTCAATGGACGTCATGTTCAGCGTCGCGCTGATCAAGCAGAGTTCGCTTCCGGTACCGCGTATCGAATCCCGGGACGAGATCATGGTTCTCGGGCAAGCCGGCACAATGGAAGACGCGCTCAAGATCGCTACCGGAGGCATGGTGGCCTGGCTGCGCACCGACTACGGACTGACTCTTTCGCAAGCCGCTCAGTTGATGGGTGTCGGGATCGAGTACCGGATTGCGAACCTGGCCGGACGAAATGTCGGTATCGCAGCCAAGATCAAAAAGGCGCTGTTGCCGCCCAGCCGTCTGAAGCTGAGCGTTGGAACGACCGTCAGTGCCCCCGAATAAGCACTCGTTGCCAAACTCACGGCCCTGTCTTCTCGGTCATTTCGATGACGCTTGAGATAGTATCCTGAGCCATTCTTCACCGGTCCCGGGCTGAGTTTCCATCTGCGTTGCGCCATCCGGCAAGCAAATCCATGCCTGCTTGCTGCGCACCCAGAAATGCGCGACAGGTTTGATTTGCACGCTCTCGTCGAGAGTCCCGCAGCGCACCGAGGCCAAGCCCCCACGCTGGTCGTTGGTCGCATAGATACGCGCGAGGCATTCCGCGCATCCATGAATAGTCGAGATCGCCCCGCTCGGCTGCTGCATGGTGCCAGTGGCGAGTGGTCCTTCGATCGCAATGTCATTCTCGCTTACCAGCATATGCTCGCTGAAGGCGCTACCGGTACGCGTCTGACAGTCGGTGCAATGGCAGGCATAGGGTGGCAGACGGAAACTCTCGGCAATCCGGTAGCGGACCGCACCGCAATTGCATCCGCCGGTCAACTCGCCCTTCACCGTTTCGCCAACCCCTTCTGTTCCATCCGCCATCGGGCCATTTCGATCCGGTCCTGCCCGAAAAAGGGTTCACCATCGAATACAAGCGTCGGTACGCCCCAATGCCCTGCATCTTCGAGCGCCTGTTGGTTGGCGGCGATTTCGGCGTCAAGATCATCGGGTCGCGCCACGACTTCGGCATCGAGTTCGGTCATATCCAGACCGGCCCGTTCGGCTGCACCGGCAAGATAATCACCCTCGTTCCAGCCCTCGACCCCGCCCCAGATCAACTGTCCTGCTTCATGCGCGAAGGCCAGTCCCTTGCCGCGCCGCGCCGCCGCCTGTCCCAGACGGCTGATCCTGCGGATATAGGGCTGATCATCAGCAATCTCGCGTGTCGCCATGTCCTGCACGATCGGATCGGGGCGCGGCGGGCCGAAAGGGATGTTCTCGAACTGCGCCACGCGTATCACGTCGAGCAGCGTGTAGCGCAACCAGTTGGGATGGTTGCGCTCGAAGAAATCGGGCTGCCGGATGGCCAGCGGATAGACCGGCTTGAGCGCGATTTCGAGATCGTATTCCTCGGCCATCGCACGATAACGACCGATCGCGAGATAGCTGTAAGGCGAGCGGAAGGAGAAGTAGAGGTCTGCGATCAGGGTCATCGCGACCTTATACAAGTTCGTCATCCCGGCGAAAGCCGGGGTGATGATGAACTCACCCTTTCTGCAAATGTCTTCGCCCCAGCAGTTCCGCGATCTGCACGGCATTGAGCGCAGCGCCCTTGCGCAAATTGTCGGATACGCACCACAGCGTCAGCCCGTTTTCGACCGTCGGGTCTTCACGCACGCGGCTGACATAGGTCGCCCCGTCGCCCGCGCTTTCGACCGGTGTGACGTATCCGCCATCCTCGCGCTTGTCGACCAGCATGCAGCCCGGTGCCTCGCGCAGAATCTCCTGCGCCTCCTCGGTCGACAATTCGTTCTCGAACTCTATATTCACCGCCTCGGAATGGCCAACGAACACAGGCACGCGCACGCAGGTCGCATTGAGCTTTATCCTGGGGTCGAGAATCTTCTTGGTCTCGACCACCATCTTCCACTCTTCCTTGGTGGAACCATCGTCGAGGAAGACATCAATATGCGGGATGACATTAAAGGCAATCTGCCTGGTGAATGTCTCCGGCTCGACCGGGTCGCCGACAAAGATCGCACGGCTCTGGTTGAACAGCTCGTCCATCCCGGCCTTGCCGGCACCCGAAACCGACTGGTAGGTGCTGACCACTACCCGCTTGATAACGGCCTGATCATGCAACGGCTTGAGCGCCACGACCAGTTGGGCGGTGGAACAGTTGGGGTTGGCGATGATATTGCGTGCCGCATAGCCATCAATGGCATCGGGATTCACCTCGGGCACGATCAGCGGCACATCGGGTTCCATCCGGAAAAGCGAGCTGTTGTCGATCACGACGCAGCCCGCAGCGGCGGCTTTAGGGGCATATTCCCTGGCCGGACCGCTGCCCGCGGCAAACAGCGCGATATCCCATCCGGCCCAGTCGAAATGCTCGATATTGCGGCATTTGAGCATTTTACCAGTATCGCCGAATTCGACTTCCGTCCCGTGCGAACGCGAACTGGCAACCGCTACAACTTCGTCGCACGGGAATTCGCGCTCGGCCAGCACCGCCATCATCTCGCGCCCGACATTTCCTGTCGCCCCGACGATTGCTACGCGATAGCCCAAAATGCATACTCCTTGTTCCTGTCGCTTGCGGGTTAGCGTCCTGCCGCCAGCTCGCAACAGCAAATTCCCTATCGGTCGAAAAAGATAAAGGGCGCCCCGACCGATGCCGAAGCGCCCTTTTGACCTTGTCCGTGGAAAGGAAGCTCAGCTTTCCTTGGCCACGTTCTCCCGGCGCTCGGCGATCCGGGCGCGTTTGCCCGTGCGACCGCGCAGGTAATAGAGCTTGGCCCGGCGCACGACACCGCGGCGGACCACGGTGATGGAATCGACGATCGGCGAGTAAAGCGGGAACACACGCTCCACGCCTTCGCCGAAACTGATCTTGCGGACGGTGAAGTTGCTGCCCATGCCGCGATTGGTTTTCGCGATGCAGACACCTTCGAAATTCTGGATGCGTTCACGACTGCCTTCAACAACGCGGACGCCGACGCGCACGGTATCGCCCGCGCGAAATTCGGGGATGTCTTTCCCCAAAGCGCCGATTGCTTCGGCTTCGAGTTCCTGGATCAGGTTCACTGGTCCGTTTCCTTCTTCTTCCGCTGCGCGCCAGAGGCAGACTGGACCGGAGCTCCACTGTGGAGCTCCCATAGATCCGGCCTGCGTAACCGTGTGTCTTCCTCTTGGCGTTGCTTGCGCCACGCCGCGATCCTCGCATGATCCCCCGATCGCAGCACTTCGGGGATCGTGCGCCCTTCCCATTCCTGAGGTCGGGTGTAGTGCGGATATTCGAGGAGGCCGTTTTCGAACGATTCCTCGGTTCCGCTATCGGGCGCGCCCATTACGCCGGGAAGCAGGCGAATGCAAGCGTCGAGTACCATCAAGGCGGCGGGCTCTCCGCCGGAGAGAACGATATCACCAACCGAGACCTCCTCGATATCGCGCGTTTCGAATATCCGTTCGTCGAACCCCTCGAACCGACCGCACAGGATCGTGACCCCCGACCCTTGCGACAATTCGCGAATCCGCGCCTGCGTGATGGGCTTGCCGCGCGGAGTCATAGCGAGCACCGGGCATTCGGGCCGGTGCAGCCGCGCATGGTCAATCGCTGCTGCAAGGACGTTCGCCTTCATCACCATACCCGCCCCGCCCCCTGCGGGTGTGTCGTCGACCGTGCGGTGCCTGTCGGTGGCGAAATCGCGAATCTGGACGGTATCGAGCGACCACCGCTGCTCCTCCAGCGCCCGCCCCGCCAGCGACGTGCGCAGCGGTCCCGGGAACATCTCCGGGTAGAGCGTGAGGATGGTGGCGGCGAAGGTCATTCGAATATATCGCTATCAACTTTTTCGTGAGCACGTCGCTTTTCGAAGAAATTGGCGATCCACCTATGAAGAACGAACAGAACAATCAGCGAGGCGCACCAAATCCAAAAGATTTCAATGAAGGCCACGAAAAACGGAATACCCGATGAAGGGTGATCCTTCAGCTCAGTGATTTCCCAACGCCAAAACAACGTCGAGAAAGTGACAACGGGCGATACGATCAAGATGGTTATTGCGGAAACCGTCCGTGCCTTCTCTGCTGCTCGGATGAAGCGATACCAGCAAAACATGATGGCTGGGGTCAGTAGCATCGCGGCCAGAACGATGAACAAGGCACCAATTAGCTTACCTTCCATTCGACCCCATCCTTCGCGCGCGTATCG
>JANQPE010000110.1 GCA_028289565.1 Parerythrobacter sp.
GAATAACATACAGAGAGGAGGACTCGAAGCCATCTGACATCACCAGCGCAAAAACGGCGAAGCTGAGCAGAAAAAATAGCGACATAAAGAAAAGACGGTACAAGTAATTACCTGCAAATCTGCTAAACACTGATACAATTATAACAATGAAATACCCAGAAAAAATTAAAAATGTAATTGAAAATAATTATCCCCCGTCAGCGCCTGTGGCACAGATTAGCGGTTGAAGTTTAGGAGGGTTTTGGTTCTCGTCGTAGTGACGAAGGAATGAAGATGAGAACCAAAAGATCGAAGTCGAAGCAGCCTGCTGAGCAGGTTGTAAAGGACATCCGCCGCCGGACACGGCGTCAGTTTTCAGCGGAAGAGAAGATACGGATCGTGCTGGAGGGCCTGCGGGGTGATGACAGCATTGCTGAGCTGTGCCGCCGTGAGGGTATTGCCCAGAGCTTGTATTACACCTGGTCGAAGGAGTTTATGGAGGCTGGCAAGCGCAGGCTTGCTGGCGACACAGCCCGTGCTGCGACCACCGACGAGGTCAAGGACTTGCGTAGTGAGGCTCGCGATCTGAAGGAGTGCGTGGCTGATCTGACCCTTGAGAACCGGTTGCTCAAAAAAAGCATGACCGGGCTTGGGGGAGACGAAGAATGAGATACCCTGCTTCTGAGAAGCTGGAGATCATCAAGCTGGTTGAGCAGTCGCATCTGCCTGCCAAGCGCACGCTGGATCAGCTCGGTGTGGCGCGTAGGACGTTCTACCGCTGGTATGATCGTTACCTCGAAGGCGGGCCGGAGGCGCTGGCAGATCGTTCATCAATGCCAAGCAGAGTGTGGAACCGCATTGCACCTGAAGTGCAGGGGCAGATCGTCGACATGGCGCTGGAGCACAGCGAACTATCGCCCAGAGAGTTGGCGGTGCGATTTACCGATGAGAAGCACTACTTCGTATCCGAAGCGACCATCTACCGCCTGCTGAAGGCTCACGACCTGATTACCAGTCCGGCTTACACTGTGATTAAGGCTGCCGATCAGTTCCACACTCAGACCACACGCCCGAACGAGATGTGGCAGACGGATTTTACCTACTTCAAGATCATCGGGTGGGGCTGGATGTACCTCTCGACCGTGCTCGATGATTACTCGCGCTACATCATCGCCTGGCGGCTCTGCACAACAATGAAGGCTGAGGATGTGACCGACACGCTCGACATGGCGCTCACCGCATCGGGCTGTGAGCATGCTCACGTCAAGCACAGGCCGCGCCTGCTCAGTGACAACGGTCCGAGCTACATCGCGGAGGAACTGGCGGACTATCTCGGCAAGAACGGCATGGATCATGTGCGAGGCGCTCCGTTCCATCCGCAGACCCAGGGCAAGATCGAGCGCTGGCACCAGACGCTCAAGAACCGCGTTTTGCTGGAGAACTACTTCCTACCCGGCGATCTGGAGCGTCAGATCGAGGCGTTCGTCGAGCACTACAACCACCAGCGCTACCACGAGAGCCTGAACAACGTCACACCTGCCGACGCCTACTTCGGCAGGGCCACGGCTATTATCCAACGAAGAGAAAGGATCAAACGACAGACGCTAAAACATCGGCGCTTGCTTCATCGCAAGCTTGCCGCCTAAAATAAAACCAACAGACGAGGACGATCCTCCAAACGATCAGCACTCAATCTGTGCCAAATGTCATGACGACGGACACACATAACATCAGGCCGACTACTAGGCTTTGCGATAAACCCAACATCTACTCTCTCAAGCTCAAAGACATGACCCTCTTAAAGAATCCCGATCATAAAGAGTGCGAAAGATTTTTTGAAGAATATTCAAAGCAATAAATAGGCAGTGATTTTTCAATTATTATTGAAGATGTGTTGTTGAAGTAAATGCAATGATGTTCTCGTCCATAAATATCTTGAATAATTATCTTATCTTCAATATCCGCCTCTCTTGCGCTTCGGAAATAGGAGGGGTTTTCCTGTCGCGCTATGTCAAGAACCTGCGCGTGTATCTCTTTCTCAGTCTGCTCAACATTAGCTAAATTAGTTTCCTTCTTTTCGTTCGTGCAGGAGCTAAGCCCGTAAAGAACTGCCGCGGCTAACAAGAAGCTGCTTATGGAATGGCGCATCTGAAAGTCCCATCATCAATGTCGAATGCCACAACCGGATAACCGTTGTTAGTCGCAGCGGTCCGGTCTGCCGGCGAAAGCATGGGAGCTGCGTTTCTGTGTGTGTGGAAAAATATAAGTGGTGATCTGACCAGCCCAGACGGCCCACTATCAGTCCAAGCAGAGCTGCGGTTATGTCGCGGTGTTGAAAAAGTATTGGGGCCGAACCATAGGGCTGGACCGTATACAAAGCCATGCTCATAGCCAGTTTGAAGATCGCCCCTAACAGCGCTTGCTAATGTGCTCGCAAATCTCGGATCACTAACAGCTTTGATAAAAGCTGCATTGTTGACACATGCACGCTGGTCAGCATCCATACTATTTTGCTGACCGATTGAACCAAGAAAGTCTCCGATGCTGGCAGCAGGAACTCCACGTGGCAGTGTTGCGCACACGATTATTGTGTTCGACGAACTACCACTACTGCAAGTCGGTGCTGGACTGCCGCCGGACCTACCGCCGCCACCTGCGGAAAGTCCAAGATGGCGCGAACCACTGTAGAGCGTCGCATCAAAGCCTGCATTCGGATCACTTAGGGGGCCAGTCCCCGCGAGCATTGCATTACAATCATAACTCAAAGGACGCTTGATACGAGAACCGGTACAAGCCTTCGTTCGAGACAGCCCGCTTGGATCAGTCGCATTAACCGGATCACTACCGACATAGTTGTACCAGTTCATTCCATCGGAATACCCGATAGGATCGGTCTGCATAAATCGGCCAAGCGTCGGCGAATACATACGCGCCTTGTAATTGTAGAGGCCGAGCTCATCGAGCCATACCTGTCCAGTATACTGGAACCGCCCGAGGTTGCTCGCGTCGGGAATGCCGTACTCGTCATAGGAATTGACGGCTAAAACCGTTCCACTGCTATTGCTTACGCTGACGATGCTGCCTCGTTCATCTGCCATAAGATAACGCCGGTTCGACAGGTTCGCGCCTTCATACCAGACAATCGGGTTGTCGATTCCCGGGCCATGCACATAACGCTGCAGAACCGACCCATTGGAGTCGTATTCTCCAATCATGTTAGCGCCATCATAAAGAAAGTTGGTGGTGCCACTCTTGGTTAAGGCATTCAGCCGCCCCAAGGGACCATAAGCAAGAGTTGCACCGCCAGGGGCAGTCTTCATCATGTTCTCGGATGTGTAACTGAATACGTCGCTGCCTGAGTTTGTGAGATTGCCTCGCGCATCGTAGCTGAGCGTAACACCGCCAGCATTGGTTAGCTGATTCAAGCCATTCGCAGTGTAGTTGCGATCTACGTTGTAGTGACCCGTCCATGCGTAAGTATCATTGCTGCGGGTCTGGCTCGCAATCTGGCCTGCGGGATTATACGCAAATGTCGTTGTGGTGTCGTGCGATGCACCAGACAGGTTGCTAGTCAGCGATGAGACGTATTGTTCTGCATTAACTGCATAGCTTTGTACAGCACCATTGCCGAACGTGATCGACGTTCCTCGCTGATGTGTATCATATGCGTAGGTAGCCAAAACACCCACGCCTGACGTCGCCCCATTTTCACGGATGTGAGTTACCTTGCCCGCCGCGTCATAATCATATTGAACATACAAGCTCGACGCTCCCGAAGCAGTCGGATACGAGATCCGCGTGCGTTGTCCGGCACTATCATACTGGTAGGAGGTTGTTCCCAAACCGTTCACAGTTTGGCTTAGATTTCTGCCAAGAGCGTCGTGCGTAAAGCTAAGGGTTTGGCCGTTCGACACTGAAGTCGGGCGACCGAGCAGATCGTAAGCGTAGGTAACGTCCGGTTCTGAGCCAGGAAGGTTCTTCGATACTCGCCGCCCCAAATTATCATAAGCGTAGCTGATCGTTGTGCCATCGCGCAGACGGCTGCTTGTTACGTTGCTATTAGCATCGAAGGTCAATCGTATAAAATCTGTCGTCGAACTGCTATTTGCTCCCTTGGTAGGACTAGGGAAACGAACCTCGTATCCTCGGTCATGCCCGTCATAGAGATAGGTTGTGCGGTTGTTCTCCGCGTCAACCACGTAGGATGATTGGCCATTGGGTGTGTAGACAACAGTAACTTCATCACTGACATCAGTTGTCCCGACGGCAGTCTGGACTTTGTTGATGCGCCCTGCAGTGTCGTAGAAGTTCTTGGTGATCCGATCCTTGCCATACGCATTGGCTCCAGTGCCTTCGGTGCCTAGCGAGCAAGCGCTGGCAGGCAGTGACCCGAAGGCTGACGGGTTCATACGTATGGCGGTGCAAGTAAGCCGATTTTCAGTGTCGTAGCTATACTGCGTTACCTGAAAAGCGCTAGCACCCGAACCCGACAAGGTTTGTTTGATAACATTGCCATCGGCATCGTAAACCATATCGGCGGTTTGCAGGACAGTCATGGCATTGAGTGCAACCTCTGTCGCCGCTGTGGCTGTGCCGGTTTCAACTTTCGTGACGCGGCCCGCGCTATCAAGCGTGTATTTTCGTGCCGACCGACGTTGCGCACCGCTGCTATCAGGGTCCGGCCCTATTTCGCCTATTTTCCGGTCTAGATTATCGTAAAAATACGTTACCGTATCATCAGCACCTGGTAGAGGGCCATCGATCGCTATCACATTATCTCGGTCATCGTAGGTATAAGATGTCGTTGAGCTAATCGCCCCGTCGCCCGATGCAACGGTTATACTGCTGACCAAAAGGTTTGGGTTATTGTAAGCGTAAGTGACTTTCGTTTCATTGGCTGATCCAGGGCAAGTCGCCGCAGTGCTACAAGCCGTGGCCTGTGTCAGCTTAACCTGGGGAATATTCGAGTTAACAAGCGTCCCTGATCCGCTCATCACCTGTGCATAGAGGTTGGAGTAGACATAGTTAATTTCAGGCCGAGGAGCGCCACTGGTCGGCGCAGGCAATCTTACGCGAGTGAGTTGGCCGTGCGTAGCGTCATATGTGAAATCTGTCCTGTTTCCTTTGCCGTCAATTACATAGTTGGGCTTGTTGCATGTAAGGACGTTTGAACAGGTCGCGTCGAAATTCGCGCTGGTAGTGATGTTGGGAGTTCCGCTGCCGGATTTGGCAACATTCAAGGTTTGCGTGATGTTCCCACGGGCATCTCGAGTATATTGAATGTAATTACCCTCAGGCTGGGTGATTCGTGTAACGCGGCCATTGGAGTCATATTGATAACTGACAGTTTGACCGACCCCATTGGTAGCAGTCGAAGGCTGAGGGGTTGTAGGGCTGGTGTTCACGGTGGTTGTTGTGCCAACACCATCCGTGGCTGTCACAGTCGGCGCTCCGCCAGTTCCAGTTCCCCAATTATACGTTTCTGTCTCACCGTCATCGGTTATCGAAGTCACGCGCCAGGTGCTTGTATTGCGATTGATGATGGTCGTGTCGGTCGTCGCACCCGGGCGGCGAAGTTTGATTTGACCGTTGGTTTTGTGCCTTGCAATCCGCCAGTCACCCGTTTGGCTGTTATTGATCTCCAGTACATATTCATTTGCGTTGCTGGCATTTACATAGCTGACGGTTGGCCAGTCGCCGGCAACATTATCGCAATTGTTCCCGAACTCTGGGCAAACGACCTGACTGACATCGAGAAACTTAAGGCCGGTTCTTTCGTACCATCCGGATGGCGGCAATGCGGTACCGCCAGTGCTGTCCTGATTGGAGGCGTACTTGATTTTCATGGCGTAGCTGGAATTGCTCCGCACGTCCTGTAATCGGTATGTTACGGTGCATGGGTCAGTCGAGCCGGGATCTCCGGGATTTCCGCCCTCGCCGGGAATACCTTCACCCCCACCACCAATGGGAGGAAGCCCGCCACCACCGCCACCGCCAGAAGCGGGGCATTGCTTGGCCACATGCCAGTAGAGCGCATATCGCACATCATTGGGCCGAGTAATCGAGACAGGTAGGCCGCATTGGATTGCGTTATCCTTCTCGCAATAGGTGCTCGGCATGATGATCATGTCTTGAGCACTGGCAAGCACCCGAATTTTCGGATCTTGATACTCGATCACCGTTCCGTCTGGTGCGGTGTATATGAACTGTGGGGTCAGTTGAGTAGTGGAGCCTGTTTCCACCAGCGTAGCACCGTTCGCTTTGACGGCAACCCAGTTGGAACCGACCTTGTTGAAACGCTCGGTGAGGCTGCCCAAGGTGATGACAATTGTGTTCGAATCCGTTTTGCGAAGATCGCCCGACCAATTATCGCGATAACCCGCCGAACCCAAATGGCGGACCATTGCAACGCCGCCCTCAGCAGGACCGATACTGCCCTCAACGATTTCCCGATTGAATGAACCCGAAACAAGATCGACACCGTGTTCGTCAGTGCTTCGATATTCTTCCGGCGTATCAGTTTCTTGGGCAAACGCTGGACTGATTACACCAGTTAGAAGAGCGGTTGAGCAAAGAACCCTACAAAAGTGTCTTTTGGGGTTGGACAAGGTACGTACTCCGAAGCGAATGCAAGACAAGTGCGAAGCGGGGTCAATAAAGTTGGCCCGGCTCCATGAAAGCAACCTGCTATGGAGAATTGTTGGGAGACCCGGTGGTTTTGGCCTTCTTGCGATTATCTGCCTTGTCGTGCTCGTACTCGGTTTTGACGCCATTGTTCACTGAACCGCTGCGCTCGACTTTAACTAGGCGACCTTTGGCATCGTATGTGTACTTAATCGTTTCAGTTGCCAGAGCAGCACTGGAAAGGATGGAAAAAGTCACAAAAACGGATGCGCAAAGCATTGAAGTAAATTTTACATTTCGCATAATGGCGGACTCTTAGAAGCACTTGGTGATTGCATGGTATAGCCGTGATCATGTTCGTCAATACACTTGCTGATGGGACAGAGCTATCCAGAGGTTCGGTTCCGTAGATTAATCCCGGTTATGCTCTAAATCTATAGGCAGTTTGGCTTAACGGAATGGCTATTTGTTACCAAACTGGTCCCCAATGAGAACAAACTTGTGTCATCACCTCTTTCCCTCACGCCCGGTTTGGGCTAGGAAATCCGCGTGAAACCAGTGCCTTTTCCGCCATTGAACGGTCGGGGTAGTGGTGGATCAGACCATGCACATATGGGGAACAACTTCGTGCACACCGTACGCAGCGGTGCCGCACCTTAACTAAATGAATTCGCCAAGGAAATTGGCAGTGTCCACTTCTGGACCATTTGCAGCACAGTCCTCTTTTGAGTGTGCCGAACTGGTATAGTTTGCTGTAAGGAACTGATAAACATTGGAATTTTTCCGGTTTCCTGCACCCCAACCACTGACATAGAGTGGCACTTGCCTTTCGAAGGGTGAGCCAGGTTCTTTGAACATCAAGGAGCTTGAATCATGCGACGAGATTACACGTTCACAATGGCCAATCGGGACCAAACCGAAGGCCTATCAGATCAATGCGAGTTTCCCTTTGAAGCTCAGCAACACCGGCGAGAAGCTGGACCCAATGAGAAGCCTATCCGGCGCTTCATTCGGCTCCGGGAGGTATTGCATCGGACAGGTCTAGGCAGGTCCACGGTCTACCGCTGGATGGATGAAGGCCGGTTCCCGAGGTCGGTTCGCCTAGGCGGTCGTTCGGTCGCGTGGATCGAACACGAGATCGACGAATGGCTTCAGGATCGATGCAGATGAGGCTAACTCCGGATTGCCTGACAGGGACAGAAATTTCGTGTTCCCTGTCGGCGGATCCGGTGCATACTGGGGCTCCAAAATACCCTGTTCGAGTCACAATACCGGACTCACATTTCCACAAATTTTGGTGGGGGCATGGCGGGGGGCATGAGCAAATTGCACTCGTCGAACTCACTGATTTATCAGTATTTTAGACGGGAATTTTGGGTCCCGTAAGCGCACCAGAGCTTCCTCCCAAATAGTCTCAGGAAACACTGGCTTTCAGTGCTTCCTGGGGCATGGTCGGGTTTCTTATGTCCTTGTTCTGCCGCGCTCCGCATCCTCAGATCTCTGATGATTTGGAGGTATAATAAGGGGTATGGCGCATAGCGAGCTTACGCGTTGCTCAAGGATATCAGCGGCAAACATCGGGCCGATCTTCCACCAGCCATGCTGCGACCCGCGCCATGGGTTCTGGCGGGAGACAGGCGGTTGTAGATAGCGCCCTTCAAGCCCCAGCACTTTTGACGATTATCGCCAGCAATTGCTTGGGTTAGAAACTTGGTTCTACAGTCGAACCAGGAGAAGGCGCCAATGGATCTGGGATTGAAGGGCAAGAGGGTGATCATGAATGGCGGGGCGCATGGCTTGGGTCTTGCATCGCTAAAACTGTTCGCAGCGGAAGGCGCAGATGTCGCGTTCTTCAGCCGCAAGGAAGACAAGATTGAGGCCGCCAAGGCGGAAATCGACGCCGCCGGCCCGGGCAAGGTATTTGGCGAAGTCTTCGACATGGCTTCGGGCGGGGGTGCTTATAAGGCCTGGCTGGAGAAGGCCGCTGGCGAACTCAGTGGATGCGATATCTTTGTTCACACCGCGAGCTCGTCGGGTACTGGCGGCACTGCTGATTGGCAAAACGGACTCGACATGGACATTATGGGTGCCGTGAACGGGGTTGAAACACTTACGCCGCATCTCGCCAATTCGGAATCAGGATCGATCGTGTTCATGAGTTCGACCGCCGCTCTTGAGACTTTTATTGCACCGCAAGCGTTCAATGCACTCAAGGCAGCGCTGATAACCTATGGCTCGCAGCTCAGCCAGGCGCTCGCCCCGCAAGGTATTCGCGTGAACTGTGTCTCTCCGGGTGCGATCTATTATCCGGGCGGCAATTGGGAAGTGATTGAAGGCGCCATGCCCGAGCTGTTCCAGGGCACGCTTGCGAAAATGCCCATGGGGCGTTTCGGCAATGACCAGGAAGTCGCGAATGCGATTGTCTTCACCGCCAGCCCCGCCGTGCCATACATGACGGGCGCGAACATCGTTGTCGATGGTGGCTTTACGCAACGCGTTCAATTCTAAGCGCATTCACCAACAGGAAGGCCCGACCCTATGGCTGAAATCGCCAAAGAGATCGATCGTGATAAGCTGCTCGATATCTATACCCGCACGATGAAGGTGAACCGCACCGACGAGAAGTTCCGTGAGCTGTTGATGCAGGGCAAGGTCGCCGTCATGTATTATTGCGTGCGCGGGCAGGAGCTCGTTTCTGCCGCCGCCATGGCCGCGTTGGAGCAAGACGATTATGTTGTTTGTACCTATCGCGGGCAGGGCGAACAGACCGCCAAAGGTATTCCCATCGAGAAATGGTGGGGTGAATGCCTGGGCAAGGTAACCGGTACTTGCAAGGGCAAGGGCGGTACGATGCATATCACTGATCCGGATACCGGCATCATGGTGACAACCGGTGTGGTCGGATCGGGCCTTCCGATTGCCAACGGGTTGGCCATGGCGAGCCAGAATAATGGCGATGGGCGGGTGACGCTTGTGAGCTTTGGCGATGGCGCGGCCAATATTGGCGGCTTTCACGAAGCAATGAACATGGCCCAGCTATATAAATTGCCGGTCGTCTTCCTGTGCCAAAACAACAGATATGGTGAACATACTGCGTATGCCGATCATACCGATACCAGGCAGATAAGTGATCGTGCGGCGGGGTATGGCATGCGTGGTGTCACCGTTGACGGCAATGATGTGCGCCAAGTCTATCCCGCCATGAAAGAGGCGGTTGATCGTGCTCGTGCGGGTGAGGGACCGACTTTGGTCGAGGCGATGTGCTATCGCATGATGGGGCACTTCTTCGGATCGGACTTCTCATACATGCCCGACGAGCATTTGGCTGAAATGCAAGCTGAAGATCCATTGCCCAAGCTGCGCGAGGTCATGCTGGAGCATCAGTTCAGCGAAGAAGAACTCGACAAGATTGTAGCGGATATCAATGCTGAGATCGATGCTGCGGCCCAGGCTGCACTCGATGCTGAACTGCCGAGCACCGATGAGATCTACAAGGATGTACTTGAGGAGACCGCGTGATGGCCGAGATCACCATGACAGAGGCCCTCAACAAGGCCATCGATGAAGCCATGGCTGAAGATGACGGTGTGTTCTGCCTGGGTGAGGATGTCGCTGCCAAGCAGGGGGGCGGTGTGTTCAAAATCACCTCTGGCCTGACCGAGAAATATGGTGAGCATCGCATCCGTGCGACACCGATTTCGGAAACCGCGATAATTGGTGCCGCGGTGGGCGCTGCGCTCGCCGGACAACGGCCGATCGCGGAAATCATGCTGATGAATTTTGTCGGCGTGTGCATGGATCAGATCGTCAATCACGCCGCCAAACTGCGTTTCATGTCTGGCGGACAAACCAATGTGCCGCTGGTCATTCGCACGACCACAGGTGTGGGTGTGGGTTTTGGCGGGCAGCATTCAGACATGCTCGAAGCCTGGTTCGCGCATGTTGCGGGCCTGCATGTTGTAACACCCAGCAATGCGGCGGATGCGCGCGGCCTGATGCGGGCATCGATCGACGCCAATGACCCGGTGATCTTCATCGAGAACATCCTTTGCTATGGCCTGACCTCGGAAGACCCGGGACCCGGCTATCGTGTGCCTCTGGGCAAAGCGGCGATTGCTCGGGAAGGTAGCGATGTCTCCATCATAACCTATGGTCGCACGGTACTCGATGCGCTCGAGGTCGCAGGCGAAATGGAAAAGGAAGGCATTTCCGTTGAAGTTGTCGATTTGAGGACCATAGCTCCTTATGATGAAGAAACCGTGCTTGCCTCGGTTCGCAAGACGGGTCGCGCGATTACCCTGCACGAAGCGGTCCGTCCTTTCGGTACTGGCGCGGAGATCGCGGCGAATATTCAGGAGAAATGCTGGAATGATCTTAAGGGACCGGTCAGGCGGATCGGCGGTACATTTTCTGCCGTGCCATTCGCCACCCATCTCGAGCAGGCCTGGATTCCGACCAAGGAAGAGATTGTTGGCCAGATCAAACTCAGCATGGGTGAAGATTAATGGCTGAAGAAATCCGTGTACCCAAGCTAGGGATGAGTGCGACTGAAGTTGTCCTTGCCGAATGGATGTTTGGCGAAGGCGAAGTGGTCAACAAGGGCGACGTTATCTACACCGCTGAAACCGACAAGACGACCGTCGAGATAGAGGCACAAGCCTCAGGCGTGATCCATCCGACCGGTGAAGAGGGCGCGACATATAAAGTCGGCGACCTTATCGGCACGATTGCATAGGAAAAAGAATTGGCGACTCCGCGCGAATTGCTCTCCGCCGTATATGCAGCAGCGGGCGAAGGCGATTGGGACAGGGTGGAGGCGCTCCTGCATCCCGATTTCGTGCTTTACGAAGCCCAACATCTTCCATTTGGCGGTGAATGGCGTGGCAGGGACGCTCTGCAACGTTGTGCCGCCGCCATGCATGGCACATGGGCCGAGGCAAAGGTCGACGTCCACGATATCACAGGTAGCGATAGTTGGGCTGTGGTGGTGCTGACGCTTACCATGACGCCCAAGGATGGCGGTGAGCCCTTCAGCCAGACCGTGTGCGAAGCTGGCATTTTCGAAGACGATTTGTTGAAAGAGCTGCGGATTCACTATTTTGATGCCGCGGAAGTAACAGAACGAGCATAATGGGAACGGCAATCGAAAAGGTTTGCGTGCTTGGTGCGCCCGCGGATCAGGGGCAGCCGCTGGTACGGGAGCTATTGGAACAGGGCTTCGAGGTTACGGCTGGAGTACGACGCATGGACGCGATGGAAGGGACACCGTTCGCCGATCTTCCCACGGTTCATGCGGATATCACGGATGCAAATGTGATGGCTGCTGCATTCGCCGGGCAGGATGCCGCGGCTTTCCACCTTCCATTCGAATTTGACCGACAAAAAGCGGCCGGCTTCGGGAAGGCAATAGCCGAAGGTGCGAAACGCGCGGATCTGAAAAAGATTGTATTCAACACTGCTTGTTTTGTCGCCGATCGGGACCTTGATCTTTCCGCGCATGACGGACGGCGTGATATCGAGCGGGCTCTCGCACAAACGGGCATTCCCTGCGTTTTCATCGAACCGACTGTTTTCATGGATAACCAGTACCGTATCTGGACCCGACCATTGATCGTCCGCGAAGGGATTTTCGCTTATCCGGCGAAACCCGACCTCAAGATCAGTTGGGTATGTCTTGAAGATGTTGCGCAAGCCATGGTCAGGGCGCTGCAGACGGATGCCGTCGATGGCCAGCATGTGCCGTTGGGCGGACCGCAGGCGCTAACCGGCTATGAAGTGGCGGAAAACCTTTCAATCGCGCTTAGCAAGCCCATGCGCTTTGAAAGTCTCGCGCCTGCGGAATTCGCAGCACGAATGAGCGAGCTTGTCACTGGATCGCGCGAAGTCCGGCCGTTGAGCCTCTATGATGGCATGGCCAAATTTTATACCTGGTACAACACGCAGGCCCAATCCCCGCTGGTGGTTGATCCTCAAAACGCACGTGAACTGTTAGGCATGAAACATACCGCCCATCTCGACTGGGCCCGATCGAAAGACTGGATGGAAGGCCTGGGTTAGAAGGTTTGCTCTAACCCGGTAGCTCACCGTCGATATATTTGCGCAGTGTCGTTTGGAAATGGCGCACGCGGCTATCCTGATAGGCACCGAGTTCCATCAGACCACCTTTCATCGTCTTCATGCCGGTTTGGACATGCGGCAGATTACCCATGTCCTGATCGAACACGCCGGCAAGCGCCTCGCCCATCTTATCCTTGGCCCAGGCAAAAGGTTCATCGTCAGGGATATAGGTGCGTTCGACCGCGCGCGGACGCTTTTCCCCTTCAGGTGTTGGAAACAGAAGTCGGATTTCCATCACACACCAGTCTGGCGTGTCACCGGGCAACCAGCGATAGACCAGCGTTGGCAGGTATCCGATCCAGGGGCTGAAATTGGGGAAAATATTATAGGTGAAATTGTCTAGAATCTCGGCGTCGGACGCCTCGGAATAATCACGCCCATATTGCTCGGTGAAGCCCTGGCGGCCAGCCTCCGCGAGCACTTTGCGCGCCATCAGCGGGTCGTCTTCGTTAAAGCTCGCGCCAGCTTCGCTTGCGGCAAACCGGCGGTTGGTTTCCGCATCGCTGCCGCCGGAAAATTCATTCATCTTTTTGAGAACATAGTGCTGGTCCTTGCCTGCGAGATGGGGAGAAAGAACGCCTGACGGGGTGATGGCGCGATTGAAATGATCGCCAATATGGTCGTAGCGGCTGTTTGCATCACCCAGGAATGGCAGCAATTGCGGATGCGTGGTGATCGAATGCCATGCCTCCATGAAGGCTTCCGCTGTTGTCTTCCAATTGGCCGGTATTCGCTTGGCAACCCACATGCCGGTATAGCGATTTTCAAAATCGTATCTCTCGTAGTGACTTGCCGCTGGTCCCAGCCAGGTCTTGAAATCGGGCAGGTCGTGATTTTCGGTTATCATCACAAAGCCCTGCCACAGCTCGACACGAGCTTCGGGCAAGCTAATATCCTTGCCTTCGAGATGCTTGAAATCCCAGTCGCAGGGTATTTCTTTCAAACTGCCATCCGTTTTCCAGGTAAAGCCATGGAAAGGGCAGCGAAACTGGGCTGCCGTGCCTGACTTGGTGCGTAACTTTCGACCGCGATGGAGGCAGGCATTGTAGAATGCACGAACGCTCCCGTCATCTTGACGCGTAATGAGGAAGCTCTTGTCGTTTATTTCAAAGACAACCGTATCGCCCGGGTCAGGCAATTCATCCTCGCGGGCGCCGAACAGCCAGACATTGGGCCACATCTTTTCGCGCTCGAGCCGGGCAAATTCTTCGCTGATATAGGGATCTACCGGAAGCGGGTCGTTGGACATTTCGACCGTAGTTTCTTCGAACAGGTAATCTGGCGGAGTGCGCGTATCCCCGTCCAGCATTTCGGTGTAACTCATTGCGGGGCAACGATCCTGATTCTTGGCTTCGTTCATTTGTCCGGTCTCTCCTCGCAAATTGCGCAGTGTTCGCTTGTCTTCGTATCGCACATGCTCTGCCCGCTAGTATCCTAGCGGATTGGAGAGGAGATTGAAGCATGTCTCGAAGTGGATTCGTCGCCGACTTGGGCGAGGTGATGCAATTGGCCTTCGTTCCGAGTGATTTCGATGCCGCGTTACAGCATTGGACCGAAGTGATGGGGGTGGGCCCGTTCTTTATGATCGAGAACATCCATCTGGATGGAATGAAATATCGCGGTCTTGAAACCGATGCGATATTCACGCTCGCTCTCGCTTATTGGGGAGATGTGCAGATTGAACTGATCCGCGCGGAGAACGATGCACCGTCAATCTATTCGGGCGAATATGCGGCAACCGAGGGGCTGCATCATGTTTGCATTCTGGTCGATGACATCGCTCTGGCCCGGGAAGTTTGTGCCAACAGAGGGGCCGAAGTCGTTCTTGAAGGGAAATTCGGTGCTAGCGAGGTGATCTATGTCGATCCGGGGCTAGGCAGGGGGCATCTGGTCGAGCTTCTTCAGCAGGACAAGTCAGGTCCCGATCTGTTTGGCATAATCAAAGCCGCCAGCGAAGGTTGGGATGGCAACGATCCGGTGAGGAGGTTTGGATAATGGTCCAGGCAGTCAATCGCTGGCACCCAAATATCCAAGCTGGCCTGCCTTGAATATCGTTTGTGCACGGTTGACCGAATCCAGTTTTTCGCCTGAGCGATGGATGTGATAACGGATTGTCGCATGGCTGCGATTAAGAATCATGCCGATTTCTCTATCGGTTTTGCCAATCGCGGCCCAGCGCAGGCATTCGACTTCGCGCTTCGATAACACACAATCCGAGGGAATCCGGCGCTTGGTCCGTATCGCCTGGACATAGCCAGCGATGAAGCGGCGCGTAATTTGAGAGAAGAAAGAGCCAAACGCGGCAAATTCCTCCGATAAATCCTCTTTTTCACGATCCAGGCTAACGAAACTGTTGGCGGAGATTTGGCCAAAAGGCAGGTGGACCGGAATCACGATAGCTGCCTTGCAGAGCGATCTTTTCTTGAAATGGGTCAGGTCGATCTCCTGCAGGTACGAATTCGGCCAGCGCGTGTGAAATCCGTACTCGTTTACCCAGAATGGCTCGCTCTCATATCGGCAGGCGCGAGGGAGCGGTGAGTGCAAGGCCAGGCGGTGATCCTCCCACCAGCGTGAGCCGTCTTCCAACCAGTTGAAGATATCTGCGTTGAGAATCGTTCCTTCCGCATCGACCATCGGCTCTTTCGAGGAAATGTCTTCGCAAGTGGCAATTTGCATCCCGCGTTCTTGCGCAATACGCGCCATCACCACGGCCGCATCATGAATATCGTCGACGCAGTGGATGGTGACCCGGTCAAGCAGCTGATCCAACTCTTCCCGCCCTTGCGGCGTACGTAGCTCAACGACATTGGCTGCCATGGATCAATGCTCTCCTCTTTTCGAATCGCACAATATTCTATCAGAATTGCTAGCGAAGCGCCTCTCAATTTTGCGTAGGCGCGTTTCATGGGTGGAGATTCGTGAACAGGGCTTGGTGGAAGGTCGCAGACCGAGTTAGCCGCGCTCGGCCTTGTCCTTTTGGTTGGTCGCCTCGATCATATCGCGCATCCGTGTCCACTCTTCATCGCCAAGCGCCTGCAATGTTGCCCAGAAAGTCCCACCGGAGGCTTGATAGCCAGCGCCATCGATGGCGATGGTTTGTCCATTCACATATTCAGCACCCGGCCCCATCAGGAAGACGGCCAGATTGGCCAGCTCGTGCATCTCGCCATGTCGATTCATTGGATGCGCTTCCATCCTTGAATTCGCACCCTGACCATCTGGGGATAGGCGTGCACTCATCCCCTTGGTCGGGAAAAGGCCGGGGGCAATGGCGTTGAAGCGCATGTTGTAGCGACCCCATTCAACCGCCAGACTCTGCGTCATCGCGTTAATAGCGCTCTTGGACATGGCAGAAGGCACGACAAATGCCGATCCATTCCATACCCAGGTGGTTAGGATCGAGAGGAAATTGCATCTGCCCTTTTCCGCGATAATGCGCGTGCCGACATTGTGTGTGACATAAAAAGTTCCGCGAAACACGATATCCGCGATTGCATTGAAACCGTTGATCGACAAATCTTCTGTTCGGCTGATGAAGTTGCCCGCAGCGTTGTTGACTACGCCTGTCAAAGCTCCGCCGTCGGCCCAGATCGCATCGATCATGGCATTGATCGCCTCCGCGCTGCGGATATCACATGCATGAGCGACTACCTTGCCGCCATGAGCCTCCATCAACTCAGCGGCAGTTTCGTCCAGCTTTCCCTGCCTTCGACCGCAAATATAGACTGTGGCGCCCAGCTTGATGAAGGCCTCTGCCATTTCACGGCCAAGACCGGTGCCACCGCCCGTGACCAAGATGCGCTCACCTCGGAGAATGTCGTCGCGAAACATCAGTTGGGTAACGTCCATCACTATCCCTCCTGCGAGAATTGTGTGGTCAGAGACCCAAGACTGTCTTGGCGATAATGTTCTTTTGCACTTCGTCCGAGCCGCCAAAAATCGTTGCCGCACGATTATTCAAATACCTGCCCATCGCGGTTTGCGCAGCTTGGCTGCCAACAGGCTCGGGCGCTTCGTTGCCGTATAATGGCCGCTCCATGGGCAATTGCAGTGCGTCGAACCCCAACAGTTCGAGCCGCAGTGTGTCAACTTGTTGACCAATGTTCGACCCCAGCATCTTGACGAGCGATGTCTGCGGGCCGGGTTGGCGTCCTTTGGCGAGGTCAGCCAGAATCCTGAGTTCTGTAAATTCAAGCGCCTCGGCATCCAGCTTTACGCGTGCGAGCTTGTCTCTGAAACGCGGGTCATGCGCCACGGCTCCATTCACGCCCGATGGCTGCTCTTTCGCTGCACTCTCCAACCATTCGATGTTTTTGAGCAACCGTGGGGCGAAGCAGGAACCGCCCCTTTCGTTTTCGAGCAGGAACTTGGCGATAGTCCAGCCCTGGCCTTCTTCCCCGATGCGATTGTCAACTGACGACACCGCATCGGAAAAGAACACCTGATTGACCTCATGGTCGCCTGACATGGAGAGGGTGGGTGTGACTTCCACCTCGTCCTGATCCATCGGGATCAGCAGGAATGTGATGCCTTGCTGCTTTTTGACACTGGCATCGGTGCGGACCAGCGCGAAGATCCAATTCGCATGGTGCGCGTGGGTCGTCCACATCTTTGATCCATTGACCACATATCTGTCACCATCGAGCCGGGCCGATGTCTTGAGCGATGCAAGGTCTGAGCCAGAGCCGGGCTCGGAATAACCTTGGCACCAATAATCTTCGCCGGAGAGAATGCGCGGGAGAAAACGGGCCTTTTGTTCTGGTGTCCCGAATTTGCAGATCACCGGCCCGACCAGCCGCAATCCCAAAATGGATAGGGCAGGCGCGCCTGCAAGCGCCAATTCCTTTTCAAAGATGAATTTCTGTGTGGGAGTCCAGCCAGTGCCCCCATCTTCCACGGGCCAATGATAGGCTACCCAGCCTTTTTCATTGAGTATTCGGTGCCATTCAAGTCCTATGTCGGGTTCGACGAACACGCCTGGCGTGCGCTTCGCGCCATCGCGTAGCCTGTCTGGAAGATTGGCTCTCAGAAACTTACGAACTTCCTCTCTGAAGGCAAGATCTTCTTTCGAAAATTGCAGATCCATTACCTCAGTTTCCCTCCCGCATTGCCCAGACAATCGAGCGTCTCAGCAAGTCGTAATAGACATCATAGTTCCAGGCGCACATTTCCTTATGCGGATAGAAGTCGGCCATACCAGGTAAATCATAATGACCACGACAATGACCAAGGGTGTTATAGACAATCCGACCCTCGCCAATGTCGCGTGTGTATAGGATAGGAACAGTGGTTCTATCCCATTTATCAGCAACGAAACCTGTTGCCTCGCCTTCAAATGTAGTCTGCATCAAGGTGTCAATCTTCGCAGTGATATTTGAAAGATAAAGCTCATCGACTATCTCGAAATTGTCGATGCCCTCGGTCAGTTCGTGATCTCGGCTCACGACTTCGACCTCAAACGGGCCGATCGGTGGGTGCGCCTTGAACTGCGTGCCGAGCATTTCCATCACATCTGGTCGATCGTCGGGTGCATCGACCAGACCGCTTTCGGTGAAAACCAGAATGGAATTGGTGCCATGTAGCGCCAGCCATTTCCCACCGCCTTCGAGCCAGCTTCGTAATTGTTGTGCTTGCTCCGCACTGGGCATCAGGTCGCAAGTATAGGTGATAAGAAAACGACAATCGTCGAGCCTTTCGAGGCCCGAATAATCGCAAGCCACCGTGGTACGGATATGCGGATGCTCACCCAGCATCTTGAGCACTTCGAGCCGCGGATAATCTATGTCATGATATTTGCCCGCGGCGATGAAATGCGCATCGATCCGTTTCGCTGGTTGTTTGCCCATCTGACTAGCTCCTGATCGATCCGCCGCCGTCGACCACAAAGTCGCATCCCGTGGTGAAACTGGCTTCATCGCTGGCCAGGAACACGACCGCACGCGCCACCTCTTCAGGCTCGCCAATGCGGTTCATTGGGTGCGTGGCCGCAAAATCCCGCTCGATATTCTCCGGTTCGTCCATGCCTGAATATTTATAGCGATCATACATGGGGGTACGGATCGCGCCAGGATGAACCATGTTGGCGCGAATCGGCACGCCACGCTCTGCGCAGTCGAGGGCGATTGACCGTGTGAGGCCCAACAACCCGGCCTTCGAAGCACTGTAGGCGGCGACAAAGGCAGCCGCGCGAATTGCTATCATCGATCCGATGTTGACGATGGCACCCGGCTCTCCGCTTGCTTCCATTTCTGGGAGCGCAGCACGGCAGCCATAGAACGGGCCGTTGAGATTGATGTCGATGGTCCGTCCCCATGTGTCGAGCGATCCATCGACGACATTGCCAGGTTCCGAGATTCCCGCAATGTTGCAAAGCACGGTAAGCTTGCCAAAGCGCTCGACTGTCGCATTGACAGCCTTCTGCCATTGGCCAAGGTCGCGCACATCCAGTTCGAAGGCAGCGGCTTTCTCACCCAATTCCTCGGCCAGGGCATTGGCTTTGTCGAGTTGCACATCGCATAGCATCACGCTGCCACCCTCGGCCACGATCAACCGGCCAACCGCCGCGCCGATGCCCTCGGCACCGCCCGTGACGAGGGCAACCTTGCCGCTCATGCGCCCCATCGACTGCTTCTCCTATCTTTCAAGAATGGCCACTGCGGAAAGGCCCGGCGCGCCATAAACATGGCTATAGCCCAGCTTGGGTGATCCCGGCACCTGCCGTTCGCCGGCGCGGCCACGCAATTGCTGCGTGTTTTCATAGATTTGCCTCAGGCCCGATGCACCGATTGGCTCGCCACAGGCAAGGCATCCCCCATCGGTGTTGATCGGCAGCTTGCCCCCGATTTCGCTCCAGCCTTGATCGAGCCATTCTTCCTGCTCGCCATCCTTGCAGAAGCCGTTTTCGGCCATATGCATAATCTCGGCGCCGCTTTCGGTGTCCTGCAATTGCGCTACATCGATATCTTGCGGACTGACACCAGCACCTTCGAATGCTGCTTGGGATGCAAGCACGGTTGGCTTGCCACCTTCCCTTATGCTTACGCCGGCCTGAAAAACCTCGAAACTGTCGGGCGGACGTGTCTTGACCGCAATCTTGGCAATGCGAACACCGTTAGCACCCAATTCACGCATCTTCTTTTCGCTGGCAAGGATCAAGGCCACGCCGCCTTCGGATGGCGAACAGAACATATATTTGGTCAGCGGATCGTTGATCATGGGGGCATTCATGATCGTATCGAGGTCAACCGGGCTTCGTCGCCACGCATGCGGTGTGACAGTGCCGTTGCGAAAGGCTTTCTCCGCCACACGGCCCAGTGCTTTGCGGCTGATTCCGTGCAACTGCATGTAACGCTGGATTTTGAGCGCAAAGAATTGCGTCGTAAGCATCATGCCGGTTTGCCCATACCATTCGGGCAAGCCATAAGTGCTGGGCCGAGCGTTAAAGGCACCACGCGGATGCTTGTCGAAACCTACAGCGAGTGCGAGGTCATACATGCCGCTGGCAACTGCCATTTGCGCAGAGGCAAGCGCGCTGCCACCAGTGGCGCAGCCATTTGCAACATTAGTGAAGGGCAGGCTGGTAAGGCCCAACTCATTGACCATTATGTCGGCACTGCCTGCCGCTGCGGAACCGCCATAAGCGTATTCAATGTCGGGCCAATCGAGTCCGGCATCCTTCAAGGCTTCGCGAACCGCATAAACCCCCTGTTCGCGGCCCGAGCGGCCCTCAGTCCGTCCAAACGGATGAATGCCGGCACCGATGATATAGACATTTTCGCTCATGCAGCGCGCTCCGGCTGGAAGGCAAAGGTTGAATATTGCTGGTTGAACGGGACCACGCAAAACTCCATCGGCATACCCAATTTCAATTGTTCGAGCGTGGCCCCAACGATTCTACTTTCAACGATCACCTCGCCTGGAAGCTCGACATATCCGAGAAGGAAGGGAACAAAGTCTTGCGGTCCTTCGCCATCACCGTTGCCGGGTCCTTCATAGGGTTCCTTGGGCAGGAAGCCCTGACTCGTCCAACTCCAAAGCCTGCCTTTGCGTGCTAGCTTGTAAGGTTCGACATCGCTTGCGGCATCTCCTTGCGGCATGGGAAAGACGATCTCACCCGATGGCAACTTTCCCCCCATCAGGTGCGGTTCGGGACCATCGCTCCACAGATCGGGATCAATTGGCGTGAGCGTGGTCATGCCGCCTCCGCATATTTTGAGATATTGCTGTCAACGTCTCCGAAAAGGCGTGTGAGCACAAGCATGCGCTTCATTGCATGGCCAACTGCCAATTCATCGGTGATGCCCATTCCTCCATGCATCTGCACCGCCTCGCGAGCGATATGATCGACATTCTGCGACACAAAGGCTTTGGCACCGGCTGTTACACGCTGCCAATTCGCGGCATCTGCCCGGTCGCTAAGCGTGGCGCGATAGAGCATCGAACGCGATTGCTCGAGCAGTGCATAGCAATCGACCAGCCGGTGCTGCAGCGACTGGAATGAGCCGATGGGAACGCCAAATTGTTCGCGTTCCTTGACATATGCCAGCGTATCATCAAGCAACCTTTGCCCCAGCCCAACCAGTTCTGCTGCGGCAAGCAGGCGCACATCAGCAGCGCTTTGCACCAAGGCTTCACCTGACGCGTTGAGCCTGTGTTCGCTCGCTATTTTCACGTGGTTGAAACGTAGCTCACCCGCTATGCTTCCATCGGCCATCCGATAGTGGCGCAGGTCCAGACCCTCGATCTCGCGCGGGAGGCAAAGGAGTGCAATTTCCCCTCCTTCGTTTGCGGTCACGATGAATTGATCAGCGAGTCCCGCACCCAGAACAAAGGTTTTCTCGCCGGTCACGACATTTGCATCGATCCGCGTTTGCTGCGGCTGGACATTGTAACGCTGGCTACGCTCAGCCCAGGCCAGGGCGAACAGAGTTTCGCCAGACATGGCGGCTTCCAGCCTGTCTCCCGCACCTGCCTGCGCCAGCAGCGTTGCCGGCAGGGCACCGTTTTCCAGCCATGGATCAGGCGATATCATTTTGCCGATCGCTTCGCTGATCAGGGTCAGATCGACAGGCGAACCGCCCATTCCTCCCTGGCCTTCGCCAACAGCCAGCGCAATCAGGCCCAGCCCTGCCAGTTCTTTCCAGCGTGCGCGATCATATCCGCCTTCCAGGGAACGCAATTTGCGTCGCGCTTCCACGTCGATCGGCGCGGCAAATCGCTCTATAGTCGCCGTGAATAATTTCTGTTCTTCGGTTAGATCGAAATTCATGAAACACGTTCGTAGGTTATCGGCAGTTTGGTGACGCCACGCAGAAGAATATTGGGAAGAATCGCAATTCCGCCTTCATCGGCAAGCGCGAAATTATCCAGCCGTTCCAACAGTTCATCAAATGCGACGAACATCTCTTTACGGCTAAGCATATTACCCACGCACATATGCGGGCCTTTGCCGAAGGCGAGATGTGCGCGGGCATTCTTTCGCTCGATATCGAATTTGTCTGGCTCTTCAAACTTGCTGGGATCGCGGTTGGCCGCAGCATAGCGAAGCTGCACCATCGCGCCCGCCGCTATGGCCTGGCCACCCAGTTGCGTGTCTTCCTTTACCAGCCGCCACATGCCTGCCGTAGGCGTTTCATAACGCAGCGCCTCTTCAACCATGTTCTGAATGAGCTTGGGGTCGCGCCCGCCTGCCGCTGCCCTGGCTTTTTCCATCTGCTCCGGGTTGCGGATCAGTTGCAGCATGCAGCCCGCAATGGTCGAAGTCGTCGTTTCGTTACCCGCAACCATGAATTGCTGCATGATCGACATGATCTCTTCATCGGTTAGCGGAGTCTCGCCTTCGACGCGCGCTTCTACGAGGTCGGTGAGCAAATCGTCGCCCCCTTCCTTCCGACACTCGTCGATCTTTGCCTTCATGTATTTCTGATAATCGACAAAGGCGTGGGCGCATTCGAGCTGACGTTCGCGGTCCACCATCTGACTGAACCGGTCGACTGCCGCATCGGACCACTCTTTCACCTGTTTCGGGTCATTATCCAGCCCGATCTGTTGGGCGATCATTGCAACCGGTAGCGGTATTGAAAAATCCTCGACGAAATCGCCTTCGCTTTTGCTTGCCATCGCATCGATCAGTTCGATCGATTTAGCGCGCATGTCTTCTTCGATTGCATTCACTCGAGGAGCAGAAAACGCGAGATTGACCAGCTTGCGATTGCGCGTGTGAACCGGGTGATCCGCAGTCAGCAGCGTAGGGGGATTATCCCATCCTTCGGCCAAAATTTCACGAATTTCCTCATCATCGGCACCCATCAGCGCGGTGAAATCGCTGGAGTATATTTCAGGCTTGGCGGTCGCTTCTGAACACAGGTCGTAACTGTATACGATGTAGGTGTTCATCTCAGGCAGATGCTCGATCTTGACCCTGGCATCGTGCATGGCGCGATAGTGATCAAAGGGGTTTACCAGTGTCTCCGGGGCAAACATGTTCCCTTGTGGCTTATTCATTGCGGGCTCCGGTCAGAGATTGCATATTGGCAAACTAGCCACCCAACCCCCCATAGGGCGATGCGTCAAAGTGCTAGGGCGTAACCAAATTAGCGAGTATTACAGCGCAAATTCGTGCTGAAATTGCGCCATGTCGAAATAATCACGCCAGGCGGCAATCTTACCCTCGCGGTTGATCTGAAAAATACCCATCACCGGGAGAGCCGCACGCCGCCCGTCCTTGAGCAGGAATGCATCGGTTCGTTCGGTCAAGACCATGTCTTGATTGGCAGCGATGGCATGAATTTCCCACTCGCATTTTTCGACTGGCTCCATGAATCCGTCGACGGCTTCGCGCATTGCAGCCAAGCCCTTAATCGGCTCCATCGGGATATTGTGCCACGTAATGTCTTGTGCGCACATGGAATACATCGCCTCCAGATTACCGCTGTTCCAATGTTCAACGAAAGTGCTCACGGCTTCACTGGGTGTCATCATCATGCTCCTGTAGTGAATGTTAGTGCATTGCCGATCAGGCGTCGCACATTTGGATCAGCATAGGTTTGCGGGCCATCACCGAATTGCAGATAGACCAGCGGCGCATCGCCTGCTTTGCGCCACCACGCTACCAGATTTGACCCCTCCGAATGGTTCCAGCCTGCATTGGAATACATCTGCCCTGAAACGGCGAGTGCTGCCGAGTAAAAGTTGTCGCTCGTAAATTTATGGCTGGCGCGGATCAGCGGATGGACCGCCGACTCATCGATTTGGCAAAGATAAAGCTCGTCGCGCAACGGAAAGGTGGAAGGCAGTCCATCGGTTACCGGGTGAGAGGCAATGACCTCGGCGTCATATTCGACATCATGACGATAGCCGGAATCGGATACGTCTTGGCCTTTCCATCTGCCCGCCTGGTAAAGGAAGCGCCCGCCCAACATCTCGGCCCATTCGGGCCAATCGGCCCAACCGGCAAGCGCATGGTGCATCGCCACCGCCCCCTTTCCCGCAGCGAAACGGCGGCGAATTGCCGATCTGAATCCTTCTGAGGGTCGACATGAAGTCACCCCGCCATCGGCAAAGCTGTAGCCACCCATGTCATAGAACAACAAAGCATCGGCATGATCGGCGGCGCCATCGGCCACGGCCTCTTCGGCTCGTGGATGGACAAGATGGGTAACATTCCAATCGCCTAGAGAATGGATCAGTTCGTCGAACGGTTCAGCTTCGTAAGGGTGTCCGCCCGACAGGACGAGCAGGCTTCTTTGAAGCGTTCTTGCCATCAGGCGATCTTCAGAATCATCTTGCCCTGATTGGACCCGGCAAAGAGGCGCATGAATGCATCATAGGCATTCTCCAGACCTTCATCGACGTGCTCATCGACGACCAGCTTTCCGGCTGCTGCCCATTCACCCATTTGGACTGTGCCCTCGGCAAAGCGTTCAACATAGTCAGCCACGAGCAACCCTTCGATCTTCGCGCGCTTGACGATCAGGCGCCACAAGTTGCGCGCGCCAACCGGAGTGGGCGAATTGTACTCGCTTATCAGTCCGCATAAGCCGACGCGCCCTTTCATCGCCAAGTTTGTGAGGCTCGCATCAAGAATGATGCCCCCGACATTCTCAAAGATCACGTCTACACCATCGGGTGCCGCAGCTGCTATTTCCACCGCGAGCGTTGCCTCGTCTTTGCCGCGGTAATCAATCGCGACATCATAGCCATAGCGATCAACCAGTTTGGCGCATTTTGCAGCCCCGCCCGCGATGCCGATGACCTTGCAGCCCGCGATCTTGGCCAATTGACCCACGATTGAGCCCACCGCGCCAGCGGCCCCTGTGACAAGTACGGTCTCCCCCTCTTTCGGATCGCACACGTCCAAGAGCCCAAAATAGGCGGTCATCCCTACCGCGCCAAACAGCGAGAGATAGTTGGTGACGTTGGGCACCAACCCGGGATCGATCGGCTGAGTAAACCCGCCCGCCTGACTGACCGAATAGTCTTCCAGCGCATGCAGGCCCATCACCCATTGGCCTTTCTCAAAGCCGTCGGCGCGGCTCTGTTCGACAATGCCGATCGTGCTCGCACGAACGGGAGCATTGAGAGGTATGGGCGGCATATAGCTGTCGGCATCGTCCATCCATCCCCGCATGGCCGGATCAAGCGAGGCGTAGTGATTGCGGATGAGGAACTGACCTTCCGCAAGTTCAGGCACCGGCTCGCTCACCAGCTCGAAGTCTTCAGCAACAGGTTCACCATCAGGTCGGCGGCGCAGCAGGAAACGGCGATTTTCGCTCATTATTCGGTCCTTTGAATTCCGGGGTTTCAAGCAGCTTCTATTTTGACCGGGATTGCACTTTGAAGTGCTTGGCCTGTGATAGGATCATAATCGACCTCCTCGCTGGTCAGGCGATTCGTCGATCCGCCCATCTCGCGGACATTGTGCTTACCAGCCTCGCTGTCGCCAAAGGCGTGAGCCATTGAGATCAATCCGCGTCGCACGCGATCACTGCCCTGTGCCACTCCATGAATGGAGGCATGCGGCGAAGAAATCTCGATCACATCGCCGTCCTTGATCTCTCGTGCTGCCATATCCTCCGGATGGATATAGGCCGGATTGGTGGTGATCTTTTTGCCCAGTTTCTTGAGTGGTTGGCCAATCGAGTTGAAGCGCGCTTTCGAGCGGCGCGAGATCAACTTGAAATCAAAGCCTGCTGTCCGTGCTTCATCAGCGCCGTATTTTTCCAACTGCTTGGGCATGCCGCCCGCTGCAAGCTGGAAGCGATAATGCTGTTCGGGGTCAGCCGCCTTGATCACTGGATGGAGATCGTCATAGATGACCGCAGCGCCACCAGCTTGTTGCGCATCTTCGCGCACCGTGCTGGGAGGCACAATGCATCCAGCCACCATCAGATCGAGAAATTCCTCCTTGGTAGGGCGTTTGTCCATTGGAACATCGCCCCCGGGCAGTTGCATCTGTACACCCAGATTGCTCCCGATCTGCCAAAGCATCTCAAATTCGTCGATCACATCGCCTGGCGCTTCCGCCAGCGCTTCGGTGTATCGTGCATATGCACGCTCATGCCACCATTCCGACAGATTGGTTATGTCTTCGCGTTCAAGGCATTGCTTGGGCGCAAGCACCACATCGGCACGCTTGGCGCTGGCACTCATCCATGGGTCGATCTGGACGAATAGCTCCAGATCATCGAGTGCGCGGCGCATTTTGAGCTGATTGGGGAAGCCGACTTCGGGATTGCCGCCGACCGAAATCAGCGCACGGATTTGCCCTTCGCCAGGAGTGAGAATCTCGTCCGCCATGACATTGCAGGGCATTTCGAACAGTAATTGGCCTAGCCCGCGAAAGCGCGATTTGGCCATTCCGTCGACTCCGAACAACGGTGCGGGCGGTGCAACCTGGGCACGCCTTTCGCCCATTTGCACCGTAAATACCCCGGGCACACCGCACTTTTCGCCTTCTTGTTTGAACCGTGCACAAACAGTGTTGAGGCAGGTGACGAGGTATTCAGTGAGTGTGCCATTGCCAGCCATTTCGGGCCCGGTTCCGGTAACGGCACATCCCTGTGAACCGCCTGCGAACATACGAGCTGCGGCTACAAGCTGGTCTTTTTCGACCCCCGCGCGTTGTGCGGCAACATCAGGTGTAAAGGCAGCGACGGCTTCTCGCAGTTCATCCAATCCGTCGACATGAGCGGCAACGAAGTTGCGGTCGTAAAGTTCCTCTTCGAATATTACATTGAGCATGCCTGCAAGCAGCGCGGGATCCTCACCCGGTTTAACAGGCAGGTAGATATCGGCAAGTTGGCCGACTTCCGCCAGGCGCGGATCGGCAACAATCAGCTTCAACCCGTCCTTCTGTCTGTCGCGGATGCGCTTGGATGGGCTGAATGGTGGCACCCCGCCGACAGGCGCATAGTGCGAGACAATAGGATTATTACCGATGAATAGGGCAACATCGGCATCGGAAAAATTGTTCACGCCCCCCATCCACTTGCCATAACGCTCCGTCGTGAAAACCTTGGCTGGCTGATCGAGGGTGACCGAGGTGAAAAAGTGCTTGGTTCCGATTGCCTGCGCGAGGCTGAGCGTTGCCATCATTGCGGAGCTGTTTTGGTAACCGCCTGATCCCATGAACAATGCGATGGAATCCGGACCATGTTTATCGATGATTCGGCGGAATTCGTCGCTGACATGGGCCAGCGCGTCTTGCATCGGCGTCGACTGAAATTTCCCTTGCTCATCGCGCACCAAACTCATGTGCAGGCGATCTTCGGAATTGTGTGAGTCGGGCAGTTCTCGTCCCTTCATGCAGGTATAACCACCATATTCCGGATCATCCGGATCCCCCCGCACCGCTTTGACTTTACCATCCTCGATATCGACCAGCATGGCGCAATTGGCGTGGCAGAAGCGGCAAAATGTACGGTGTGTTTGAACGCCCATAACGCAAGATCCCTCTAATGTCGGTCGGCGCAAAGATACCAAAAATCCATAATTCCTCGACTGACATTTTTGGCCGTGGCTTGGATCGTCTGGAGGGCGCATTAGCCCGGTTGAAACAGATATCGATAAGGAGCTCGACCATGCCATTCACAACCCGCCAGTGGCTGCTGAACGGACACCCGCGTGGCCGGGGAATCGAAGATGGGGATTTCAAGCTGGTGGAGACCGAACTGCCCGATCCCAGAGATGGTGAGATGCTGCTTGCGACACGTTATCTCGGATTTGATCCCGCGCAAAAAGGGTGGATGGAAAACATCGCGGATTATGTTGCTCCGATGCAGATCGGCGAGGTTATGCGTGGCAGCGGGATTTGCGAAGTTCTCGAAAGCCGCAATGATGCGTTCAAGCCGGGCGATATGGTTTTTGGCACGACCGGCTGGACCGAGCATCTCGTTCACAATGGGCATGATCTCAACAAGATCGAAACCGATCTGCCGGTGACAACGGTACTGTCCGTGCTCGGAACGACAGGCGTGACTGCCTATTGCGGGCTGTTCAAGGTTGGCAATCCAGTTGCTGGTGACACGGTGCTGGTTTCGGGCGCAGCGGGTGCGACGGGCTCAATCGTGGGGCAACTGGCCAGGATTGCTGGCTGCCGGGCCGTCGGCATCGCCGGCGGACCCGATAAATGTCGATGGCTGGTAGAAGAAGCGGGCTATGATGCGGCGATCGATTACAAGGCAGGTGGCGTGGGCGATCAGATCAAGGAACACTGCCCGCACGGTGTTGATGTGATCTTTGACAATATCGGCGGGTCGATCCTCGATGATATGCTGGCGCGGATCTCCACCGGGGCGCGTGTCGTGATTTGCGGTGGGATTAGCCGTTATGAAACGGGCACTCTCCCTGCGGGGCCGCAAAATTACTTCAATCTGGTGTTCCGTCGCGCGAGCATGGCCGGATTTATCGTACTCGACTGGGCAGCGGAATTTCCGCTCATTCGCAAGCGTCTGGAGGGCTTCGTGAAGGATGGCAGACTGAGCTATCGCGAAGATATCCAGCATGGCTTCGAGAATGCGCCCGAGACCCTCAAACGCCTTTTCAGCGGTAAGAATAAAGGCAAGCAATTGCTGGAGTTGTGAAAGCGACGGTCAGGGCCCGGACAGGCAGGTCAGTCAAACGCTTCGGTCGCTTGTCCGTCAGGTCCATAAACCGGACCTTCGCGATCAACCCGATATTTCTTGCTGGTCGCGCCAGTCAGACCGAAACGACCGATATGATCGCGCATTCCGGCATATTGCGGCCCCGCGAAGTGGCTCGCCAATGCTTCTTCGCTTTCCCATTCCTCAAACACGTTGACACGGGCAGGATTGTTGAGATCGGCACTCCAATCGTAATGGATACAGCCTGCTTGCAACAAGGCACCGTCAATCCATTTCTGTGCCGATTTCAAGGCCTCTTCGCGTTGTGCGGGATCAAGGTCAATCTGCGCGGAAATAACAACCTTTGCCATTTTTTACCCCTCTTGCGGATTATATTCAGCAACAATCTGAAAGGTGCGTTTGGAATAAAGCCAGGCCCCGTCGCGTTTCACTAACTCATCGCGATAGAGCCCGCCTACCATGCGGGTCGATCCGTCCTTGGCCTTGAGCACTTCTTGCGTTTGACAGCGCGCCACTGCCCGATTGCCGTCTATTTCTATTGAGGAGGGCACACAGCTAAAGCTTACTGCATCAAAATTGCTCATTGCCTGTTTCCAGAAGTCGACGATTGCCTTGCGGCCCTTGAATTCCATGCCCATGAAATCCCATTCGGCATCGTCTGCCCAAACCGAGCTCCAGATATCGGCATCGAAAAGAAGGACCCCGTCACCATAGAGATCGTTTAGCTCGCGGATTGCCAGCCGGTCTTCGATCGGTCCTGAAAACATCGAGTTCTCCCAAGTGTTGCAGATGCCACTTGGCCGATTTGGATTGTCAGGGGCAATGAACACTTTTGGGAAGGGCACACGCCCGGGATTGGGGGTATTGGTGAAGTCAATGACCAAACACGAGGAAGAATCGATGGGACAGCTCGCCGGAAAGAAGGCCGTCATCCTGGGGGCCGCCAGCAAGGGAAATATGGGGCAGGTAATCGCTCGTCTATTCGCGAAGGAGGGAGCCGAAGTGTTGGTGGCTGGGCGCAAGGAAGCGGATTTGTCCGAACTCGCTTCAGAAATCGGTGGTCATTACGGTCTTTGCGACATTACCAAACTCGATGAGGTCGAAGCCCTTGCGGCCAATGCAGTGAGCAAGATGGGGCGGGTCGATGCCGCGATAAACACATCGGGTTGGGCGCTACTGGCCAATCTGCTCGAAACCACCGAAGATCAGCTCGATCAGATCGTTGATCTCCAATTCAAGGGTGTGCATCACTTCTTGCAGGCCTTTGTGCGCGTGATGAAAGATCAGGCCCCGCAGGGTGGTTCGCTCATCTCCCTTTCCTCGGCGACCACAGCGGCGCTCATCAACAACCATGCGGCTTACATCGGGACGAAGACGGGCAGTGAGGCGTTGATCCGCTGTGTCGCCAATGATTTCGGCCAATATGGGATCAAGGCAAACACGGTGTCTCCAGCTTTCACCGAAAGCCCCATGACGGCTGAAAGCTTTCAAGTGCCAGGCCTGGTTGATGCCTTTCTGCCCAAATATCCATTGGGGCGGCTTAATACGTCTGAAGATGTGGCCAATGCCTGTCTTTGGTTGTGCAGCGATGCCGCCTTTGTAAGCGGCCAGAACATTCAACCCAATGGTGGCCTGACCTTGCGCGGCAACCCGCAGGCGACCGACATCGAAGCGTCGGTCGGAGCTGCGATGGCAAAAATGCAGGACGAGTAGATCTACCGCCTAATACTGCGCTGTTCCCCCGTCGACGCTGATGGCCGCACCCGTGATGCCAGCACCGTCCTCGCTTGCCAGGAGCAGTGCCACGGCCGCGATTTCTTCGATCTTGTTCGGACGCTTGATGGCCGCTTCCTGAGCAAACATCGTGATCATCTCGTCGAATTCCATGCCCATTGTCTTGGCGGTAGCAGGCCCGTTGGTCTTGATGATATCGGTGACCACCAGGCCAGGGCAGATTGCGTTGACGGTGATGCCCAATTCCCCGACTTCACGTGCGAGCGATTTGGTCATGCCATTCACTGCATGCTTCGCGGCTGTATAGGCAGTAAACACTGGCTTGCCGTGCTTGCCCTCCATCGATGACATATTGATCACCCGACCGCTCTTGTTCGCTATCATGGTCTTGAGCGCGCGGCGTGTCGCCCAAAATGTGGAATAGACATTCCACTTCATCGCTTCATCGAATGCGTCGTCAGACAGATCCACCATGGGCTGAAGATCGCCCGCGCCACCTGCATTGTTTACGAGTATGTCGATAGTGCCAAGGTCTTCGACGGTTTGGTCCACAAACCCTTCGACATCGCCTTGTTCCATCGCATCGCCCGACACAAATATCGCGCGTTCGCCCACATCCAGCTCTTCCAGCACTCTTTGTCCCTTTTCTGGATTGCGTGCGAAAAGGGCGACCCTGGCTCCTTCGTCGAGAAAGGTCTCTGCAATTCCGCGGCCTAGCCCTGCCGTACCGCCTGTGATTGCCGCAACCTTGCCTGCTAGCTTCATGTCCTTCTCCGTCTGCTTCGGTGCGATGCTAGACCGGATTTCGCCGTTGCGCACCTCGCCAAAATGAAGGGTTGCGCAGTTGAAGCGCGGCGCAGCAAATGGGAAGCATGAGCACAATCGATGTGATCATCCTCGGTACAGGTGCCGCGGGCCTTACAGCCGCTCTTGCAGCACATGAAGCAGGCGCAGAAGTTGCGCTGATCGAGCGATTTGATCGTATCGGAGGAACTTCGGCGGTTTCGGGCGGAGTTATTTGGGTGGCCAATAACCCGCCAATGCAGCGCGCTGGCCTAGCAGATGGTCGTGAGGAAGCGCTGGCCTATTTCCGCGCACTGGACCATGGTGACTTGATCGATGAGACGCTGGAGGCGTTTGTCGATAGCGGGCCGGAAGCTCTGGCCTTTCTTGAAAGTATCGACGCGCTAAGTGTGTCGGTGCTGACCGGCTATCCTGACTATTACCTCGACCGCAGCGGAGCAAAGCCAGGCGGTGGGCGCGCACTTGACCATGATCTGTTCGCGCTGGGCGAGCTGGGTGATTGGGCCGCACGCATCTATGCCATTGAAGAACCAAAACCAATGATGCTGCGTGAAACCCCGCTGGGTGGCGGGACGGGCGTGGTTGAACCAGAAGAAATGGCTCGGCGTATCGCCAATGATGAGCGCGGCTTCGGTCAGGCCATGGTCGCGCGATTGCTCAAGGCTTGTCTCGACCGAAAGATCGAACCGATGCTGAATATCGAGACTCGCGAATTGCTGCGAGAACATGGACGCATCGTGGGAATCTCCGCTTTCCATGAAGGGGAAGGGCTCGAACTGCGCGCGCGGCAAGGCGTGGTGATCGCGACCGGCGGTTTCGAGTGGGATCAGGAAATGCGTCAGGCGTTTTTGCGCGGACCGATGGACGCGCCTGCAAGCCCGCCAACCGCGCGCGGGGAAGGATTGGCCTTGGCCATGTCACGCGGGGCCAAGCTCGGCAATATGACGCAGGCTTGGTGGGCCCCCACTCTGGTTGTGCCTGATATGCCCTGGGCAGATGGCAATACGCGTGCCATGCCCGTTTTGATTGAGCGTACGGTACCGCATTCGGTTATGGTTAATCGTGCCGGGGAGAGGTTTTGCAACGAAGCCGCCAATTACTCAGCATTGGCTGGTGCGTTCCATGCCTTTGATCCGCAGAGCTATGATTATCCGAATCTACCAGCCTGGCTGATTTTCGATCAGACCTATGCAGATCGTTATCCCATCGGGCCGCGACTACCCGGGCAGCCCGTTCCCGCGTGGGTCGAGCGTGCCGGTTTTGTCGAGGCACTGGCCGACAAGCTTGGCATCGATGCGACTGCGCTCGGCACGACACTTGCGCGTTTCAACAGAGCTGCCGAGAACGGTGAAGATCCAGATTTCCAGCGTGGTACCAGCGCCTACGACCATTTCTACGGTGATCGAACCCGCAGTGGCGCGGCGGTAACGCTTGGTGCGATCAGGCAAGCACCATTTTATGCTGTCAGGATCGAAATGGGTCTGCTCGGCACTAACGGTGGTCCGCGCACGGATGGGCAGGCACGTATTTTGGGGCATGATGATCAGCCGATCCGCGGGCTTTTCGGTGCGGGTAACGCGATCGCTTGTCCTACCGGTGGCATCTATGCTGGCGCCGGGGGAACCTTGGGGCCTGCTCTAGCATTTGGCTATATTGCCGGTCGTAGTGCCGCGCAGCGTGGCAATGGCTAGATTATCGGCGTTTCTTCGGTTCGAACTCGATACGCAGTTCCTTCAGGTTGCGGAGTCTTTCCGCATGCCGCTGCCTTCCCAATAGGGTGCGCGTAGCTTGCGCCTGAGAATTTTGCCTGAAGGATTGCGGGGTAATTCTTCGATGAAATCGACCGATTTGGGGCATTTATACCCTGCTATATGTTCGCGCGCATGGGCGATAATTTCTGCCTCACTCAGTTCGGCATCACGCTTGAGCACGATGCAGGCCTTCACAGCTTCGCCCCATTTCTCATGCGGCACCCCGATCACTGCTACATCTGCAACTTTGGGGTGGGTGTAGATTGCGTTCTCGACCTCTGCTGGATAGACATTCTCCCCGCCAGAGATGATCATGTCTTTCACGCGATCATGGATATAGAGATATCCGTCTTCATCGAAATATCCGGCATCGCCTGTTCTGAGCCAGCCATCGCAGTCAATTGTTTCTTTGGTTGCTTGCGGATTGTTCCAATAGCCGCGCATGTTCTTGCTTGATCGCGTGGCAATTTCACCCACGGTTCGGGTGGGTACTTCGCTGCCTGTTTCGTCAATAATCTTGATCTCAACGCCCGGCAGGGGGGTGCCGACCGAGCGCATCTTTTCGCTGCCTTCGGGGACATGATCTTCCGGATCGAGCGCGACGATCGTTCCCGACGTTTCCGTCATTCCGTACATTTGCACAAAACCGCAGCCCAAAACGTCCATTGCCTGCTTCATCAACTCAAGCGGGATGGGCGACGCACCATAGGTAATATATTTGAGACGGCTGAAATCGACTTCATCAATGCGCGGATGGTTGAGCAAGATCCGGATTGCGGCGGGCACCAGAAATATCTTGGAAATATTATAATTCTCGATCAGTTCGAGCGCGCGCGATGGATCGTATTCGGGCAAGACAATCGAATTCGCCCCCGCCATCATCGTTTCGATCCCGGTGCCTGTTCCTGAAATATGAAAGCATGGCATGGCAAGCAGCGTGACATTGCCTTCGATCGGCTCTTGCCAGCTTCGCATTTCGTCCTCCCTGCCCGAGGTGGCGCGGCTAGACTGGATGGATCCGTGTGTCATGATCGCACCCTTGGGACGGCCCGTGGTTCCAGAGGTATAAAGCTGCAGCGCTTCATCATCTGCACCAACCGCAATGTCGGGTAGTTCATCGCTGTGACGGCTGCGCCATTTGCGATAATCGGTTCCGCTGCAATCTTGTGCGTCGATCCCGATTATGTGCCTGACTCGCGGAGTTTGATCTGCGATCTTGTCAAGCAATGGGCTAAATCCCTCGCCCACAAAAACGACCTCTGCACCACAATCATCGACAATATAAGCCACTTCGGGCGGGGCCAGGCGCCAATTTACCGGGGTCATCACTGCACCGAGCTTCGCAGCACCCAATAATGCTTCAAAATAGAGCGGATGATTCTTGCCCAGATAGGAAACACGATCACCCTTCATCACGCCGAGCGCGGCGAGTGCGTTCGCCGCGCGATTGCTGCCTGCTTCCAATTCAGCAAAACTGATGACTTCATCGCCGAACGTGAAAGCGGGCGTATCACCTTGCGTTTGCGCATGTCCGCGCACGATTGAGGCAAGTGTTTCTGCCGCCTGAACCGCTTGTTCTGTCATTACCTGTCCTTGTTCAAGATCGCCTCTCATGGCTCTGTGAGAATATGCTCACCCGAGCCATCTTGCGGCTACCACGGTCGAAGGATCGCGTTCGTTGTGAAATCCACTAGATCCCTCGGGCATCGAGGAAAGGTCAACGCCTTCGACTTCGCGAAACTCGCGCCAATCGTACAGCCCGGTGCGATGCGCTATCCGCCAATCGCCATCGCGCAATTCGAACCGATCAACGTAACGTCCGGCAATGACAGCGGAATAGATGACGCCTTTGTCGGGAAAGACCTCCGGCACTGGATACCCGGATGGGATCGTGTGCATCGCGGTCATATAAGTTTCAGTATGACAGGTAGCCTCATCTTCGAAGCCGAACATGACCTGCCCGAGTTGATGTTGAGTCGCCATGCAAGGATCAATGATGGCACGTGCCTGATCGACAAAGCCGCGCCAGTCACCACTGACTGCGCCAAACTGAAATTGCGCGTCATGGTGAAACAGGTGTTCCATCATGCTCCAGCGACGCCGGTCAATGGCATGGGCATAGGCTGTGATGACATCGCGAATTGCCTCTCGGTCATCCAAGCGCATATTCATTGATCAAGCTCCACTATGACTTTGCCGATATTGCCGCCGGTAAATAGCTTGGCATAGGCGGAAAGGAGGTTCTCGATACCGTGGGTTGCGTCATAGGGCATTTGCAACTCCCCGCGTTCGAACCAGCCATGGAGTCTTGCAGTCAACTTCTCGCCCTGATCCATGAAATCGGGTGAGAAGAACCCTTCTACCCGCAACCTGCGCATCAATATCTGATCGAACTCTTGTGGCGCGGTGCGCTGGCCGGTCGAATAGTCGGAAACAAGACCGCAGATCGCGATGCGTCCGTAGTGGTTCATCCGCTTTATCACTGCATCGAGGATAGGCCCGCCAACATTGTCAAAATAGACATCGATGCCACCTATCGCATCCAGTCCTTCGTCCAGGGCGCCGGATTTGTAGTCGATTGCGCCTGCGGCACCCATTTTCTCTGTTAGGAAGCGGCACTTATCTTGTCCTCCGGCGATGCCATAAGCTTCGCAGCCGAGCAGTCCCGCGATCTGAAGCGCCAATATTCCGGTGGCGCCCGCCGCTGCTGAAACAACGACATTTTCTCCCGGCTTCGCATTTCCCGTGACTTCGACACCCCAAAGTGCGGTCCAGCCGTTCATTCCGAGCGGTCCCAGCCATGCACGCCGGTCCGAAACGGCGGGATCAAGCTTCACCGCGCCGGCCAAGATGGGGTCAACTATGCTATAATCCCCCCAAATGCCGAAAACCCTGACCAGGTCGCCTTCGTCAAAAGCACTGTTTCTCGATTGGATGACTTGGCCGATACCGAGGCCGGTCATCGGTGCGCCATCTTCGATAGGGGGCTGATATCCGTCGGTGCGGTCGGTCAACCACATGCGCGTACCCGCATCCATCGAAAGAATGGAATTGCGGACAACAATCTCGCCTTCAACCGGTTCTCGCACAATGTCTTCGATCAACTCGAATGCATCGGTGAATGCATTGCCTTGCGGGCGTGATTTGATTCGCCAGTATCGGTTCTTCATTCTTCCTTTTTCAGCACCTAGCTTTCAAACGGCAATGCCCCATTTCACTAGGGACTGGAACTCATGAAATGGACTGTCGCGTGCGCTATCAAAATGGGGCGGCGCTCCACGTGATGACATGCCCTATTGTTGGGTCAGGTCACCAAAGGGATAAGCAGATGGCATTGGTCACGGTAATCGGAGCATCTGGACGGCAGGGGATGGCGCAGGTGCGTCAGGCGTTGAAGGCCGGCTATCGGGTCAGGGCCATTTCGAGGCAGGCGGAACCTTTCGCCGGGGCCAGGATCGAGGGTGTGGAGGACATCGAAATCCGCCTGATGGACCTCTATGATGTCTCATCATACCGCAAGGCGCTCGAAGGATCCGATTACGTTTTTTATACACACCCATTGCAGGCGCGCGCAGACCGTGCCGTCGTGGTAGGTGATGTCGGCAAATGTGCGGCCGAACTGGGCGTAAAGCGCGTTGTCTGGAACACATCCAGTTGGATTCCCGACAAACCCGGCGATGCCTTCACCTATGCGGGCAATACGGCGGGCATCAACGCCTTGTGGCGGTCTGGTGTACCCGGGACGGTGTTCGGCAGTGTTTTGTTCATGGACAATTTGCTTACCGATTGGGCACGCCCCTTCATTGTGAATGAGGGGCGCTATGTCTATCCGCACAATCCCGAACTCGAGGCGAATTGGATTAGCCTGGACGATGTTGCGAAGTTCATGCTCGCATCGCTGGAGCGGCCCGATATGGAAGGTGCCTGGCTGAATATCGGTGGGCCCAAACGCATGCGCGGCCCGGAGGTTGCGCAAGTGCTGAGTGACATATTGAGTAAGCCAATCAAATACGATCCATGCACACCGCGGGAGTTTGGCGATTATCTGGTGCGTGCAGCGGGGGACGACATGCCTGAAGAGATGCGGGCCGATTTCGCCGCTGGGATCGCGGCCTTTTACGAGTATAACAATACTTCCCCGACAAAGCCTTTCGCGGTTGATATGGATCACGTCTACGAGCGCTTTCCAGAGCTGGAAGGCAAGCTTGAAGACATGGCCGAATGGGCACCCAAGCAGCATTGGGGTGACAGCAATTTCAGGCCCGCCTTCGGGTAGTTGAGACTACTCGGCAGCCTCGCGGCATTCCGCGGCGAAGATTTCCATTAGTTCGTCATCACTCGCGTCGGTGAGTTTCTCGACCCATTGGTGGAACACCTGTCCGCCGCGCTCGTTTCGACCAAACAGCACTTTATCCAGCAGGCCGCTTTGTAGTGCCTGATGCTGGCGTTTGCCTGTCTTATAGTCTTCATCGCGGACCACGATTTCGAGAAAATCAAACTGCTCATGCGCAGCCTTGATCTTTTCGTCATCATCAGGCTCGTGTTCCATCACATAGAACTGCGTGGTGTAGCTTTCGCCTACCGTTTCGCCAGGAAATAACTGACTGATCATCGCACCGCGCAAACCACCGCCATAGAAGCTCGCTATCGAGACATGCGGGAATATCGTCCAGACACCTTGCACCAAAGCCTCATAAGAAAGGTCGTCGTCGGCAATCTCGGTGAGGTCGATTTGCAAGTCATCGTCACTCGAAACCCTGACCGCGAATTTGGTTGGTGTGGAGAGTCGTTGATGTGGCCCCCAGGCGAAAAAGTTCGCGCGATTGTAGAAGTCCGCGCCAAATGTGTCCTTGTGCAGGACCGGCAGGTGGTAGAAATCGAGATAGCCATCATAGGCTGTCTTCCAGTTCGGGCCGGGAAGCGTGCGCTGGCTGAACAAATGCCAGCTTTCCAAGCCGAAAGCTTCGAGTAAGCCTTCATAGCCGCACAGATAATCCTCAATTTCGAGCTTGGAGTCCGGATCGAGCGTCACCCAGATCAGCCCGGCACTTTCATAAACCGGAAAACGCCTGAGGCAATGCGCTGCCTTGTCGATCTTGCCAAAATCCTGCGGTGACGCCACGCCCAGCAAGTCGCCGTCATTTTTGAACGTCCAGCCATGATAGCCGCAGGTGAAACGGCTGGCATTGCCGCATCCATCTGCAAGTGGATTACCGCGATGGGTACACATGTTGAGGAAGGCAGCGATGGTTCCGTCTTTCTGCCGCGCCAAGAGCAGCGGCACACCGCAAATATCCATTGCCTTGTAGTCGCCGGGTTCCGGAATCTCGCAAGAAGGCGCCACCATCAGCGGCAGACGGCGAAAGATTTGCTTCTTTTCGCGTTCGAACAGTGCCTCGTCAGTATAGGCGCTGGCGGGAACACTCACCACTTCGTCGGCATATTCCATGGTACCCGCTGTACCGTGCGCAACGAGGGAACGGGTCATATCGATCAATTGTTGGCGCGACATTGTGTGTTCCTTGGGTGGGTTGTTGGGCAGGCCATGATTGCATGTTCACGACCTCGCAATCCTCACTTATGGACATAGGCGGCGACTGCAAAGGGGGCAGGTTGGCCAGCTTGCCCCACCTTGCAGTCGTGCCCGGTTTAAAAGCGAAAGCTGGCCTGGATCGAAACCTGCCTGCCTCGATTGAGTGTAACGGTCTGATCGTCACCCGTTGGCGGGAGGAAGGGGCGTGGACCTGCCGAGGTGACAATCTGTTTATCGGTCAAATTGGTGCCGAATACCGACAATTCCCAAGCGCCATCTTCCGCCCCAATCGAGATGCGCGCATCGAGCGTTACGAAGGAATCCTGGACAATGTCCCGGGTAACGGTGTTTTGGCCGGCAAAGTAGGAGTCGCTATATTGGACATTGCCACTCAGCCCCAATTCGAGATTGTTACCCACCGGAATAAACCAGTCGGCTGCGAAATTCCCTGAGAAGTCGGGTGCACGCGGTGCGGCACGACCATCCAGGTTTGAGCCATCCAGTCCGATGAAAGTGTCGGTAAACTCAGAGTTGAGGAACGAGAACGCACCTGAAAAGCTTAACCCATCGACCGGGGTAAACCAGGACCAGTCGACATCAATACCCTGCGTGGTCAGTTCGCCAGCGTTGAATGTGTTGAACTGAATGGCCACGGCGTCGAACAACTGCACTTGCAAGTTATCGAACACATAGTGGAATACCGTGGCATTGATCGTGACCGAGCGGTTGGCGAATTGCGATTTGATGCCGATCTCGCCGCCTATGGTCTCCTCGGAGTCAAATATCAGGCTTGCGGTTGCATCCGCATCAAAAGTGTTGCCTGTCGCCGGATTGATGGCGGTATTCCCGATACCGGCAAGACCGACACCGGGCAGGGCGCTGTTATCGATCCCGCCCGATTTGAAGCCGGTCTTGAAAGCAGCGAAAATGTTAACGTCGTCGCTCACTTCATAGGTTACTGAAACTTCAGGCGAGAAATTATCATCGCTGAAATTAATGGGACGGGAGAAGAAACCACTCGAAACAAATTCAGGGTTTCCATCTCCGTCCAAATCCAGGCCGGAGATGATCGGGTTGATGAAAGGGATCGAAATCGTGTTGGTTTTGGTTTCATCGGTCCAGCGCAGGCCGGCCGTGACATTCAACCTTTCGGTCAAATCGATATCGACACTGCCGAAGACCGAGAAAGCTTCCGTATCGGTCGCATGCTCACGCTGATAGTCGAAGCCTATGCCACCGCTTGCTGCCGTGCCAAAAGCAAGTGGCACATTGAACGCTTGTTCAGCCGTATTGAACTCGATTTCACGAGTTTCGTAAAAAGCGCCTATTTGAAAGTTGACCGGACCGTCGAAATCCGAAGCGATGCGAAGCTCTTGACTGAATTGGCGTGTCTGATTGTCGGCCAGATTACTTCCGAGCCCAAGCGCCACACCAGGCCCGTTAACCGCAGCAAGTCCAGGTGCCAATGGAGCAGTGGGATCCAGTGGAACAGCTGGCCCCACGCCGACGAAGCTAAAGGCATCGCGATCCAACGATGCGAAATCGAGATAGCCTGAGGTCGATGTGAGAGTCAGATAATCAGACAAATCGAGATCAAACTTCAGGCGGCCAAAATAAATCTCGGTAAGGCCGAAGGCGAGGCCATTATTGTCGAGAAAACGCTGCGCCCCTCTGTTGGTTGGAGGGGCAATGCTGCCGGTTGTGACCGGATCGGAATCAACCTGAGTGAACAGACTGTCATTGATGTTGCAGTTTGCATTTGAGGGAATGACTGCATTGCCAAAGGCGAAGATCACGGGATCTGCCACGCCGTTGGGTCCGCAGTCGATATCGCGTAACTGGTTTGCGCCGTCATTTTCGTGGCGGACGTAGGTGAACTTCAGGTTTGCGTTAAACCGGTCATCCGGTTCCCATGCAAGCGTCGCGCGACCAACGAAGTTCTGTTGCCCTCGAGGATTGATTGTCGCCGGAGTGCCTGGCTGGACAAGCTGGAATTCATCGACGTCATTGAATTGCGCGGCTAACCGGATGCCCAGCGTGTCGGAAATCGGTCCCGAAATATAGCCGCTGATTGTATAACCCTCTTCTTCGAACTCGTAGGACGCTTTCCCGCCGACCTCCCAGGTTGGGGTCGGATCGATGGAACGCAATGCGAGCACGCCGGCGGACGAACTTTTACCGAAGAAAAGTGATTGCGGGCCCTTCAGGACGTCAATCTGCGCCGTGTCGAAAAATCCAGCCTGCACCAGACGTGCGGTGCTTACCTGCACGCCGTCAATGTCAAAGGCGACCGCTGAATCGAAGGAAGCCGAAATTGCCGAAGATCCGACACCTCGCAGATTGACCGAACCACCAGCACCCGAGCCACCTACCTGAATCGTCAGGGAAGGCACTCGGCTCTGCACGTCGGCTACCTGGTCAATTTGATAACGATCGAGTGTTTCGCCACCAATCGCGGTCACCGTTACCGGGACTTCCTGCAAGGTCTCTGTTTGCCGACGAGCCTGAACCAGGATTACTCGATCGCGAAAGCCGTCACTAGCTTCGTCTTCTCCGCCCTCAGCCTCCTGCGCCAGCGCTGTGCCGGGAAATCCCGCCGTTGCCATGCACACGGCACTGCTCAAGAGTGTGCCTTTGAGCCAGTTCCTGCTTTTTGCTGCAGGAGTTCTAGGATATCCGGTTGTCATGCTTGTTCTCCCAATATGCCGGGCAAAGATTATGCTCTTTTGTCGTCCCTGACCCTACGGCATAGCGCCACCGGGTATTGTGCAATCCTATGCCGAAGAAGAACGCGAGACATTTAGCAAAAGCGATAGTGAGACGATATTGCCTCACTCGCACACGTTGAAAATGCCTATCTGTCAGTTGCCATTTGTGCCGGGCGCGGATCATTGGGCCAGATCCAGTCATCGGCAATGACCTGCTTGACCGCGAGCTGCGGGGGGACCCTGTCAAGGCCAATGGCGTGATCGCAATATTGGTGAAAGCTGTAGATTCTGGCTTCCTGGTAGCTCAATGGCACGCTCTTGAACCCTTTGCTTTCCATGGATTTCTGGATTGCTTCACCAAATTGCGTGTCTTCCAGGATAATCCGGCTCATCTGCCGTCCGTCCGGCTGAGTCTCATCGGGGACAGTCCAGAGGTCGGGCGCGGGGCCATCGCCCCAATCGAGCGCCATCGTTATCAATTCCAACCGTGTTGTGTTGAGCGATGTCGGCCAGAAGATCAGTGGCGGCACAAAATAGTTCGATAATGGTGAAACCCAGTTGGGAAAGAGCGTGTAGCTTTGCGTGCAGGTACGGCCTAGCTCGCCTACGGTATCGATTTGCCGCCATTCCTGCGGAGAGTCGATGGCGCGGACATGCGCGCGATCCGTCTCCTGCGGCGGAGGGGCCATCATTCTGGCATGACCATTGGGATAAAACGTATTGAAATTGCGCTTGCTATCTACAAGCGGAGCAACGGTTTCCGGGTGAATGAAGGGCACATGGTAGACTTCCATGTTGGCTTCCATTGCAACTTTCCAGTTGCAGTTGAGATCGAAAGAATATCGCGCTGCCAATTTGATCCGGTCAAAGGCGAACTCCTCCCATTCCGCTGCGATTGGGCCCAGCCAATCAGTTAAACTGCAGGCCCCATCGTCAAAGTTCACAAAGATAAGATTGCCAAACGTTTCGCAGCGTACCGGGATGAGAGCCTTGCATGTCAGGTCAAAATCATCCGGAAAATCCCTGCGTTCAGGCAATCCCGCGAGAGATCCATCGGTTTTGTAGGTCCAGTTGTGATAGCCGCAGATGAGGCGGCTTGATTTGCCCCGATCCTCGGTGACTACGGGTGCGCCCCTGTGCCTGCAGGTGTTGTAGAAGGCGCGGACCCTGCCATCCATGCCGTGCACAATGACGATGGGATCGCCGGCATTGTGCCAGCGCATGAAGCAACCAGGCTCCGGGACTTCGTCGATATGGGCGGCGAATAGCCAGCTTTTTCCAAAAACATGCTCGATTTCGAGATCGAACAGCTCGGCATCGGTGTATCGCGCGGCCGGCAGATCGGGTAAATTAGGAAATCCCTCCGGCGGGGACGTGCGCCTTCCTTCCCACTCCATAAGCGATTTGATCCGGTCGATTTCAGCTTGTTCCATTGCCATCCGATTCCTTCACACGGAAATCTAGCGTCGGAAGAGAAATAGGCGACTGGCAATTTTGGCGGAATCTCCCGCCGCCCATCGCTTTCGACAGTAGTTTCAACTACGCGCACGGTTAGGTTGCAGGCGTAGTTGTTAGGGAGTGGAAGCATGGCGGGACGAGTCAAAGACAAAATCGCCCTGGTTACAGGCGGTGCCATGGGTTTGGGCAAGGCCGATTGTCAGCTTTTGGCAAAAGAAGGGGCGCAGGTCATTGTGACCGACCGCGAGGTAGAGCTTGCGCACAAGGTAGCTGACGAAATCCAGGGTGATGCCTTTGCCTTGGATGTTACGCAGGAGGATCAATGGAAAGAGGTATTTGGCGCTATTGAGGAGCGACATGGCGGGCTGGACATATTGGTCAACAATGCCGGTAATGTGATTTTCGAGGATATCCTCGACTGTTCGATAGAGAATTTTCGGTTGCATATGGCGATTCATGTCGAAGGCACATTCCTGGGTTGCAAATATGCCATCCCCCTCATGGCCATGTCCGGCGGTGGTTCGATCGTCAACATGTCGTCGACCGCCTCGTTGATGGGATATGGGAACATCCCGGCTTACACGGCAGCGAAGGGTGCGATCCGGTCGATGACCAAATCCATCGCCATGTTTTGCCAGGATGAGGCCAACAAGGTTCGCTGCAATGTCCTGATGCCGGGGGGGATTGAAACACCTATGGTGCGCGACGTTACCGGCAGGACGGGGCAGGAATTGATGGAAATCCCCGATGGAATCTTGCCCAAGGACTCGCTTGGCGCCCCATCCGATGTTGCCAATGCGGTTCTTTATCTTGCAAGCGATGAGTCGCGCTTTTTGACAGGGGTTGAAATTCCGGTGGACAATGGCCTCTTTGCCCGACCCGAACGCTGAGGAACCCATAAGGCGAAGCGCATACCGTTGGTATGTGCTTGCACTATTGACGCTTACAAGCCTGTTCAGCGTGGCAGACAGATTGGTGTTCTCGATCCTGCTGGAAGATATCAAGGCTGAATTTGCTTTTACCGATTTTGAGCTGGGCCTGCTCGGCGGGCTGGCCTTCACCGCCACCTATGTAATAATCGGGTTTCCGGCCGCGCGTCTTGCCGATCGCTCCATACGCAAGAACATCATCGCATCTGCGATAGTTTTTTGGAGCCTGATGACAGCGCTATGCGGTGCTGCGGTTGGGTTTTTCACACTCTTCCTCGCGCGGACCGGCGTGGGAGTGGGAGAAGGGTGCAGCGGGCCAGCATCGCAGTCAATGCTTGCCGATTATTTCCGGCGGGAAGAGCTTGCGAAAGCCATGGGGTTTCTCACCTGGGGGGCGACACTTGGGACCGTAACCGGACTTATGGCCGGGGGCTTGTTGGCAGAGGCGTTGGGCTGGCGGATGGCCTTCGTTCTGATGGCCATTCCGGGTATCATCATCGGCGTCTTGCTCTATCTCACCGTGCGCGAGCCTCTGCGCGGCCGATACGCCCCGGCAGGCGCGAGCATCGAACAGGCGTCACTAGCGCAAACTGCTTCGTCATTGTTGCGCAACCGCGTCTTCATGGGGCTGGCGACCGGTTGGGCGGCCCAGATCATGATTGGTTATGCTCTCGCTTTCTGGATGGCAGCGGTGATGCTGCGCAACTTCGATGTTTCCACTGGCGATGTTGCAATCTATCTTGGCCTGGCTTTTCTGTTGGGGGGTATTCCCGGACCGGTTATGGGTGGTTTCCTGACCGATTGGCTCACCAGGTTCGATGAGCGTTGGCGGGCCTGGTTGCCCGGTGCGGTAAGCCTGCTTTGCGTGGCTCCGTTGGCTTTTAGCCTTTCGTCTTCATCGCTTTGGACGTTTCTTGGTTTCTTCGCGTTGGCCTATGGCATTTATGTTGCTAGCCAAGCACCTATCCTCTCCGGCATACAAAACGCCGTGGGGCCCGCACAACGCGGTTTTGCTGTTGCGATCGCCTTGTTTTTCAACAATTTGATTGGGCAGGCACTCGGACTAGCCGTGATCGGCTGGGTAAGTGACTGGCTCCAACCCAGCCAGGGTGCGATCTCGCTTGGCATTGCGGTATTCGCCGTGTGCCTGGTTTCGGGAATAGTCGCGATGGCGATATTCGCCTGGACTGCAGCTCGGATGCGTTCGAGCGGTTACCTTTCCAGGATCGGCCGTCAATAAGGCTTCGGATCTAAAACCCGGGGTGGATTGACAATGCGCCACCATCAACCAGCAATTCCGCCCCTGTCATGAAGGGGCATTCGTCCGATGCCAGAAAGGCGATGGCCGCCGCCGTCTCGGCCGGATTGGCGAGCCGGTTCATGGGCGAGGTGGCTGCAACCGCTGCCTTCAAACCCGGTGTTATTTCCTCGGCATTGTCAAGAATACCGGTTTCGGTGGCACCCGGGATCACTGTGTTGCAGCGGATGTCAAAGCCTTGTTGTGCGCACCATGTCGCGACCGATTTGGACAAGACACGCACGCCGCCCTTGCTCGCCGAGTAACCGACATCATTGGGCAACGGAGCGATGGCCGTTGTCGAAGCTATATTGATGATCGAGCCTTTGGCTCCGCCGGGATTGTTCTTCATAACTGCAATCGCGGCGCGGCATCCCGCCATGGTCCCTGTGAGGTTTATCGCGATGACCTGGTCCCAAATGTCATCGTCGACATCGCCGATCGATGCTCCAGAAACGATCCCGGCATTGTTGACGAGAATATCGAGGCGCCCAAAACTACTAACTGCCTCTCCGACGATACGAGACCAGCATGCCCGGTCAGAGACGTCCTGTTCTGCAAACCTCGCGCCCGTATCCTCACAAAGTTTGGAACCTGCCGCCGCATCAATATCAGTCCCGAGCACTTCGGCCCCATCTTGTCGCAAGCGTCGCAGCGTCGCCGCGCCAATGCCCGAAGCGCATCCGGTGACGATCGCCGATTTCCCCGAAAGATCGGGCATTATTCGGCTTGTTGCCAGATGCCAGCACTATCGCGTTGATTGTGGGTTGCGATGAACCGCTCGAGATTGTCAGTGCCTTCGGGCAGCTTCCAACCGACAGTGAACCCGAAATTCGCAAAGCAGAATATGATCAAGTCGGCGAAGGTGAAACGATCAAGCGCAATATGGTTGCGTTCGCCTAGTGCCTGATCGAACCAGCGCCATTTCTCGTCCGACATTGCGCTAAGCTCGGCACCTGCCTCTTGACTGACAACTGCCATCCGGGGTTCGAACATGGGGCGACCGCCCGTGGCGCGAAAGCCCATGGTCATGGGTACGACCACTTCCTGATCGAACAAGCGTGCCCATTTGCGCACTTCGGCCCGCTCGACAGAAGTGTTTCCAAACAAGTTTGGCTCCGGATGGTTTTCCTCGATGAACTCGCAAATCGGCCAACTTTCGGTAAGACAAGTGCCATCATCAAGCTCGAAGACAGGCAGCGTCTGTAGCGGGTTCTTGTCAGTCAGATCGTCATTGCTGCGGTTTTCGCCTGTAACGATGTCGTAATGGACACGCGGCACCTGATCTTCGCCTATGCCCTTTTCGATCAGGAACATGCGTACCAATCGCGGATTCGGCCCGAGGCTGGAATGGAGTTTCATTGTTCAAGCTTCCTCAAATTATATGGCGCCTTTAGCGTTTGATTCTGCGTCAAACCGTTCCGGCAATTCTCAAACATTGTCCGGTCACCCATTCGCTGGCCGGTGCGACCAGATAGAGCACGCAAGAGCCAATATCCTGCGGTGTTCCCAGCCTGCCTACAGGCAGATTAAGCTGTTCGAGCAAGGGGCCAAAATCCTCATCCTTCATTGAAAGGGCTTCTTTCACCGTTTCGGTCGGAACGAAGCCGGGAAGCACGGCATTGACGCGGATTTTTTGGGGTCCGAGCTCATGCGCAAGTGTCTTGGTCAGCATGTTTACGCCGGCCTTCGCGGCACTGTAGTGGCCACTGCCGGGGAAGGGGTCCTGGCTTGCGAGTGACGAAATGTTCACGATCGAACCGCCATCTCTCATGTGCTTGGCGGCCGCTCTCACGCCAAAGAAAATGGAAGTGAGATTGACTGCAAGCGTCTTGTTCCACTCTTCCAGCGGCAATTCGATAAGCGGGGCCGAGACCAGTGAGCCACCCGCATTGTTGACCCAGATGTCGAGTCGCCCGAATTCATCAACTGCCCGTTGGGCAAGCGCTTCCATATCGTCCTCGCGCGAAACATCGGTCGCCTGGGCGACCGCCTGACCGCCGGAATTCGAGCTGTTGATTGCGGCTGCCGTTTGGTCAATCTGATCTGTTGACCGCGCCGCGCAAACCACATTGGCGCCAGCGGAGGCCAATAGAGTGGCGATGCCCTCGCCAATGCCTCGGCCGGCCCCAGTGACTACCGCGACTTTTCCCTCGATGTTGAATAGGTCCGTCATAAGATGTCTCACTCTTTACGGTTCGAGGGCTAAGGCCGGAATGGTCGTTGGTCCACTTCTCAAAATGGTCAGGGGAAGCCGCCAGATGGCGATCTGTCCCCCCCCCCCCCCCCCCCCCGAGGGTTCCAGTGCGATGCTTCTTCTGTGGCGTCACATACACCGCATTTCGTGCCTAATCGCCATCCGCCGTTGTCAGGTCAACGATGCTCTTCAGGATGCGGCGTGCCGCCGTCAGGTCCTTATCGCTGAAGCTTTCGGCCAGTTCGCACTCCAGTATCTTTGCCTGTTGCACGCTCATCTCTCCCCCCGAGAGATGTGCATTCGCATGGGCGATCAGGGTGAAGAGCGAGTCCTTGCCGAAATACCCGGAGGATTTGCCAGGCGAACTACCGGGTGCGCTGGGGCTACGCTCGGCATAACCGCCACCATGGAACAGCAGCGGGGCCTCGTCGCGGGCTTCGTAGGCGACGACTTCACCAACCATGATGATGTGATCGCCGCCGTCATATTGGTGGCGCGTACGGCATTCGAACAAGGCTGCATGATCGGTGAAGACAGGCGAACCGAGTTCGCCGGAGCACCAATCCATGCCATCGAACTTGTCCTCGCCCGATATTGCGAAACGGTTGGACAGGTGGATTTGCGAAGCCGTCAGGACATGCACGGCAAAATGCCCGCTCTCGCTGAAAGCGGTGAGCGAGCGGGCATCCTTGGCCAGGGACCACAGGACGAGCGGCGGGTCGAGGCTGACCGAGTTGAAGCTGCTGGCAGTGACTCCTACCGGCATGCCGTTGTTATCGGTAGTGGTCGCGATCGTTACCCCGGTAGCGAATGACCCCAAGGCCCGGCGAAAGGCCAGCTTCTCTGTATCGTCAAGGCTCATGATCGTGCCGGTGCTCCGGTTGTGCGCAAGTTCGCGATATGGGGCATGTGGCGCCGAACGGCGTATTTCTCAAGCACAGTCGGCATGGAGTGCCGGGTGCCCGGCGACAGTGCGCCTATCCGGTCCGCTTCCGGCATGTCCCGGCATGGCATGCTTGCATATCGCACGGCGTCCCAGGATCTTGCTCGTCATCCTCGATCGGGATGGTGATCGTACCGCCATTGCATAGCCGGGCGACTATCGAACGCTCGCTACTTTCAGGCAGGGGCCCCGTGATCAGCGGCATGAGGGCGAGAAAGGAAATTGGCGAGCCAGTCATTCGTCGTCTTCCTCGTCGATCAATATCCGGTTGGCCGCGCCATCGAGGTCATCGAACTGGCCGTGGCGCATCGCCCAGAAGAAGCAAGCCAGTCCCACGGCTCCCATTCCCAGCGCAATCGGGATGAGGAAGGCAAGCCCGGTCATTTCGCAGCCCTGGAGAGACGAAGCGAATTGGCGATCACCACAAGCGAACTGCCCGACATGGCAATCGCGGCGATCAGCGGAGTGACCATCCCGGCCAGCGCCAGCGGAACGGCCAGGATGTTGTAGCCGATGGCGAAGGTGAAATTCTGTCTCACGATCCGCATCGTCGAGCGTGCGACCCGCACTGCCAGTGCAACAGGCGCAAGTTCCTCTCCGATGAAAACGGCATCGGCGGCCTGCTGGCTGACATCGCTGGCTGTGCCCGGTGCGATCGAGGCATGGGCCGCCGCCAGGGCGGGGCCATCATTAAGTCCGTCGCCAACCATCATCGGACGATGACCGGCGCGTTTGAGCCGTTCGATCCGATCGATCTTGCCTGCCGGAGTAACGGCAGCGTGGCTTTCGACGCCGAATTCGCGCGCCGTGGCCGCCACGGCCGTTTCCCGGTCCCCCGACAGGATTATCGATTCCAGGCCGAGGAGGCGCAAATCGGCAAGTGTCTCCCGTGCATCAAGGCGCATGGGATCGGCGAACGAGATCGTCTGCCTGCGACTGCCGATTACCAATTCGCTGGACAGGCATTGCGAACCTTCGGCAGGACGAATCAAGGCAACGCCGATGTCTTCGCAACGACCGGTCAGTCCGAAGCCTGCCCGTTCTTCCACCCTTTCGATTTGCGAGGGCCGTATGCCCTGAAGGCGCAAGCTTGTGGCCAACCCCTTGCTGAGCGGGTGACTGCTTTCCTGAGCGAGTCCTAGCGCAATCGATTTGGCGTGCGGATCAAGGCCGGTGAGATCCGGGCGTGGTTCTCCCACTGTCAGCGTGCCTGTCTTGTCGAACAGGGCAATATCGACGTCTGCCAGCCTTTCCAGCGCGCTACCATCCTTGACCAGAAGCCCGCGCCTGATCAGCGCATTGCTTGCAGTGACCTGCGCGGCGGGGACGGCCAGCCCCATGGCGCAGGGGCAGGTGATAATCAGTACTGCGATGGCAATGACGAGGGACTGATGCCATCCGGCCCCGGCAAGCATCCAGCCGATGAAGGCAAGCGCTGCAAGCGAGTGAACCGCAGGTGCGTAGAGACGTGCTGCGCGGTCCGCGATACGCACATAACGCGAACGGGACTGTCCCGCTTCGTCCATCAGCCTGGCGATTTCGGCGATCGCGGTATCGCCTGCGCTGGCGGTGATTTCCACACGGACCGGGCCGAGCAGGTTTATCGCACCGGCATGTACTTCGGAGCCGACCGTTACCGGGAAGGGGCGGCTTTCCCCTGTCAGCATCGAATTGTCGATCGTGCTGTCGCCGGAGATGACGGTGCCATCGGCAGCGAATGCTTCGCCCGCAGGAACCAACATGATCATCCCTGTTTCCAGGTCTTCGGCTGCAATTCGCGATGTTTGTCCTTCCTCGCCTACCACTTGTGCGCTCTTGCCCATTCGGCCAAGCAAGGCGCCGATCCCGGCCCGTGTTCGGTTGCGCATGGTTGCATCGAGCGCGCGGCCGCACAAAAGGAAGAACAGCAGCATTACAGCGCCATCGAAATAGGCATGCTCGCCTCCGGTCATCGTCTCGTAGAGGCTGAGTCCGGTCGCGAGCAGGACGCCGATCGAAATCGGTACGTCCATATTCGTCCGGCGATAACGCAATGCCATGAGGGCCGAGGAGAAAAACGGGCGTCCCGAATAGACGACTACCGGTAAGGCAATCAGCGCGGATAGCCAGTGAAACAGGTCCTTGGTTACCCCGCCTGCACCCGACCATACGCTGATCGATAACAGCATGATGTTCATCATACCGAAGCCCGCTACGGCGAGCGCACGTAACAGCATTCTGCTATCGGCATCATCCTGCGCAAGGGGATTGGCCATGGCTGGCTGGGCCTCGAAACCCAACTGTCGCAGCCGGCCGACCAGCTCGTCTTCGGCAAGGAATCCCTCATGCCGAACGGCGACTCGCTTGGCGGAGAAATTCACCCGTGCCGCTTCGACACCCGGCATTTCGGCCAGGCCTCGCTCGATCTTTGCAATGCAGCCGGCGCAACGCATACCCGGTACGGTAAACCGGCTGTCCACCAGCTCGATCGCTTGATCGGGTAGAATTCCGGCGCGTGCGTTCATCGCAACTCGCTTTCCGACTTCCATTGCCGACCGCCTGATTCGATGGTTAAGCGGACAAGCCACCGGCCCGCGGGAAGAGGATTCGGAGATCGATAGAGGTTCGGCGCGTTACGAAGCAGCGACAGCTCCCTGTATTCGGCTTGTCCCAGCGGTCTGCGCAGCTTGGCGTTGACCACTGCACCTGCCGGGACACCTTCGGTCTCCACTTCCAGCCAGCCATCCTCCGTACGCTTAGTCGCAGCTTGCCAGCCAAGGCCCTCCTGTCGCTCGGCTTCTTCGAGCCAACCGTTGAATTTCTGGCTCGCGATATAGGAATTCTCGACCACCACCCCGCCGAAACCGCTAGTGGCTACCGCAGCCATCGAGAAGTTGACGGCCATGACGATACCGAACCCGCCGACCAGCACCATCGCCATATGCTTTCCGGTGAATTCGTTACGCATCGCTATTCTCCCACGGGTGCGCTGAAGAGCGTTTCGGTACGGTCCTGCTCGCGTTGTTCGTCGAGCGAGGTCAGGCGGAAGGAGAACTTTTGCGAACCCGCTTCCGGCGCAGCCGTAACATAGGCCCGTACTGTGCGGGTAGCGTCGGCTGGAACCATGACAGTCTGTGTCCGCGCTGCATCGTTCCGTCCGATCGCATCGGTCCACATCACGGCTTCCGGCAGGTCTTCGAGAGCGATTTCCATGTCGCGCGGGCGGCTTTCCATGTTGCGCAGCTTGAGCGTGTAGGCATTGCGTACCGAGCCATCGCTCATCAGCATATAGGGCGGGTTGCGATCGGGCGATACGGTAAGCTCCGTATGATTGCGCGTACCCAGGGCGAATAACAGAGCCAGGCCGATTCCGCCCCAGACGGTAAAATAGATCAGCGTGCGCGGGCGCAGCAGCGTCTTCCAGACAGTCTTCGGTTCCTCGCCTGCAGCCTCGTGTTCGCAATCTTCGAGCGTTGCATAGTCGATCAACCCGCGCGGCCTGCCCACTTCGCCCATGACCCTGTCACAGGCATCGATGCATAAGGCACAGGTTATGCAGCCGATTTGCGCACCTTCGCGGATATCGATCCCGGTGGGGCATACCGCGACACACTGATTGCAGTCGATGCAATCGCCGAAATGTCCGGGATCCCTGCGCGCTTTCTTCACGCTGCCACGCGGTTCGCCACGCCAGTCCTTGTAGGTGACGATCAGAGATTTTTCATCGAGCATGGCCGACTGGATGCGCGGCCAGGGGCACATATAGATACACACCTGCTCGCGCATGAATCCACCAAGGACGAAGGTCGTCAGCGTCAGAATCGCGACGGTGATATAGGCGATCGGCAGTGCCTGTCCGGTCCAAAAATCCACTGTCAAGGTCGGCGCATCGGCGAAATACATGATCCATGCACCGCCAGTCCAGAATGCAATGACGAGGTAGATCAGCCACTTGAAGGAACGTCGGGCGATCTTGCCCGCTGCCCACGGTGCCTTGTCCAGTCGCATGCGCTTGTTGCGGTCGCCGTCGACGAAACGGTCGACATGCTGAAACAGGTCGGTCCACACTGTCTGCGGGCAGGCATAGCCGCACCATGCCCGACCGACCGCACTGGTAACCAGAAACAGGCCGATACCGGCCATGATCAACAGGCCGGCAACGAAATAGAATTCGTGCGGCCAAATCTCGATCCCAAACATGTAAAAGCGGCGATTGGCGAGATCGACCAGCACGGCCTGATCGGGAGCATAGGGACCTCGATCCCAGCGTATCCATGGTGTGCCGTAATAGATGCCGAGAGTGACGAGCATCACCAGCCATTTGAACCGGCGGAAAGGCCCGTCGATCCGCTGTGGGTGAACCGCTTTGCGTTTTTCGTATAGTGCTTCGGTTACGGTTGATGCGTCAGGGCTGTTCATCTGCCTTTGCCGCCGGGTCCTCGGCGACCTCCACGAAGTCTTCGCCTCCCCCGCGTGAATGGACATAAGCGGCCAGCATCTTGATCGTAGCCGGGTCGAGCCTGCTTTCCCAACTGGGCATCATGCCCATGCGGGGCTGCAGAATTTGCCGTCTGACCTCTTCGCGCGAGCTGCCATAAAGCCAGATTGCGTCGTTCAGCTTCGGTGATCCCTGCGCCCGATCGCCTTCCCCGTTTGCGCCATGGCAGGCCACGCAATTGTCGGCATAGATTTGCGCACCGACAGGATTGCTTTCGGCCTTGCCGCTCAGCGACAGCACATGCTGGACCAGCGCATTCGTCTGGGCCGGCTCGAACACGCCTTCATAGGGTGGCATGGAACTCAGCCGGGCTCCGTCGTTGCCCTGTTCGCGGATACCGTGGGTAATGGTATATTCGATTGCCTTGAGATCGCCGCCCCAAAGCCAGTCGTCGTCGTTGAGGTTCGGATAGCCTGGGCTGCCTGCGGCGCCCGACCCGTGGCACTGCACGCAATTGACCTTGAATGCCGCATTGCCCCCGGCCACTGCCTGCTGCATCAGCTCTTCATTGGCCGGCAGTTGCTCGATTGGTACACGGGCGAGGGCATTGCGAAAGGACATGCGCGCTTGGTCGGCAATGTCCAGTTCCTTGGCCAGTTCGCCACGGCTGGTCCAGCCAAGGACACCTTCGGTACCCTTGTTGATCAACGGCCAGGCAGGATAAAGGACGACATAGACGATGCCCCAAGCGATAGTCAGGTAGAAGGTCCACAGCCACCAGCGCGGCATCGGGGTGTCGAGTTCTTCGATTCCATCCCACTCATGGCCGACGAATTCTGTCCCGGTCGGTTCGTCGATGCGCTTATCTGCCATCGTCTTCATCCTTGAAAATCATCGTCGCGGCATTGCGGTTATATTGCTTCGATCCGGGCCGGAACGGCCATGCACAGAGCAGAAGGAAGAGCGCTATCATCACGACCAGCCCATAGCTGTCGGCAAAATGGCGAAGGGTGTCGTACAGGCTCATCGACCTTTCTCCTCCGCCAGTTCTTCCTGCGCGGCAGCGCTGTCCACATCGACCAGTGTGCCGAGCATCTGGAGATAGGCGACCAGCGCATCCATTTCGGTCAAACGCCCTGGTTTCCCGTCGAAATCGCGAATCTGCGCCTTGGGATAGCGCTCGACGAAATCCTCCGGATTGCGGAATGGATCGGCCTGGGCCAGCAAGTCTTCCTCGGCCCGTTCGATATCGCGGTCGCTATACGGTACGCCAACTCGACGCAGCGCGATCAGCCGGGCCGAAGGATCGCCGATCTTCAACGAGGTTTCGCTGAGGAAGGAATATTGCGGCATGATGCTTTCGGGCACGACGCTTTGCGGATCCTCGAGATGCTGGACATGCCATTCGTCCGAGTAGCGCCCACCGACGCGTGCGAGATCGGGACCGGTGCGTTTGGAGCCCCATTGGAAAGGATGGTCGTACATGCTTTCCGCAGCGAGGCTGTAATGACCGTAACGCTCCACCTCGTCCCGGAACGGGCGGATCATCTGACTGTGGCACGTATAACAGCCCTCGCGAATGTAAATGTCGCGCCCGGCCTGTTCCAGTGGAGTGTAGGGACGCATTCCATCCACCTTCTCGACCGTGTTGTCGATCCAGAATAGCGGGGCGATCTCGACGATGCCGCCGATCGCAACTGTCACGAAGGTTGCTACCGCCAGCAGGGTAACATTGCGTTCGAGCTTCTTGTGGTTTTCCGTCATGCTCATCGGTCGGCTCCCTATTCAGCCGGCACGGCGGTGATCGGACGGTCTTTTTCGGCGTCGTGAGGAGCGTTGCGCAATGATGCCTCCTCGCGCACCTTGCCGGCCAGCGTCATCCACACATTGTAGGTCATGATCACTGCGCCAGCGAGGTAGAGCAACCCGCCGAAAGCACGCATCATGTACATTGGCTCCAGGGCGGCAACGGTATCGACGAAGCTGTTAACGAGATAGCCGTCGGGTCCGTATTCGCGCCACATCAAGCCCTGGGTGACGCCTGCCACCCACATGCTTGCGGCGTAAAACACGATACCCAGAGTCGCGAGCCAGAAATGCCAGTTGATCATCCGCAAGGAATAGAGTCGCTCGCGCCGCCACAGGCGCGGTACGAGATAGTAAACGGCGGCGAAAGTGATCAGGCCGTTCCATCCCAGCGCGCCGGAATGCACATGACCGATGGTCCAGTCGGTGTAATGCGACAGGCTGTTAACGCTCTTGATCGACATCATCGGCCCTTCGAATGTGCTCATCCCGTAGAAGGCGAGCGACATCGCCATCATTCGGATGATCGGATCAGTGCGGATCTTGTCCCAGGCGCCGTTCAGTGTCATCAGGCCGTTGATCATACCGCCCCAACTGGGCATCCACAGGATCACCGAAAAGACCATGCCCAGCGTCTGCGCCCAGTCGGGCAGAGCGGTGTAATGGAGATGGTGGGGGCCGGCCCAGATATAAAGGAAGATCAGCGACCAGAAGTGGATGATCGAGAGGCGATAGGAATAGACCGGCCGGTCCGCCTGCTTCGGTACGAAGTAATACATCATCGCCAGGAAGCCAGCGGTCAGGAAGAATCCGACTGCGTTATGGCCATACCACCACTGAGTCAGTGCATCCTGCACGCCCGCGAACGCACTGTAACTGCGCGAACCGAGCAGGCTGACCGGCATGGCCAAATTGTTGACCACATGCAGCATCGCAATGGTGACGATAAAGGCCAGGAAGAACCAGTTTGCGACATAGATATGCGGTTCGCGACGCTTAACTATGGTTCCGATGAAGACGGCGGCGTAGCAGAGCCAGACGATAGTCAGCCACAGATCGACATACCATTCGGGCTCGGCATATTCCTTCGACTGGGTGATGCCGAGCAGATAGCCGGTCGCGGCCAGCACGATAAACAGCTGGTACCCCCAGAAGACGAAGCGTGCGAGTCCGGGGAAAGCAAGCTGGGTACGGCAGGTTCGCTGGACGATGTAGAAGCTGGTAGCGATGAGCGCATTGCCGCCGAACGCGAAGATTACCGCTGATGTATGCAGCGGCCGTACGCGCCCGAAGCTGAGATAAGGTTCGAAGTTGAGCTCGGGAAAGACGAGCTGCAGGGCGATGAACACACCAGCGAGAAAACCAGCCATTCCCCAGAAAATCGTTGCTAGTACCCCCCAGCGTATAGGGTCGTCGTCATAGCGCGAAGGCCCCTCGGGCATGCGGAACATGCCCTGTGCTTTCGCCAGCGGATCATAACATGCGGCGGTGATCCAAATCAGAATGAGCGCAACGATCGCAATGATCGTCATATGGGCGGCGAAACCGCTATCCTGCGCACTTACAATTGCTACTATCGAGAGCAACAGCAGTGCGAACCAAAGGCCGATCCGGCCGAGAACAGCTTCCATGGAATTCACGCCTCCTTAGCACCGCCGCGTTAGGCGAGCGCCTGTATCGCTTCATTGATTTGGCTCAAATTTGAAAATTAATCCACCGTATCGGAAAAATGACCCGCGCAACCTGCCAGTGCGACCGGGTCGAGAATATCGACGGTCGACCTGCCGGTCGTTTCGATCAGGCCCGAGGCACGCAATTCTCCGAATTGCCTGCTGATGGTTTCGATCGTCAGGCCCAGGCTATCTCCTATATCGCGACGTGACATGGGAAGGTCGAGCCGCAGCCTGTCTCTGTGCCGGGTTCCGATGCGTTCGCACATCGCGGTCAGGAAGCTGGCAACGCGCTCTCGAGCGCTCTTCCGGCCCAGCCCCACCGCCTTGTCGCGGCAGCGGTGCAAAGCTGCCATCGACCGTTCGAGAACCTCTGTGAGCAAGAGCGGCGCATCCACAGCGGCTCCGACGAGTGAAGCGGCCGGAAATGCGAGCACCTGAGTGTTCATCAGCCCCGTCAGGGCGTAGGAATGCAGGGCGCGCGCGGGAACTGAAACCAAATCTCCTGCAAAATGAAATGCGACAACCTGCTCCCGCCCGCCGGATGCCTGCGCGACAAGCTTGGTTGCGCCCTCGAAAACATAGACGATCTGGTCGCAATCCCGGTCCAGCTTGGCAATTCGACCCTTTTCGATCGACAGCGTTCGTCCGAGGCCGCGCAATCTTGCAGTCAGCGCTCTGGAAGGTGAGCCTGGAACCACTGCTTCCATGAACTGCTGAAAAGGATTGGGTTCGTGCATCGGCCGGTGATCTTGAATGAAAGGCTATCGTGGGATTGCAAATCTATCGAACCTGCAATGAAGTCATTGACCTGGGTCAATGAAACCACTTCCATGATGGCACTACCGGCGCGGTGCACTGCAACAACCTGGGCTGCACAGTGCGGCCACTGCAGTGCGGGGAAGAGAAATCATGAAGTCTATCCTTGCCGCCGGTCTCGGTGTGCTCGCTCTTGCCGCAACGCCGGTTGCGGCACAGGATCGCGCAGGCTCGGTCCAGGCCAAATTGCTTGCAACCGGGGTCTTCCCCGATGGCCAGATCGAACGTGTCGAAACCGACATCGTCGGCCTGCCGGCTAACACGCAGACCAGAACGAACGACAACGTCGTGCCGACCGTGGCGATCGAATATTTCGTTGCCGACAATATCTCGCTCGAGACGATCTGTTGCCTTACCCAGCATGATGTTGACGGAACAACCGGTTTGCCCGGGGCCGAGCTGGTTTCGGATGCCAAGCTGATTCCCGCGACGTTGACGGTGAAGTATCATTTCGATGTCGGCGGGGCGAAGCCGTATGTCGGCGCCGGCCCTGCCTATTTCATGTTTATCGATGACGAGCCGGGTGCCGCCACTATTCCCCTGGGCGTAACCGATTTCAGCCTGTCGGACGAACTTGGCTTGGCCTTGCAGGCCGGAATCGACGTGCGTTTGAATGACGACGGTTTTGGTTTCAGCGTCGATGCCAAGCGCTACTTCATTGATACGACTGCGCGTTGGTTCGCCGGGAATGCCATTGCCATTCAGACCGAGCACAAGCTCGATCCATGGGTTGTGAGCGCCGGCTTGTCTTACAGTTTTTGACGTTATCGAAGGTGGCCGGACGCGTGAGCATGCGCGTCCGGCCGGATATATTCGGTATTAGCTGTGGCATGATTTGCATCCGCTGGTAGGATTGGGTCCCGTCCCGCTTGCAAGAAGGCCCGATGAGCGCACCCGGATTCTGGCGATTCGCAATTGATCGGGGCGGCACATTCACCGATGTCGTCGCGACGACGCCTGACGGCCGGCTGGTTACCGACAAGCTGTTATCGGTCGATCCGGGGCGATATCCGGATGCCGCGAGCGAAGCCGTATTGCGGTTGATGAATCGGTATGGGGAAGGGCCGATCGACGAAGTACGGATTGGCACGACCGTCGCCACCAATGCCCTGCTCGAACGGAAAGGCGAGCCGCTTGCTTTGGCAATTACCAAGGGGTTCGGCGATGCCTTGCGGATCGGCACGCAGGCGCGGCCCCATATCTTTGCGCGCCATATCGTACTGCCCGAACAGCTCCCTTCACACGTGATCGAGATCGATGAGCGTGCGGCCGCGGACGGCGCGATATTGCAGCCCCTCGATGAAGATTCTGCACGCGAACGGTTGGTTGCTATCCATGGAACGGGGATCGATGCCATTGCGATCGTCTTGCTCCATGGCTGGCAATATCCTGCGCACGAGGAACGATTGGCCGAGATAGCAGGCGAGGTCGGTTTCTCGCAGGTTAGCGTAAGCCATCGGGTTTCCCCGCTGATCAAGCTTGTGCCGCGCGGCGACACCACGGTGGTCGATGCCTATCTGTCGCCAGTGATTCGATGTTATATCGAACAGGTCGAGGCGTTGATCCCGGGCGACCCTCGGTTGCGGTTCATGCAATCGAACGGCGGACTGACCGAGGCGAGTTCTTTCCAAGGCAAGGATGCGATCCTGTCTGGTCCGGCGGGTGGGGTGGTTGGTATGGTGGCGGCTTCGAAGCCGCTTGGCCATGAACGGCTGATCGGCTTCGATATGGGTGGGACCTCGACCGATGTGGCGCATTTCGCGGGTGAGTTCGAACTTACCGGTGACGGTGTGATCGCGGGCGTCCGGATTGCTGCCCCCGCGATGCAGATCAACACCGTGGCAGCGGGTGGCGGTTCGATCTGCCGCTTCGACGGATCCCGGTTCAGGGTCGGCCCCGAAAGCGCGGGCGCCGATCCGGGGCCGGCCTGCTATGGCAAGGGCGGCCCGCTGGCGGTGACCGACTGCAACCTGTTTCTCGGACGGCTCGATCCGGCCTTTTTCCCTGCCGTGTTCGGGCCGCATGGAGACCGGCCGCTCGATCCGGATGCGTCGCGAGCAAGGCTCGAGGAGATCGCTGCGCAGATGCCTTCACCCGTGCCGCCCGAGGAAATCGCTGAAGGCTTTCTGGCGATCGCAGTCGACAATATGGCGAATGCGATTCGCAAGATCAGCGTGGCACGCGGCTACGACGTGACCCGCTATGCGCTCGCCTGTTTCGGAGGGGCAGGTGGGCAGCATGCTTGCCGGGTGGCCGACGAGCTGGGGATCGAAACGGTCCTGGTCCATCCGCTTGCGGGTATCCTCTCGGCCTATGGGATAGGACTCGCACCGGTGAAAGCCATCCGTGAACAAAGCGTAGTCCGTCCGCTGGGCGAGCCGGTGAGTGAAGAGCTGGCCTTGCTGGTGAACGCCGCGCGCGATGCCTTGACGAAACAGGGCATCGCCAGGAGCGAGATCGTGCTGGCGCGCAAGGCACGGCTTCGTTTCGACGGAAGCGACAGCACGCTGACGCTCGATTGGGGCGATGCGGCGGCAATGGCGGAAGAATTTCGCATACTGCACCGCAAGCGGTTCGGTTATTCGAGCGAGGATTCGATGATCGTCCTTGAAGCGCTGAGCGTCGAGGCGACGGGAAGCGTCGATGGGCTGGCTGGATTACAGCCTGAGCCGGTGCCCGTCCGCGGAGAGGTATCGGGCAGTTGGACAACGTGCCACCGATCCGCGCTGTCTCCCGAGGAGAGCGTGTGCGGGCCTGCGCTTATCGTCGATCCCGATTCCACGACTGTGATCGAGCCGGGTTGGCAGGCCGTTCTGGAAGGAGAGGGTTCGTTGGTGCTAACTCGCTGCGAACCGCTTGAAACGCGACTGGCTGCCGGCACCGAGGTCGATCCGATCCGGCTCGAAATTTTCAACAATCTGTTCATGACCATTGCCGAAGAAATGGGCGTGGTGCTGCAATCGACCGCGACTTCGGTGAACATCAAGGAGCGGCTCGATTTCTCCTGCGCGATCTTCGATTCAGAAGGAGCCTTGATCGCCAACGCACCGCATATCCCGGTTCATCTCGGTTCCATGGCGGACAGTATCCAGCGGGTCGTGGAGGCCCGCGGCTGCAATGACGACGGGGTGCCACGCGATGAACGCGGGATCAGGCGCGGTGATGCCTACGTCCTGAACGATCCCTATCGTGGCGGCACTCACTTGCCCGATGTGACAGTGATCGTTCCGGTCTTTTATTCCGATGCGAGCAAAGAGCCCGATGGCTTCGTCGCGGCGCGTGGCCACCATGCCGACATTGGCGGTATCGCGCCTGGCTCGATGCCGCCTGACAGCCATGCCATTGATGAGGAAGGCGTACTGATCGACAACCTCCTGATGGTTGATGAAGGACACTTTTGCGAAACCGAAGTCCGCACGGCTCTGACCGACAGCCAATGGCCTGCCCGCAATCCGGATCGCAACCTGTCCGACCTTCGGGCCCAACTCGCCGCCTGTATACGGGGTGCTGAATTGCTGCTGCAGGCCGCGGACGAGCAGGGCGAGGATGTGCTGCAAGCCTATATGGGCCATGTTCTCGCCAATGCCGAGGAATCGGTCCGCCGCTTGCTCGATCGGCTGGAGGACGGTGCATTCACTTATGAAATGGATAGCGGCGCGGTCGTGAAAGTAGCGATCGGGATCGATCGCGAACACCGCTCGGCTGTATTCGACTTTACCGGCACCAGCGCGCAATCGGACGACAATTTCAATGCCCCTCGTTCGATCACTCGCGCAGCGGCGCTGTATGTGCTGCGCACGCTGATCGATGATGCCATCCCGATGAACGATGGCTGCTTGCGTCCGGTCGAACTGATCGTGCCCAAGGGATCGATGCTCAATCCCGTACCGCCTGCTGCCGTGGTGGCGGGCAATGTCGAGACAAGCCAGGTCGTCACCGATGCGTTGTTCGCGGCAACCGGCCGGCTGGCGCCGAGCCAGGGCACAATGAACAATTTCACATTCGGCAATGACCGCTATCAATATTACGAGACGATTGCGGGCGGTTCGGGGGCGGGACCCGACCATGACGGAACCAGCGCGGTACAGACGCATATGACCAACAGTCGCCTGACCGATCCGGAAATCCTCGAAACGCGATTGCCGGTACGGGTCGACCGCTTCGCCATCCGTCACGGTTCGGGCGGGGATGGCTTGCACAAGGGTGGCGACGGGGTGGAACGTCGTGTGACGTTCCTCGAAACCATGCGTGCCAACATGCTTGCCAATCGCCGCAGGGTCGCTCCATGCGGCTTGGCAGGCGGTAAGAATGCCGAACCGGGGCGCAACTGGGTCGAGCGGGCAGACGGGACCGTCGAGGAACTGGCTGCATCGGCTGCGGCCGATATGCGACCGGGTGATGCCTTCGTGGTCCTGACGCCCGGTGGTGGTGGGTTTGGGGAGGAGCAGGAATGAACTATTGGCCACTGGCCGGCATCGCGCTGGTCGTGCTCGGCTTCGCGCTGCGTTTCAATCCGCTGCTGGTGGTGGCCGTGGCTGCGATCGCTACCGGTCTGCTGGCCGGTCTCGATGTCGTCGCGGTAATCGAGGCATTGGGCAAGACATTCAACGACAATCGCTATATCAGCGTGACCTGGATCATCCTGCCTGTGATTGGCCTGCTCGAACGGTACGGCCTGCAGCAACGCGCCCGGGCCCTGATCGAGGGCGTGCGGGGGGCGACGATGGGGCGACTGCTGGTGCTTTACCTGTTGTTCCGGCAAGTCACTGCAGCGCTTGGCATGAAGGATATCGGTGGCCATCCCCAGACCGTTCGCCCACTGGTCGCGCCGATGGCGGAGGCTGCGGCGCTCAAGACGCATGGCGAACTCGACGAGGACAGTCGCGAGAAAGTGAAAGGCATGTCGGCCGCGACCGACAATGTCGGGTTGTTTTTCGGCGAAGACATCTTCTTCGCCATCGCTTCGATCCTGCTGATCCAGGGTGTTTTCGAAAGCTACGGCTATCCGCTTACTCCGCTGCAACTATCGCTCTGGGCGATACCGACTGCGATCTGCGCATTCCTGATCCATGGCGGCCGCCTGTTGGCCTTCGACCGCCGGCTGGGGCGACCCGCCGGGAAGGAGAGGACATGATTACCCTTGAATGGCTGTACGTCCTTGCCGGGATCGTCTTCGCGATGTGGGCGATATTGAGCTTGCGTGACATTACGAATGGCAAGCGGTTCGGCAATGCCGCTTTTTGGGGATTGTTGTCGGTGAGCTTTTTTCTGGGCGGTCAACTATCGGATTTCGCCAACGGTGTGCTGGTGCTCGCGCTGGTAGGGATAGCCGGTGCCGGATGGCTGGGCCGCAGCGATCCGCCGACCACCGGCCTGACCGAGCGGCTGGGGTTGTCGGAAGCTCTGGGCAACCGTCTGTTCCTGCCGGCGCTTATCATCCCGCTTACAGCCGTGATTGGCACAGTGCTCTACAATTACACTCCGTTGGGTGAGACCGGCTTGTTCGAAGATCGGCGCGAGACGCTGATCCTGTTCGGAATCGGTGTCCTGTTTGCACTCGGCGTGTGCCTAGCGTGGCTCCGGCCGCCGCTGCTTGCGCCGATAGAAGAGGGCCGGAGGCTGATGGATTCGATTGGCTGGGCCGCCGTGCTGCCGCAAATGCTGGCGGCATTGGGCGGCGTCTTCGCTCTGGCGGGTGTGGGCGAAGTGATCGGGGAGATCGCCGGCGGCGTGATTCCGGAAAACAGCATTTTCATTGCGGTGGTGATCTTCGCGCTGGGCATGGCGTTCTTTACGATCATAATGGGTAATGCCTTCGCCGCCTTTCCGGTCATGGCCGCGGCGATCGGCATTCCGGTGCTGGTGGAGCAGTATGGCGGCAATCCGGCCGTGATCGGCGCAGTCGGCATGCTGGCCGGTTTCTGCGGCACGCTGTGCACGCCGATGGCGGCGAATTTCAACATCGTGCCGGCGGCCTTGCTGGAGTTGAAGGACCAGTATGGCGTCATCCGCCAGCAGATCGGTACAGCGATGCCACTGTGGCTGTGCAATGTCGCAATCATCTATATCGCGGGGTTCCTGCTATGGAGCTGACCGGAGAAACCGCGGCCCTGTTCGCGCGCACTGCGCTGGGCCACGTCGCGAGGGAGTATCCGCACAAGCTCGACCATGTACTTGATGGCGACGAAGATGCCCTTCCGCCACGCGTGCTCCATCCGGTCTTCTTCGGCAGCTTCGACTGGCATAGCTGTGTTCATGGTTGGTGGACCTTGCTGACATTGCGCCGGTTGTTTCCCGAAATGGCGGAAGCTGCCCAGATCGAGAGTCTGGCCGAAACGACTTTCACATCCGAGAAGCTGGCCGTCGAACACGCTTATCTCGAACGGCCCGGTTCGGCGGGGTTCGAGCGGCCCTATGGCTGGGCGTGGCTATTGTATCTCCATCTCGAAGCGACCCGGGACAGGGACCGGGAATGGGCTGCGCGGCTCGAACCGCTGGCACGTGCTTTCGCGGCCCGGCTGGTGCATTATCTGACGATCCTGACATACCCGATCCGTACAGGAACACATTTCAATTCGGCTTTTGCCCTGACGCTATCGCTGGAATGGGCCGACACCTTCGATATCCGGCTGGCAGGAACGATCCGCGAGACTGCATTAGGCTGGTTTTCCGAAGATCGCGGGTGCCAGGCCTGGGAACCAGGTGGTGACGAGTTCCTCAGCCCTGCGCTGAGCGAAGCATTGTTGATGCGACGTGTGCTCGATCCGGCCGGTTTTCGCAGATGGTTTACCGCTTTCCTGCCGGAATTGATGAAGGGAAGACCGGAGACTTTGTTAGACCCGGCAACGGTAAGCGAGCGGAGCGATGGGAAGATCGCCCATCTCGACGGTCTCAATCTCAGCCGTGCATGGGCGTGGCGGTCGATCGCGCCTTCACTGGAGCAAGGAGGAGACCTTGTCGACGAAGCCGTTCGTCGACATCTTGCCACCGCACTGCCGCATGTCACAGGCGATTACATGGGAGAACACTGGCTGGCGAGCTTCGCTCTTCTGGCCTTGCTTGCCCCGGTGAGGGACAAACGCCCGCAGGCGGAATAAGCTCACCTGCATTCAAGGGAACAACCTTGCCCTCGGCCCCTTCGGGGACATTCGTCGATTCGGAATATCGCTTGGACGAAACCGGATCGCTATTTTCACCATGCCGGTGCATGTGGAAATTGCATGATTCCAAGGCTCAAAGGGTGAAAATGACGAACCATATCTTCAAAGCGGTCAGCTTGCCGGTCCTGTTGTGCGTGGGTGCACCGGTTTCGGCTCAGCCTGCTGCCATCCCGGTTGCGGAAGCGCCGGTGGATGCCCGGTTCCAGCAATTCGCTCCGAAGGCCGATCCGATCGCGACGAAGATCGACTACACAGTGTGGGACGAGGCCTTGAAATACTTCGTGTTCCGGATGGGCAAGTCGATCCGCGAAGGTGTGCCCCGGCCGGAGCCGGGTCTCGGCACAAGGCAGGTCTACGGACATGATTCCCGCTATCGCCTCGAAGGAAACCGGGTCATCTTCTCCTATCTGACCGACGAAATAGTGACTTCGCTGACGGAATACCGGGAAGATCTGGAGCGGACAGCCGATCTCGTCGATATCCAGCAGCTCAGCAGGAACGAGCAGCTCGCCTATTGGATGAATTTGCACAACGTTGCGATCATCGAACAGATTGCCAGGGAGTATCCGCTTAGCCAGCCATCGCGCCTCAAGGTGGGCGACAGTGGATTGCCGCTGGACGAGGCTCCGTTCATTACGGTTTCGGGGGTGAGGATGAGTCCTCGCGATATCCGCACCAGGATCGTATATCCCAACTGGAAGAATCCGATGGTCGTTTACGGGTTTTTCCGTGGCGATATCGGTGGGCCGTCGATCCAGACCAAGGCTTTCACCGCAGACAATGTTGCCGACGAATTGGAAGATTCGGCACGTGAGTTCGTGAATTCGCTACGCGGTGTACAGAAAGTCGGCGGCAGGGCATCGGTATCCGAAATCTATTCCGAGGCACGCCCTTACTATTTCCCCGAATGGCCGACTGATTTGCGAGAGCACCTGCGCAAATATGCCGAGGAGGAAGTCACCTCGATCCTCGACCGGACGGACGAATTGCGGGCCGATGTCTACGAACACGACATCGCGGACATGTCCAAGGGCGAGCGCGATCCGAGTTACGGTTTTGTCTATTCGGACGGTAATCTGCAAGGGACGCGCATACCCGCCGCGATCGCCCGGCTCCTGACCGAGCATACCCAGAAGACCCGGAAGCTTATTCGCCGCGAAGGACCTCGCGGGAGAGTGATTTTCATCGATATCGACCTGCCGGGCGAAGAACCCAAGGCGACCGAGGAAGTCGAATAGCAAGTCCGCGACGGATGACCGGGTGTGTGCGGACCGCGAACTTCGCTGATTTCGTCCCTGTGCAATGCCTGCTCGCGGAGCCTCGTTATTGAATGTGTCCGTAACTCCAACTAATCGACGGATCGAGTTGCAAGCCGCCGCGACGACGGCACGGCAGAGCGATGCGGATGCCGGATCGATGGAGAACGACCGATGAAATGCCTTGTGAAGGCAAAGCCCGAAGTGGGGTTGTGGCTGGAGGATCGGCCAAAGCCCGAGACCGGCATAAACGATGTGTTGATCAAGGTACGTCGCACGGCAATCTGCGGCACGGACGTACATATCTGGAAATGGGACGAATGGGCTCAAAAGACCATTCCCGTGCCCATGATCGTGGGTCACGAATTCGTCGGTGAGATCGTGGAAACCGGTTCGAATGTAAGCGACCTTAACGCCGGGCAGATTGTGTCGGGTGAGGGACATGTCGTATGCGGCTGTTGTCGAAACTGCATGGCCGGACGGCGGCATATGTGTGCCGACGCGAAGGGTATCGGCGTCAATCGACCGGGGGCCTTTGCGGAGTATCTGTCATTACCCGCAGCCAATGTCTGGGTGCACGATCCCGAGATCGATCTCGATATCGCGTCGCTGTTCGACCCCTACGGGAACGCGGTGCATACGGCTCTCCAGTTCGATGTGCTGGGCGAGGACGTGCTGGTTGTAGGGGCCGGCCCGATCGGGATCATGGCTGCGGCGGTCTGTCGTCATGCCGGTGCCCGACAGGTCGTTGTGACGGACCTGAATGACGAGCGTCTCGCACTGGCGGAAAAGATGGGCGCGACCCGCACGGTCAATGTCGGCAACGAAAAACTCGAAGACGTCCAGACCGAGCTGGGCATGACGGAAGGATTCGATATCGGTCTCGAAATGTCGGGCAGCGAAGCCGGTTTCGCCTCGTTGATCGACAATATGTGTCACGGAGGGAAGGTGGCCATCCTGGGTCTTCCGGCCGGCGATGTACGAATTGACTGGCACAAGGTGATTTTCAACATGCTCACCTTGAAAGGCGTTTATGGCCGCGAGATTTTCGAGACCTGGTACAAGATGCAGGTTTTCATCCAGAGCGGGCTGGAGCTCTCGCCGGTCATCACGCATCGCTTGCTGGCGGACGATTTCGCGCAGGGGTTCGATGCCATGCTTTCGGGTGATGCGTGCAAGGTTGTCCTGAACTGGGAGTAACGCGGCAATGTACGGTAATTTTCAGTCATATCTTCAATCCGAGCTCGATGCCATCGAAGCGCAGAACCTGACAAAGAACGAGCGTTTCATCGCCTCGCAGCAGGATGCCCATGTCGAGGTCGACGGGCAAAAACTGATCAATCTGTGCGCCAATAACTACCTCGGACTGGCAAACCATCCGGAGATCATGGCTGCGGCGCGCGAGGGTCTCGATAGTCGTGGTTTCGGCATGGCGTCCGTCCGGTTCATTTGTGGAACGCTGGACATTCACAAACAGCTAGAGGCCGAGTTGTCGGATTTTCTGGGGATGGAGGACACGATCCTCTATCCGTCGTGTTTCGACGCCAATGGCGGGTTGTTCGAGACGCTGCTGGGACCGGAAGATGCAGTGATCTCGGATGAACTCAACCATGCCAGCATCATCGACGGCATCCGGCTCTCCAAGGCGAAGCGCCACCGGTACAAGAACAACGATATGGCCGACCTCGAAGTGCAGTTGAAGGCTGCCGATGCGGCAGGCGCGCGCTTCAAGCTCATCACGACGGACGGTGTGTTCTCGATGGATGGTCATATCGCCCGACTCGACACGATTTGCGATCTTGCCGAGCAATACGGCGCACTGGTCCATTTCGACGATTGTCATGCCACCGGCTTTCTGGGCGCTACCGGTCGCGGAACGCATGAATATCGCGACTGCATGGATCGGGTCGACATAACCACCGGTACCTTGGGCAAGGCGATGGGGGGAGCCAGCGGGGGCTATACGTCGGCGAAGAAGGAAATAGTAGCGTTGCTGCGCCAGCGCTCGAGACCCTATCTGTTTTCGAATACTGTCGCACCACCGGTAGTGGCCGGAAGCCTCAAGGCATTGGCGCTGGTGCGAGAAGGCAGCGCGCTGGAGCGCTTGCGTGCCAACGCGTCCCGGTTCCGCTCGGGCCTTGAGGCTCTCGGGTTCGACCTGATTCCGGGCGAGCACCCGATCATACCGATCATGTTCTACGAAGCAGAGAAAGCCGAGCGATTCGCCCGTGAAGCGATGCGTGGGGGTGTTTACGTGACCGCTTTTTCCTATCCGGTCGTACCGCAGGGCAAGGCGCGCATTCGCACGCAGATGTCGTCGGCACTCTCCACGAAAGACGTCGATCACGCACTTGAGGTGTTCTCCCGGGCGCAGTCGGCGATCTGACCGCTGGCCGGCAGATCGCCGGAACTTCGCCCGCATGGGTGAAGCCCTGCGCCGTCGCTATACTCTGGAGCGTCGGATGTATCAAAATGATTGGTGCGGTCGAGAGGCACCGCTTAAGCTTCTCATAGTTACACATAAGTTCTCTTAAATACAAGATATTACAGGTTAATTTGATAATCATTGACCCATAGCTGCGCATAGCTTATCGCTATTTCTCACAAAAATTGGTGGGCTAAATGGGGGGCTATGAAATACAATCAGCTTAGTCCGATGAAGCTTAAAAGCCTTCCGGCCGGCAAGCATGGGGATGGGCGCGGGCTGATGCTGGTGAAGTCCCGCAGAGAGGCGGGCAAGTGGATCTTCCGCTACTCTACCCCCGGTACTAAGCGACGGCGGGAGATGGGGTTGGGCCGGTGGCCAGATGTGTCGCTGGCTGAAGCCAGGGCGGCGGCAGACGAAGCCAGAGCCGTCTTGCGGACGGGGATTGACCCAATTGCCAAGCGGACAGCAGCGAAAGCCAAACAAACCGGCCTCACCGTTGCTGCCGCCATCGACGGCTGCTTTACCGCCCGACAGGCCGAACTAAAGGGTGATGGCCAAGCGGGCCGATGGCTGTCTCCTTTGCAGGGACATATCATTCCGCAGCTTGGTACCACGCCGATTGAACAGCTTGACCAGCATACGCTTAAGGACACGATCGAACCGATCTGGCACCAGAAGCCCGAAGCCGCCCTCAAGGCACTCAACCGAGTGGGGCTGACCCTCAAGCACGCCGCTGCGCTGGGGCTGGACGTTGACCTGCAAGCCGTCGCTAAAACCAAGGCGCTGCTGGGCAAACAGCGGCGGACCGTGCGACATATTCCCTCGATGCCATACCAAGAGGTGCCAGCCTTCTATGCTTGGCTCTCCACCCAAGAGACGATTGCAGCCTTA
>JANQPE010000111.1 GCA_028289565.1 Parerythrobacter sp.
CTGCTCTTTCGACAAGCCGGCTCCAGACTTGCCGGACAACTCGCTAAGGAACTGCGGCAAGGCCTCCAGTCCCAGCCATGGCGCCAGCCTGCCTGAACCTTCCAACCTGCCGTCGGCACGTATCAGCAGGGGAATCGCCGGCGCCTCGTCGATCATGCGGGCCATGCGCCGCGCGGCCTTGCGGCTGGCATCGGCTTTGCTCGCCTTGTTTGCCCCCAAGATCATCAGCCACGCCGCACCGACTGTCCAGGCAGCCATCAGCAAACCAATCAAGGCCATAACGGTGGGCGACAATTCCATGATCCGTCAGCTATTCGCGCAGCCCGCGCGATGCAATGGCGGAACCTGTTAAAAACACAGGCAATGAAAAGGGCGTCATACCCTCGCAGGGATATGACGCCCTTCGAAAGGCAAGATATTTAGTAGCGGTAGTGTTCAGGCTTGTACGGCCCTGCCACCGGCACGCCGATATAATCGGCCTGCTGCTGACTGAGCTTGGTCAGTTTGACGCCAAGCTTGTCGAGATGCAGCGCGGCGACCTTCTCGTCGAGATGTTTGGGCAGGACGTAGACATCGTTCTTGTAATCATCCCCCTTGGTGAAGAGTTCGATCTGCGCAAGCACCTGGTTGGTGAACGAGCAGCTCATCACGAAGCTCGGGTGGCCCGTCGCGCAGGCAAGATTCACCAGGCGGCCCCTGGCGAGGACGATGATTTCCTTGCCGTCCGGAAACTTGACCAGATCGGTGCCTGGCTTGAGTTCGGTCCATTCGTAATTGTCGAGCGCGGAAATCTGTATTTCCGAATCGAAGTGACCGATGTTGCACACGATGCTCATCGGTTTCATCGCTTTCATGTGCTCGGCCGTAATGACGTCTTCATTGCCGGTCGTGGTGACGAAAATGTCGCACCGCTCGACCGCTTCTTCCATCGTTACGACTTCATAGCCTTCCATGGCCGCCTGCAGAGCGCAGATCGGATCGATTTCGGTCACCATCACACGAGCCCCGCCATTGCGAAGCGACTGGGCACTGCCCTTGCCGACATCACCGTAGCCCGCAACGCAGGCGACCTTGCCCGACAGCATGACGTCGGTTGCGCGGCGAATCGCGTCGACCAGAGATTCGCGGCAGCCATAAAGGTTGTCGAATTTCGACTTGGTCACGCTGTCGTTCACATTGATCGCCGGGAACGGCAGCTTGCCCTGCTTGGCAAGGTGGTAAAGGCGGTGGACACCCGTGGTCGTCTCTTCGGAAACCCCACGAATATTCTTCACCGACGCAGTCAGGTAGCCCGGCTTGCGCTTGAGGAACTCCTTGAGCGCGCGCTGCATCTCGATTTCCTCGGCGTTCTGCGGCTCCGGCATCTCTTCGCCTGCTTCGATGCGAGCACCCCACAGGGCGAACATGGTCGCATCTCCGCCGTCATCGAGGATGATGTTCGAAGTCAGATCGGCATCGTCTTCGGTCGACCAGTCAAAGATATTGCCGACATAGTCCCAGTATTCCGCCAGGCTTTCGCCTTTCACGGCAAAGACCGGGATGTCCTGCGCGGCGATCGCGGCGGCCGCGTGATCCTGGGTGGAGAAGATATTGCATGTCGCCCAGCGTACATCGGCACCGAGCGCGATCAGGGTTTCGATCAGCACTGCGGTCTGGATCGTCATGTGGAGGGAACCGGTGATCCGTGCTCCCTTGAGCGGCTTGCTGGCACCATACTCCTCGCGCAGCGCCATCAGACCAGGCATTTCGGTTTCTGCGATCTTGATCTCCGCCCGACCGTAATCGGCCAGGGAAATGTCCTTGATAATGTAGTCCTGCTGGGCTGCGGCCACGAAACGTCTCCTGGGAATATTGGATTTCACCGCGCTTGGCGGCATCTTTGAATTGCGCGGCGCATGTAGCGTTCGCCCTGCCTGGACGCAAATATAAAGCGATCTTTATATCCTGTATTGTTGTGGTCGATCACACAGCCCCTATATCGAGCGCGGACAGACGGGTTCACGAAAGGAAATTACGCGATGACGATTTCGATTGGCGACAAACTCCCCGATGTAAAGCTGGTCAAGGCAACTGCCGAAGGCCCCGAGCAGGTCCAGTCCGAGGATTATTTCGCAGGCAAGAAGATCGCCCTATTTTCGGTGCCCGGTGCCTACACGCCGACATGCTCGGCCAAACACCTGCCCGGTTTTGTGGAGAAAACCGACGAGCTGAAGGCCAAAGGCATCGACGAGATTGCCTGCACCGCCGTCAACGATGCTTTCGTGATGGGAGCCTGGAACAATGATGCCGGATCCGGCGACATTACAATGCTCGCCGACGGCAATGGTGACTTCGTGCAGGCAATAGGTCTGACGATGGACGGTAGCGGATTCGGAATGGGGCAACGCGGACAGCGCTTCTCGATGGTGGTGAACGACGGTGTCGTCGAACAGCTCAACGTCGAGGCACCGGGCGATTTCTCGGTCAGCAGCGCGGAGCACATGCTCGGCCAGCTCTGAGCGATATTCCCGCTATGACAGGAAAAGCCGTACCATGAGTTACTGGCTCTTCCTGTCAGCCATACCCCATCAGTTTCAGGACTTCCTCTCGGCTGCGCGGATCCTCGAGGAAAGTGCCCATCATCCGACTGGTGATCATTCCCACTCCGGGTGTGCGAACACCGCGGGCCGTCATGCAGCTATGCGCGGCCTCGATCACTACGGCCACACCCTGCGGATGGAGATGCTCCCAGATACAATCGGCGACTTCCGCGGTAAGGCGCTCCTGAACCTGCAACCGGCGGGCGAAGCCGTGCAATACGCGTGCAAGCTTGGAAATTCCGACGACACGATCATTAGGCAGATAGGCGATCGCCGCCTTGCCTATGATTGGTGCCATGTGATGTTCACAGTGGCTCTGGAACGGAATGTCTTTGAGCAGCACGATCTCGTTATAGCCACCGACTTCTTCGAAAATGCGGCTCAGATGAACCGAAGGGTCCTCGCCGTAGCCCTGACAATATTCCAGCCACGCCCGGGCCACACGCTTGGGCGTATCGACCAACCCTTCTCGGGTCGGATCGTCACCGGCCCATTCGATGAGTGTGCGGACGGCTTCCTGCACATTGTCGGGTACCGGCGGCTTGCCGGTGGAAGCGTTTTTATCGGGTCCGGTCGGGCTATTCATTTTCTATTCCTCATGGACACGGGATAGCGGGGTGGCGCGCAATACAGGCTAGCGAAACGGGCCAATCGACAACCGATCGGTTCGCACGGCCCGTAACGATCTAGCTGGCACTCACCCTTCCGGCAATAATGGATCACCGGTTTCAAACGCTTGTCCTCCGGCAGCGGGCAATACCGGATTCCACATACCCTGGCTGGTCATTTGGTTGTCCCACCCCATATCGCGATCATGGAACGCCGCGATAGAGACCTGCCCACAGCCGAGGACATGGAACGGATCGCACGCGCAACGATCGATGGCTTGCCAGCTCATCTCCGCGAAAAACTGGACGGTATCGTGCTGCGGATTCCCGAATTCGCAACCGAAGAGCAGTTGCGCTCGGTCGATATCGAAAACCGCTGGCACCTGACCGGATTATACCATGGCCGTCCCATCGACGAACAATCGAGTTGGGATTCGGGCGATTTACCGCCCATTATCTCGCTTTTCCGCCAGCCATTGCTGAGGGAATGGCGCGAGACGGGCGTGAGTTTCGAAGCGCTTATCCACCACGTCGTCATCCATGAAGCCGGCCACCACTTCGGTTTTTCCGACGAAGAGATGCACGCGCTCGAACAGGGCGTGAACTAACCCCTGGTCACGTCTATTCCCTGCCTGCATCAAGTTGGCTACGGATATGTTCGAGAACCGGGCCGTAGATCGGTGTTTCAAATTCGATACCGACAACATAGTCGTTGCACCATCGCACCGTGGCCGGAATCGGTCCGATGGGGCCGACCCGGAATGTCAGTTCGGAGCCGGCGACAAGACGACCGAAGCGGTCGTAGAACCGGCAACCTCTTTCGGAAATTTCGAGAACATCGACATCCTTGGGCACGCCGTTACCGGTGCGATAACGGCCGGGTACCGAAATATCATGCCGTGTCTCTCTGCGTCCATTATCCATGGCAATACAATTATAGCGGTAAAACCCTATCGCAATCGAGCAATGTCACTTTTTTCGCAGGCAGTTGAATACAATCGAAATTTTATGTCTGGCCAACCAAAAAAGGCCACCCCGGACAGGGATGACCTTTTTTGGCGCGCCCGGAAGGCGTCATAGATGATTTTCATAGTTGCACATAGCTTCGCCTAACTCACAGATATTAAAATATAATCTGTTGACCATTGACCCATAACTGCACATAGCATACCGCAGCATCCACTCTTTTTAGGGTGGGTTAAAAGGTGGAGTATGAAGTTTAAAGCACTGTCGCAACTGCAGGCCAAAAACCTGCCTCCCGGCAAACATTGTGACGGTCAAGGGTTGTGGCTCGTCAAACGCACTCAGCAGTTTGGTAACTGGATACTGCGACTTACCGTGAACGGCAAACGACGCGAAATGGGATTAGGTCCGTGGCCAGAGGTATCGATCAAAGAAGCCAGGCAACGAGCGGCTGCGGCCCGGTACCAGGTACGCGATAACGTTGACCCGATTGCAGCCCGAGCCAAAGCCAGAAGCCGGACCCACAGCTTGACCTTCACCGAGGCGCTTAATCGTTGTTTTGAGGCCCGGAAGGCAGAACTCAAAGGTGACGGAGTGCCCGGTCAGTGGCTCTCACCCCCAACGGTACACGTAGTACCTAAAATTGGCACTCTGCCAGTGATTGAAATCGACCAGCATGTGCTCAAGTCGGTGTTTGACCCGATTTGGCACGAGAAGCCCGAAGCCGCCCTCAAGGCACTCAACCGAGTGGGGTTAACCCTCAAACACGCTGCTGCCTTGGGACTCGACGTTGACCTGCAAGCTGTTGCTAAAACCAAGGCGCTGCTAGGTAAACAGCGGCGGACCGTGCGACATATTCCCTCGATGCCATACCAAGAGGTGCCAGCCTTCTATGCTTGGCTCTCCACCCAAGAGACGATTGCAGCCTTA
>JANQPE010000006.1 GCA_028289565.1 Parerythrobacter sp.
CCCTACTGGGATGACGGGGTCCCGCAAACCATGCTGATCGAAGAAGTCGAGGCGCTATGGTCGGCGATCGACGAGCACGACGACTGGCAGCCTTTCGAAAAGAAGGTTGCCGCGATCAGACGGATGCGAGAAGCGCATGCGCCCGCCCCTCTCCCGGCAGGTCATGCCCGCACCTAGCCAGGCAGCGCGGCAGAGTGCATTTCAAGCGGCCGCGGGCTCTCCCGAACAGTTTCCAGAGACCCCGTTCCCACCCGTCCGGGGGTTTGCAGGAAAGCAATAATCGAATTGTCGCAAGGCCTTGTCTGTGGCATTGGCCCGCCAGAACTCGAACGAAGGATGTCGGCCGTCCAGTGACCAGTCCCGAAATCATATCGATAGAACCAGCTACGGGTGCCGAATTATGGCGTGGCGTGCATGGCGATGTCGATGCGACGGTAGACCGTGCGCGACGCGCCTGGCCCGAATGGGCAGCCAAGCCGCTCGCCAACCGCATCGAGCTGATGCGGCGCTTCGCCAATGAGGTTCGCAAACAAAACGACGATTTCGCCGAGCTGATCGCGCGCGAGGCCGGCAAACCGTTATGGGAAGCGCGGACCGAAGTGGAAGCCGTCGTCAACAAGGTGGAAATCTCGATCAGGGCCTATGCCGAGCGGACCGGCCAGAAGAAGCTCGACAGCGCCTTGCAAGGCACGGCTGCCGTGCGTCACAAACCTCATGGCGTGATGACGGTTCTGGGACCGTACAATTTCCCCGCCCACTTGCCCAACGGGCACATTGTTCCGGCACTGATTGCCGGCAATACCGTAGTCTTCAAGCCGAGCGAAAAGACACCTGCGGTGGGAGAGTTCCTGGTTAGCTGTTTCCATCGGGCAGGAGTGCCGGCTGCCGTGATCCAACTGCTGATCGGCGGCCCCGAAGAAGGCAAGGCCCTGGTCGCTCACCGCGATGTGAACGGAATCCTGTTCACCGGCTCCGCTCAGGCGGGCATTGCGATCAACAAGGCGCTCGCAACCAATCCGGGCAAGATCGTTGCGCTCGAAATGGGCGGCAACAATCCGATCGTGGTAACCGACACGCCCAAGGTTTCCGATGCTGCCGTGCTGATCGCACAATCCGCCTTCACCACTGCTGGCCAGCGGTGTACGGCCGGGCGCAGGCTGATCGTCGTCGAGAGCATGTACGAGCCGATCGTGCAGGAAGTGAGCGCATTGGCCAGCCGGATCATCATCGGTGAACCTTTCGCCGACCCGGCCCCGTTCATGGGACCGGTGATCGACAATGCGGCTGCGGATCAACTGGTCGAGAGCTTTCTTTATCTTCTGTCGAACGGCGGCAAGGCGATCAAACACATGACGCGGCCGGACGACGAGCTTCCGTTCCTGTCACCGGCCATCATCGATACTACGAACATAACCGACCGGCCTGATGTCGAGCTGTTCGGCCCGGTGCTGCAAGTCATCAAGGTCAAGGATCTCAATCAGGCCATCATCGAGGCCAACCGCACGCGTTTCGGGCTGTCCGCTTCGCTTATCGGTGGAAGCCCGCAGGATTATAACCGCTTCTGGGCCAGTATCCGGGCGGGAATCGTGAATTGGAACAGGCCGACCAACGGCGCATCATCTTCCGCCCCGTTCGGTGGCCTGGGCCTATCCGGCAACCATCGTCCGGCAGCGTTCTATGCTGCAGATTACTGCGCATACCCCGTGGCCAGTACCGAAATGGAGCAACCACGTGCATCGGTGGGAGTAGGCTTCAGCGAAGGCTGACCGGATTCAGCTCGAACCGGTAACAAGGTCGATTTCGGTCACGCCCGTTTCATCTCTGCGGGCATGGATCAGGAACGCGCTTCTTTCGTGCGTACCACCCAGAACATGCTCGGCTTCGTTTGCCGAATACCCTACCACATAACCCGCATCCAGGGCGCGGCTGTAATAAAAAGCCAGGGTTTCCTCCAACGGAACCGGTGTGCGGAAAGAGACTGCACGAAAGCGGCATGTGCCTTTCTCGCTACCGGCCGCTTCTTGGGTCGCGCCACGCGGATAGACCGGGAATTCCTCGGGCATTTTCGCCGCCCACAATGCCGTGTAGCTAACCGCATGTTCGCAATCTGATCTCGCGACCATGCGTGCCGCTTCGTCCAGCACGTCTGTCAGCTTATCCATATTGTCCATCCAGGCGGGTTCGGGAAGGTCCCTCAACTTACTGTTCCCGCCCAGCAAGCGGATCGCTTCCTCACGTGCGGCGCGGATAGCTTGCGGCGTCGTATTTTCGAGTGGAAGCGAATGGTCGATCCCACCGGTGAGCGCGGTATTGCCCTCATTCTGGTGCGACAGATCCGGATCCGTCAGAATGGGATCGTTGAGCGCCTGCTGCGAGGCCGGGTCCATAGCAGCAGGATCGGTATCGTCCCCTCCGTTCCAATTGCATCCAACGAGCAATGCGAGGCAACCGATCAGTCCATGAAACCTCACGCTTTTCACTGCGCTCGCCCCGCACATTCGCTTCGTACATCGTGTCCGGCAAGCGCATAGCCGATTTGGGGGGAGAAAGCGTTAACCTCGCGCAAATTGAAGGCGCCTCACACCCTCCATAGAGAATGCAAGGCGCCTTCCGCGGCTCGGTGGATCCGCGCTGCGGCTGCAGGTGGGTGCAACCGTAGGTCGTTATTCGCTAACCTGTTCAGTAGCAGCAGAGGTTGCCGGGTACGGCTATGGTCGCTGCGAAAACCCGTGCTTCATTGTATCTTTCAGTCCCCTCCGAACTCGATCATCCGTTCGACTTGTTCATATATACACGAACTTTCCTGAACGCTCTGCAACGCGAAAGTCAGATTCGAAACTTTCGGCAAGGCGAGCGAATCCTGTCACTGAAGTGCTGCTTGTGAAGCGCGCCGGTGGCCTTTAGGTGCCGCCAGAATGAACGAAAGCTATCCAGAGCCGCAACGATCGGGGTTGCCGGCCGCGATCGGAGCCTATTTGATCTGGGGCTTCCTGCCGCTCTACCTGATTCTCGTTCGCACGGTGCCACCGTTCGAGTTCGTCGGCTGGCGTATTATCTGGACGGTTCCTCTGTGTCTGGTGATCGTTGCTGTCCGAAAACAGGGCAGCCAACTGAAACGCGCCCTGGCGGACCGGCGCAGCGTGCTGATTCTGACCGCCAGCGCTTTCCTGATCGGGGTCAACTGGCTCGTCTATATCTGGGCGATCCAGAGTGGTCATATCTATGCGGCGAGCCTGGGCTATTACATCAACCCGCTGCTTAACGTACTGCTCGGTACCCTGTTGCTGCGGGAGAAGCTCTCCAGGCTGCAATGGTTCGCCGTAGCCGTGGCAGCAACCGGAGTAGGCCTGCTGTTGGGCGGTGCACTTACGACGCTCTGGATCAGCCTCGCTCTCGCATCCAGCTTCGGTATCTACGGGCTGCTCAGAAAGCAGGTCGATGTCGGTGCCCTGCCGGGCCTGACGATCGAATCCGTCTTGCTGGTTCTCCCCGCTGCAGGAATTGCCTGGTGGTATGCGCAGAGCCCTGCGGGATCGTCTTTCGGGCAGGATCCCGAGCTGAGCCTGGCAATCGTACTGGGTGGCGTGCTCACTGCCGTACCGTTGCTGCTATTCGCAATCGCAGCGCGTCGGATGAACTATTCGACGCTGGGCTTTATCCAGTTCCTTGCGCCAACGATTGTCTTCCTGCTCGGTCTGTCCGTGTTTCAGGAGGAGTTGAAGCTCGTCCAGCTCGGCTGCTTTGTCCTGATCTGGACTGCCTGCGCATTGTTCGTATGGGACATGTGGTCGCGCCGCGAACGCGGCTAGCCGACGAATTTCCAGCCCAGCGTCTCACCTGCATGGAAAGGTACGATCGCAGCTCCGGCGGCATCGATCGTTTCGGGGACCGGGCAATTCCGTTTTTCCAACCTCACCGTTTCTTCATTGAGCGGCAAGCCGTAGAACCGCGCGCCGTACTCGGAAGTAAACCCTTCGAACCGGTCGAGAGCGCCTTCTTCCTCGAACACTGCAGCATAGCTTTCCAACGCATAAGGTGCGTTGAAAATGCCAGCACACCCGCACGCATTTTCTTTCGCTTCGCGCGTGTGCGGCGCGCTGTCGGTACCGAGAAAGAACTTGGGCGAACCCGAAGTCGCGGCACCGCGCAGTGCCAGCCGATGCCTCTCGCGCTTGGCGACCGGCAGGCAATAAGCATGCGGCCTGATCCCGCCTGCCAGCATGGCATTGCGGTTGATGTGGAGATGCTGCGGAGTGATCGTCGCGGCAACAGTATCGCCCGCTTCCTCGACGAAACGCACCGCATCCTCAGTGGTTATGTGCTCGAAGATGACCTTGAGAGCCGGCAGACGCTCAACTAGCGGAGCCAGTATCCGCTCGATAAACACCTTCTCGCGATCGAACACGTCGATCTGCGCATCAGTCACTTCGCCATGCACGCATAGCGGCATCCCGATCCCGGCCATCCGGGCAAGCGCTTGCTCGATGTTGGCGATATCGGTGACACCATGCGCAGAATTGGTCGTGGCGTTGGCAGGATAGAGCTTCGCTGCGGTGAACACCCCTTCCTCGAAACCGCGCGCTAGGTCGTTCGGATCGGTGCCATCGGTGAGGTAGCAGGTTATCAGCGGTTCAAAGGCCATTCCTTCGGGCAGGGCATCCACGATCCGGTCGCGATAGGCACGCCCCGCCCGGATATCCGTCACCGGAGGAGACAGGTTCGGCATCACTATCGCCCGCGCGAATTGCCGAGCCGTATGCGCAACAACACTGCGCAGCATGTCGCCGTCTCGCAAATGGACGTGCCAGTCGTCGGGGCGGCGAATCGTGATCATGTTCATATTAGCGCCCATTTCCCTGAGATTTATCCGGAGACATGGACCACGTGTTACACTGTCCTGACGCAAAAAATCCGTCCTCGGGAACAGTTCCACGGGAACGATCCCTGGCAAGATTTCCGGGTCGGTCGACAATGTGCTTCATGCCCATGGCCATGGCACAATGGTCAGCAATAGGACAGCCCCTCCCACTTGATTCCGCACGCACACACGCCACCTTTCCGTTATGTCAGTAACCCTCCTGTCCGACCGTGCCGTGATCCGCCTCTCCGCGACAGGTGACGGCGAAGATGCCGTCGAATTCCTGCAGGGACTCGTCACAAACGACATGAGAGGGGCGCTTCCTGCCTGGACCGGGTTGCTGACGCCACAGGGAAAGGCGCTGTTCGATTTCATCGTCTGGCCGGCCGACAAAGGCGAACTGCTGATAGATTGCGAAGCCTGCACGGCGGACGAACTGATCAAGCGGCTATCGCTCTACCGGCTGCGGCGCAAGATTGCGATCGAGCGCGATTCCGGCCTTGCTGTTCACTGGCAAAAGGAAGCCACCGACAATGGCACACCCGATCCTCGCCTCGGCGATCTCGGTTGGCGCTGGCTTGCGCCCACTTCGGATGGAGCTGGAACAGCCGATGCCGAATGGCTCGTCCATCGCCTGTCCTTCGGTGTAGCCGAGGGTCGCAAGGAACTCGGCGATATCCTGTGGCTTGAAACCAATGCCATAGAACTCGGCGGAGTCGCCTTCGACAAGGGGTGCTATGTCGGGCAGGAAAACACGGCGCGCATGAACTGGCGGCAGAAAGTCAACCGGCGGCTGGTCGTCGTCCCGCTCGACAAATCCGAACCAAAACGGCGCAAGGCCGCCTATCCCGAACTCGATTTCGCCATCGACCATTTGCGCGTGAACGATATCGACCCGGAAACCCTGCCTGCCTGGCAGAAAGCGGCGATCCGGCCCTAACCGACACTGTCGAACGAATCAGCCAGCATGCGCTCGGCACGGTTGCGCGCGGTATCGCGCGGCACACCCAGCGAATTGGCCATCTGCTGCCCCATGAGCGCATCACCCAGCGCCAGCAATACCAGGCTCAAAGTATCCTCGTGCACGCGCATGATATCGCTATGCTCGGCGGCCTCTTCCGGAGCAATATCGTCGACCAGTTCATGAATCGTCTCGATAATCGGCGACAGAGCATCTTCATTGCCCGTCAGCAACATCCAGCTCGCCAACGCGCCGGCTCCCTCCTTGTCGAAAGCATCGAATGCCAGATCCACCACTTCACGAGCGGAACCCAGTCCTGCACGGCTGGCCTCGACAGCCTGTCTGATCGTTTCGCACACGGTCCGCGCGAGATGTTCGGCCAAGGCCTTTTGCAAACCGGAAGCGGAACCGAAATGATGCAAGAGGTTGGCATGCGTGCGGCCGATCCGCGATGCTACCGCCTTGAGAGTAACCGATTGCGGGCCGGTTTCGATCAGCAGCGCGCGCGCAGCCTCAAGTGCCGACTTGCGGCTTTCTTCGGGCGATAGGCGCTTGCGTGTGGCCATGAAATCCCCTTGCTCCATGCTATCGGCATCGATGACCCGTGGCGTAAAGCGCAAACGGTGTCACGGCAAGATGAGTGATGGCAGCAATGGAAAATTAATTGACACCAGTGTAAGCAACTCTTACTTACATTAATGTCAATAACAGCAGGATTTGGTATGAACGCCCCCAGCCATATCGATCTGGATCGGACTGAAAGCGGTCCTACTCCGACCGACCTCGAAATCACGGTACGCGACGAGCGCTTCAACCGCAACACGACGCCCAGCCGCTGGTGGGCGGGCGAACCGTTCGGCACAGCTTGGCACAATGCCCTGTCAGCTACTTTTCCGCGCGGCGAAGCCTTTTTCATCGAAGCGGTAAAGGCCCATCGCGATGGTGCCAACCCCAAACTCGCAGCGGAAATCCGCGCCTTCGTGAAGCAGGAAATCAACCACACACGCGAACACATCGCCTTCAACCGACTGGCGCAGGATGCGGGTTACGACATTGCCGCGATCGACAAGCGCGTCGAAGAAATGCTCGCGATGACCAAGGATCGCCCGGTCATCATCAACCTCGCCGTCACAATGGCTCTCGAACATTATACTGCTATGATGGCGCACGAATTCCTCGCCAATCCGAAACACTTTGCCGATGCCGATCCGGAAGTACGCAACATGTGGCGCTGGCACGCGGTCGAAGAGGTGGAACACAAGGGCGTTGCCTACGACACCTACCTCCATGCGACACGCGACTGGACGAATTGGAAACGGTGGAAATTGCGCAGTGTGATGATGCTCATCGTGACACTCAACTTCTTCCGCAATCGCTGGAACGATTCGCTCGAACTGCTGGCACAGGATGGAATCACAGGCTGGAACGCCAAATGGGGCTTGTTCAAGTATCTTGCGTGGGAGCCGGGCGTCGTCCGCCGGATATTTCCGGCCTGGCTGGCCTATTTCCGGCCGGGTTTCCATCCATGGGATCATGACGACCGCGCGCTCATCGGGAAATATGAAGGTGCGTTTCCCGACGCGCTGATGCCGGCGGAATAAGCGACATAGCGAGACACGAATACCTCCTGCACAACCGGCAGGAACGTCTTGCCTATGCGGCTTGCATCGACATCTCGATTTCGGCGCCGAGTTCGATGGCGTATTCCGCCGCCAGGGCTTCAGCTCCACGGCCGCGACTGTGCAGCGGGTTCACTGCTCCCGTCGCGATGAAACCGAGCTTGCGCAGAACGCGACCCGAAGCCGGATTGTCGAGGAAGTGACCGGCGACGATCCGGCGATGGCCAAGCATCCGGGCAATCTGCAGAACCGCAGCCCCAGCTTCGGTGGCATAGCCATGTCCCCAATGCGGGCGCGCTATCCAGTAACCCAGTCCGATATCACCTTCGCGAGCATCGATCCTGATACAACCCACCACAGTACCGCTATCCGCCCGCGTCACCAGAAAGCGCGGGAATGCAGGTACAATCGGCGTGGTCACGAAATCGCGCGCATGTTCGGGCAGGTATGGCCATGGCGCGCGCGCCAGATTTCGCACGACACCCTGATCGGCAATACCATTGAGAACCTGTTCCCAATCCTCCGGCCAGGGAGGTCTCAACAACAGCCGTTCGCTGCGATGGAACATGAGTGCTTCTCCTCTCGCCTCACACCGCCGCAATAGCAGCAATGCATGACATTCTCATGGCGCCGGAACAGCAAGCTCCGACGAATTGCGAGGGAGATACGACAAGAGGGAGACGGGCTGGCCCGATCTCCCTCTGGGGTTGCCGGATTGAAACCGGCGGGACCATCCCGTTGGATGGTCCTGTCAGTAAACCATCCGTTATTCGGCTGCTTCCGCAAGCATGTCCACCGACACGTATTTGCGGCCAAGCTTGCCCGAGTGGAATCGGACAATGCCGTCGGTCAGCGCAAAAAGAGTGTGGTCCTTGCCCATGCCGACATTAGTGCCCGGATAGAACTTGGTCCCGCGCTGGCGCACGATGATATTGCCAGCGACTACATCCTGGCTGCCGAACTTTTTCACACCAAGGCGGCGACCGGCTGAGTCGCGACCATTGCGGGACGAACCGCCTGCTTTCTTATGTGCCATCGTCCGTAATCCTTACTTCTTGTCCGCTTTTTTCGCGATAGGCTTCTTCTTCGGAGCCGCTTTCTTGGCGGGAGCTTTCTTGGTCGCTGCGGCCTTCTTGGCTGTCGGTTTCTTTGCCGGAGCCTTCTTTGCCGCCGGTTTCTTGCCAGTCGCCTTTTTCGGAGCCGACTTCTTGACCGAAACTTTCTTGGCAGATTCCTTCTTGGGCGCAGCCTTCTTTTCTTCGGTCTTTTTCGGTGCGGCTTTCTTCTTTCCGCCGGTGCCGACATCGGTGATCCGCAGCAGCGTCAACTGCTGGCGGTGGCCGGCCTTGCGGCGATAGTTGTGGCGACGGCGCTTCTTGAAGACAACGACCTTTTCGCCCTTTGCCTGTGCGATGATTTCCGCCGAAACAGTGACTTTCGAAGCATCGGCAATCGTATCGCCCTCACCGGCGAGCAGCACGTCGCCCAGCGTCACTGTATCGCCGGCTTCGCCAGCGAGTTTTTCGACCGCGATCTTGTCTCCGGCGGCAACCCGGTATTGCTTGCCGCCCGTGCGCACTACTGCGAACATGGTGTGTACCTTCAATCAAAATATGCTGTGCCGAATCCTTGGCGAAACCGGCGCGCCCGGCGTGCCGCCGAAAGACAGCACCCGGAAAGATGGGTGCCGTTAAGGGAACACCGCTTCCAAGTCAACGGTGCACAGGCGGCTTTTTTTGCGGCAGGCTGGTATGCG
>JANQPE010000014.1 GCA_028289565.1 Parerythrobacter sp.
AGGATGATATCGCGTGTCGTGTCGGCCAGCTCGTTCCACGGCGTGGTGAGATCGAAGCCGTAAGCGCGGCCGAGCGAGGCCAGCACCTGCATGTAATAGGGCGATGGCGGGTTCGACTTGGCCCAGGGCGCGACCGCGCCTTTCTTGAGCGTCAACGCCTCGTTCGGCACCACCAGCTGCGGGTCGAACAACTGCTTCTCGCCCAGCCCGTCGCAGGTCGGGCACGCCCCTTGCGGCGCGTTGAACGAGAACAGCCGCGGTTCCACTTCCTCAATCGTGAAGCCGGACACCGGGCAGGAGAAGCGTTCGGAAAAGACGATCCGGTTGGCGGGAATGCCTGCACCTTTCATCTTGCCGCCGTCCGACGAAGGCGGGGACACCGTATTCGGTGTCCCCTTGGCCCGGTCCCCGGTCAGTTCCTCGACCGTCGCATCCGCCAGATCGACATAGGCCAGCCCCTCGGCCAGCTTCAGCGCGGTTTCGAAACTGTCGGCGAGGCGCGTTTCAAGGCCTTCCTTCACCGCCAGCCGGTCGATCACCACCTCGATATCGTGCTTGAACTTCTTGTCGAGCGCGGGCGCGTCTTCGATTGCGTACATCTCGCCGTCGATCCGCACGCGGGTGAAGCCGGCCTTCTGCCATTCGGCCAGCTCCTTGCGGTACTCGCCCTTGCGGGTGCGCACCACCGGGGCAAGCAAATAGAGCCGCGTCCCTTCGGGCAGCGCCATCACCCGGTCGACCATCTGCGAAACCGTCTGCGCGCTGATCGGCTCGCCGGTCGCGGGCGAATAGGGCACGCCCACCCGCGCCCACAGCAACCGCATATAATCGTAGATCTCGGTCACCGTCGCGACGGTCGAACGCGGATTGCGGCTGGTCGTCTTCTGCTCGATCGAGATCGCGGGGCTGAGCCCGTCGATATGCTCGACATCGGGCTTCTGCATCATTTCGAGGAACTGCCGCGCATAGGCCGACAGGCTTTCGACATAGCGCCGCTGCCCCTCGGCATAGATGGTGTCGAAAGCAAGGCTCGACTTGCCCGATCCCGACAGCCCCGTGACCACGATCAGCGCATCGCGCGGGAGGTCGATATCGATCCCTTTGAGGTTATGCTCGCGCGCGCCGCGAACCGAGATTTTGGTGAGAGCCATGGCGATGCTCTGTTCCGCAAATGTTCACCGAGGTCAAGAGAGAGGGGCAGGCATCTACACGCCCGCTTGGCACGATACAGGAATGTGAAAAGCACATGCTGTGGAACAAGGGCTCGATCGGATTGGAATTCGAGTGAATTTGTCTGATTGTCGCGCGTGAACGGGAGTGCGCCATGAGCGAGAAGGACGAAAAGCCGCGCAGCTTCACAAAAGTCGAGCGGAAAATTCTCGAAGCTGTCAAGAACGGCGAAGCGGCAGATTTCACTGCGGATGCGAACGATGGCGAAAAGCCCGTGGTCAGTGCAAAATTCCTCGCCGACCTCTGGCTCGAACGATTCACCAATGTCGATATTCATCCGCTGGGAATCGAAATCAAGGGATTGAAGGTTGAAGGGCAGCTAACCCTCGGCGGTGCACGCCAATCGGCCAAGGGCAAGCAATGCCTGCTCGGCTTTCATGCCGAAAATTGCGAATTTATCTCGGCAATCTCCCTGCAAAATGTGCGCTGCGAGAGCATTTATCTCACCGATTGCCAAATCGGCCTTTTCGCGAATGACGACGGGATCGAGATTTCCATCGACGGCAGCGGAGCAACCATAGACGGACAATTGTCGCTCACACGCTGCACAGCTACCGGGGTCGTGACCTTCGATGCCAGTGAGATTGGGGGAAAGGCCGATTTCGAGGATTGCCAATTCTGCCAAGGCTTGAGCTTCTGGGGAGCAACAGTCCGAAATCATTTCAGGATTGGCCGATCAACCGCAGGCATTGAGTTCAACGGCCACTCCCTTTCGTTGCCAAATGCGAAGATTGGTGGCCAAGTCGTTCTAACGGACAGTCGCTTCGCGGCGCCGGTATATGCGGCAAACCTGGTGTCCCCTGAAATCTTTGTCGATCGGTGCCGATTTTCCGGCGATCACGCGGTCAGCCTGAGCTTCGCGCACGCGCGCATAGGTGGAAACCTGGTCGTTTTTCGCAGTCGCGCCAGCGGTGCATTCAATTTTGGTTCGATGCACCTTGGCGGAACTTGTGATGTGTCACAAACACAGATTCTCGCCGGTCTAAATTTAACCGACTCAATTATAACCGCTGGCATTGCCGTCAAAAAGTGCCTGCTGTCCGGCCATAGTACAATCTGGGCCTGTACCCTTTCCGGGACCGAGACGTCGACCATCGAGTTTACGCAGGTTGCAATAGCCGGCCATTTCTCATTGCAAGCGGCCCGAACTTCGGGTGCGATAGGTTTTGACCGGGTCAATTTCGGATGGCGGAGGCCGTATCTGTCCTTGGGGCCAAACCAGATACATCGACTCGACTTCGGTGGCCTCGAAACACGAAACCGCATGATCTTCACCCGTTGCGCTTTCCGATCATCCAACGTGATGCGGGGCATGGCGGTAGGTGTCGATCTCGGGTTCGAAGATTGCTATTTCTCTCCGTGCGTAGATCTCTGGTCTGTCATGCTCGCCGGATCCAAAATAGGGTCTATCGCGGAATTCAAGAGATGCCTGATAGGCAATGGCGTGGAAATGCCGACCTTCGATTGTTCGGAACTACAATTCCACGGCAACTGGATCTACCCTGCGCATGACACCAATGGACGCTACGTTCAGGCAGTATGGGCAAGCGATTGCAATGTCCTTCGCCGGATAGGTTTCGGTAAGGCCGAAGACAATCGCGCCGATAGCGGAGAAAATATCTGCATCGGCAAGATCGACTTTTCCAATTCGAAAGTCGGCGAGCGCTTGTTCCTTCGCTCGCTTCGGATTCGTCTGGGAGACGGTTCACAGCCTGGACGACGGGGGCGATGCATCGATCTTTCCAGGATGGAGGTGGGCGGCGATCTCTTTCTTGCGCCGCATACCTACACGCTGTTCGAGGAAGAGGGCAAAAATGACGAGCCCGCGCATATCGAAGGCTGCGTAGATCTCGACGATGCGCGGATTGGCGGCGATCTGATTGTTCATCGAACTTCGATTCATGCCGATGGCGATATCGTGCGCCCCCTTTCGCATTTCGAAACCGAAGAGCGAGTCAGCAAGCGCAAGCGCGGGGTTGCAATCTCGCTTCGAGATACGCGGATAGAGGGCGAGCTGGAATTTGGACGCCCCCAGATCCGTGGGCTGATCGACCTCCGCGATGCAAGCGTCGGGGCCATTACCGATGGTGGCGGAGACCGCTGGGTCGAACACGGCGTAGAGCCCGGCCATTTGTTGCTCGACGGCCTGACCTATCGCGATCTCGACAATGTCCACGATGGCTTACAGGCCGGATTGCTCGAACAGGGGAGTCTCTCCGATGCCGCGACGCGTCGGCTCGATTGGCTGACCATGCAATATCCAGGGCGCAAGCCGACACCCGATACCTTCGTCCCTCAGCCATACGAGCAGCTCGCCTCGATTTTCGCGGCCGAAGGCAACGAGCGCGCCCGGCGCCAGGTTCTCGTCGAGAAACGCAACCTCCAGCGCAAGCACGGGCGGCTCGGGATTTTCGACCGGGCGGTGCAATGGCTGCTGATGGGCGTCAGCCTGTACGGCTATTCCCCGGCCCGGGCGCTTGGCTGGACGCTCGCCTATCTCGCCCTGGGCACCTTCGCAGCAATGGCTCTCGAAACACGCGATGCATTCATCCTTGCGACCATCGACGGGCAGCCGAAAGCCGAATTCAGCGCATTGGTCTATGCGATCGATTCGGCGATCCCCATCATCGACCTCAACCAGGACAGCGGGTGGACCATCGATCCCGGTTCGCTGCCGGGATGGCTGTCGATCGAAGTCGTGCTCGGGTTGAAGGCTGCCTACGAAATCGTCGGGATGCTGCTCATTTCGATCACGATCCTGACCCTAACCGGCACGCTGCGCGACAAGGAATGATCCGTACGACTGGGCAAACCCAAGGGCCTAACCTCGCAAACCGGTTGCATCGGCAATCAATCTGCGGTTCAAGCGGCGGCAGTTACAGATTCCAGCACAATCCGCGTGCAGATACGCTGCACGCGACCATAACCAATGGGAGACACCATGAAGGCCCAGATTATCGCCACCACCGGCCTCGCACTCGTGCTTGCGGGCTGTGCCACAATCCAGGATAGCGCTATGGAAACTGCCGCCGAGGAAACCGTCACTGTCGCGATCCCCGAAGCAACGGGCTATTTCGCGCAGGACAGCGCGCTGCCGTTTCTGGCGCCCGATTTCACCAGCATTTCCGACGACGATTATAAGCCCGCCTTCGAGCAGGCCATGGCCATCAACGCGGCCGAGATCGAGGCGATCAAGACCAATTCCGCCGTGCCCTCTTTCGACAACACGATCGTCGCGCTGGAAACATCGGGCCGGATGCTCGGCCGGGTGGCCAATGTGTTCTTTGCCCTGACCGGCGCCAATACCAACGACACGCTCGATGCCGTCCAGGCAGAAATGGGTCCCAAGCTGTCGCAGCATTTCGACGCGATCACGCTCGACCCGGTGCTCTTCGCCCGGGTGAAGGCGGTGTACGACCAGCGGCGCTCGCTCGGACTGCAAGGGGAAGACCTGAAGCTGCTCGAGGAAACCTATGACGGCATGGTCCATGCCGGCGCCTTGCTGACCGAGGTGCAGAAGGACGAGGTCAAGGCGATCAATTCGCAGCTTTCCGAGCTGACCACCGAATTCAGCCAGAAAGTTCGCGCGGCGACAGTCGACAATGCACTGGTGGTCGATAGCCGCGAGGAGCTTGCCGGACTGTCGGGCAGCGAAATCGATGCGGCGGCCAAACTCGCCGCGGACAAGGGCATGGAGGGCAAGTTCGCGATCGCGCTGCAGAATACGACCCAGCAACCGCTCCTGCCCAATCTCGATAACCGGGCCACGCGCGAAAAAATGTTCAAGCTGAGCTACGAGCGCTCGATCAAGGGGGACGATAACGATACCCGCGCGCTGCTTGCGAGGATCGCCCATCTGCGCGCGCGCAAGGCGGCGCTGTTCGGCCTGCCCGACTGGGCGAGCTACGTGATGTACGACCGCATGGCCAAGAACCCGAAGACCGCACTCGATTTCATGGAAGCGATGGTCCCCGCTCTGGCCGAAACGCAGCGGCGCGAAGCGGCCGTGCTGAACGCGCAGATCGAAGCGGATGGCGGCGATTACGACGTGAAACCGTGGGACTGGTATCGCTACGCCAACAAGGTCAAGGCCGAGCGTTACCAGCTCGATGAGGACAAGATGAAGGAATATTTCGTCCTCGACCGCGTGCTCGAAGACGGCATATTCTACGCCGCCAACAAGCTTTACGGCCTCACCTTCCGGAAACGCACCGACCTGCCCGTCTATCATCCCGACGTAACGACTTACACGGTCTACGACACGGATGGTTCGGAACTGGGCATCTTCTATTTCGACCCGTTCCAGCGGCCATCGAAACGGGGCGGTGCCTGGATGAGCAACTTCGTCAGCCAGAGCCACCTCTACGGCACCAAGCCGGTGATCTACAACGTGCTCAACATTCCCAAGGCGGCCGATGGCGAAGTCCAGCTAGTCGACTTCGACAACGTCAACACCCTGTTCCACGAATTCGGCCATGCATTGCACGGCTTCTTCGCGGATCAGAAATATGAATCGCTGTCGGGTACGGCCACGGCGCGCGATTTCGTCGAATATCCGAGCCAGGTGAACGAGGTCTGGGCGACCTATCCCGAAGTGCTGCGGAATTACGCCAAGCATTACAGGACGGGCGAGACGATCCCGTCCGAGCTGGTCGAAAAGATCGAAGCGGCAGGCAAGTTCAATCAGGGTTACGATTTCGGCGAGGTAGTCGAAGCCGCACTGCTGGACATGAAATGGCATGCGCTCAGCCCGGAACAGGCCGCGGCGATCAAGACTGCGGCGGACGTCGATGCATTCGAACGCAGCGCGCTTGAGGATCTCGGCCTCGAGGTCGGCTTGGTGCCGCCACGCTATCGCAGCTCCTATTTCAACCACATCTTCTCCAGCCCGACCGGCTACAGCTCGGGCTATTACAGCTATCTGTGGACCGAAATGCTGGATCGCGACAGCCGCAAATGGTTCATGGACAATGGCGGGCTGACGCGTGCCAATGGCGATCACTATCGCAAGCATGTGCTCAGCCGCGGGGGGACGATGGATTATTTCGAGATGTTCCGGAACTTTGCCGGGCGCGAACCCGACGTTACACCGATGCTCGAAGCGCGCGGTCTTACCGGCGACGGCAAGTAAACACGCGATCGGACTTTCCCGGATCGCAGATCGAACCCCCCGGCAAGCGCGCTGTTTGCCGGGGGCTATCCTTGCCCCAGCAATGCAGCCCAGGTTCGCTGTCCGACGATACCGTCGACGCCCAGTTCCCTGTCCCGCTGAAACTGTTTCACGGCCGCCGCCGTCCTGCTCCCGAAAATACCGTCTGCCGGCAACCCGAGTTTTTCCTGCAGCAGGGACACGTCCGCTCCGCGTGCCCCCAGGCGCAGCGGCGGGCGATTGCGGATGGCATCACCCGAACCGCCCGAACCGTGATCGGCGACCTTGCCGTTCACCAGCAGCGCTGCCCATGTGCGTGCGCCGACCATCCCGTCCGGATGCAATGCGTGATCTTTCTGGAAGGCAATCACCGCCGCTTTGGTGGTCAGACCGAAATCGCCATCCTGAGGCAGGCCGAGCAATTCCTGCAAATGGGCCACCTCATCCCCACCACTGCCCATTTTCAGCAGGGGATGGGGATTGTCGGTCCGCGCACCACCGCGACTGTAGAACGCAAACGCATCCGCCATCTTCTTGTCGTAGTGATTGATGCGGTAGTTCCGCCCGTTATACCCGCGCGCGAAACCGGCCCAGTCCTGCCGCACCAGTTCGCGACCCAGATGGCTGGCCTTGATGAAGGCGACGAAAGCATCAAGCTGCTTGCCCTCGCCGGCAACCATTGCGTGCACGAAATCCTCGACCGAAGCGAAGCCAACCATCTTGTAGTTGAATCCCATCAACTGAAATGCCCCCCAACTGGCCGATTGAAGGGCTGCCATGCGATCGAGCGCGATCGCCTCTTCCAGGCGGCCATATTCGGCCGCACCGCCCTTGTAACCGCCCGGTTTGGGCCATGAGATATTCGAATGCGAGCGGTCGAACCTGCCGCCGGTGAATGCGTGGAACTTGTGCCGTTCGAACAGGATCTTGGGCCGCCCATCGGGCAGGTAGCCGCCCCTGCTCTCGACATGCGATACGGCCCGGACTGCTGCAACCGAGCACCCGATGCTGTGCGCCGCCCGTTCGAAATCACCATCTGCCAGGGGTGTCGGATCGCCCTTGAATTCGTCGTCCATATGCCCCCCTGCAATTCGGTGCGATATGGAGGGAACCTAAATGCAACGGGCTCGATACTTGCCCGGTAATACGTCGACAATGGATATTTTGCAGTGCGCTACAGGCCTGCATTCACCGAATATACCCGCGCCTTATACCCTGAATTCTGTGTCCATTATGAATCCAACCCCCACCTATCGAACATCGCGCGATAAAGAAGAAGACCGAGGCTGAAAACGCGGCCAGGAAGCTTTGCCGGCAAGAATGCTCAGCCGCTGACCAGCGCCCGCGCACCGGGATCGCCGATCCAGCGCGTAGAGACGCTCCAGACCCGCTCGATGACTTTGGCGGCGAGCGCATCGGCAGCGGGTCCATCGGCAGCGAGCCGGCCTTCGTCCAGAACCAGCACTCTGTCGGCATGGTTCATGGCGAGCGACAAGTCGTGCAAGACCAGCACGACACCACGTCCTTTGTCGGCCTCGCGGCGCAAATGCCGCAGCAGGCCCAGCCGGTGCCCGAGATCAAGCGCGGCGAGCGGTTCGTCGGCGAGAATCCAATCCGGTTCGCCCGACAGAACCCGCGCGAGCAGTACCCTGGCCCGCTCACCGCCCGACAGTCGCGAAACGGGGTGCCCGGCAAATTCGGTAAGGTCGAGTGCCTTCATCGCGGCATCGATCTGCACGTCCCCCCGGTCGCGATGCGGCAAACGTCCCAGCGCGACGAGCCGTCGTACCGCGACATCCCAGGCGATCACGGGCTCCTGCGGCAGATATCCCATGCGCTTGGCTCGTGCGCGTGGATGAAGAGAGGCGAGCGCCATACCATCCAGTTCCACTGTCCCGCTATCGGGCATGAGCAGCCCGGCCAGCACCGACAGCAACGTCGATTTGCCCGCGCCGTTTGGACCGCAAATCGCAGTGATCGCACCGGTGTCCAACGTGGCAGTGACACCGGCCAGCCGACCATCGAGAGCCACCTCTTGCGCCGAGAGTGTCATGCCAACTGCCCCGCTGATCCCCGGCGCATCCGCAGCAGCAGCCACAGGAAGAACGGCGCGCCAACCAGGCTGAGCGCGATACCGAGACGCAGTTCGGTAACGGTGGGGAGGATACGGACAATGCTGTCCGCCACCAGCACCAGCAACGCCCCGGCAAGCGCGCTCGGCACGATTAGCGAAGACGGTTTTCGGTCGGTCAACGGGCGCACGAGATGGGGCACTATCAGACCGACGAAACCGAGGATTCCTGCTACAGCGACGCCACTGCCTACGGTAAACCCGACCCCGGCGATCAGCCACGCCTGCAGGATCTCCGGCCGCATGCCGAGCGAGCGCGCCGCGGCATCGCCGAGGATCAGCGCATCGAGATCGCGCCGCACAATCCAGAAACAGGCGATCCCGGCAAGCGTCAACGGCGCGGCAAGGCATACTTCGCGCCAGCTCCTGTCGGTCAGTGCCCCCATTAGCCAGGTCACGATCTCGCTCATCGCAAAGGCGTTGGGCGCAAAGCTGATCGCCAGGCTCGTCAACGCACCCGCCAGGCTAGCGATCATCATGCCCGCCAGCGTGAACAGTGCGATTCCACCCGTGCGCCCGGCAATCAGCGCCAGCAATCCCATCGCTCCGGCGGCACCGACCAGGGCAAAGGCCGGCAGCAGCCAAACACTTGCCGCCCAAATACCAAGGATGGGACCGAACCAGAAACTCGCCACCGCACCCAGCGCCGCTCCCGGCGCAATGCCGAACAGACCGGGGTCGGCCAGCGGGTTTCGCAGATAGCCCTGCATTGCCGCACCAGCCGCACCGAGGCCTGCCCCGACAGTCACTGCCAGTAATGCGCGCGGCAGGCGTAACTCGGCGAGGATAACAGCAGCGTTGGGCGTCGTCGCAGGATCGATCCATACTCGCCCGGCAAGCAGCGAAAGCGGCAAGGCGACGAATAGCAAGCCGAGGAAGATCCATCCCGCCCGATTCATTGCCGGACCTCCGCCAACCGCGCGGCAGCCCGAATAATCGTCGGCCCGCCGCAGTAGAGAAGCGACGGATCGAAACGCTCGATACGCATGGCGGAAAGATACGCCAGCGCGGGATGGCCCTGCGAGCGCTCGCGCCCCGCAACCAACAACAGGTCGGGCGGATCGGCTAGCACCGTTTCGAGCGACAAATAGTCTGCCTGTCCCATCCCGATTGCCTTGCTATGGCTCGCAAGCCCGGAGCGGCGCATCAGGTCACCGACCAGCGTAGCTTCACCCGGCACGATTCCTCCGGGTTGCCACAGCACGGTCGATACCGATTTGCCGCGGCCTTTTTCGAGCGCTGCAACGCTCGAGGCGATCCTGCTCGCAAGCCGCGCCGCTTTGTCCGGTTGCCGCGAGACGGCACCGATCCGCTCGACATGCGCCAGGCTGTCTTCGACCGTCGGCGCGATATCGAAAGTCTCCACCCGGATGCCGAGATCGTCGAGCGCATTGCGCGTCGCGGGTGTGAGGAAATTGCTCGCCAGCACCACATCGGGATCAAGTGCCAGCACTTCCTCCACCGTCCCACCAATCGCGTGGAAACGGCGTGCCTGTGCCAGATCCATGGACGTTGCGGACGGATCGTGGCTGTAATGCGAGATCGCCAGGACCTGCGCCGGCTCGGCCACTTCGGCGAGAATCGCATCGGTACACGGATTAAGGCTGACAATGGTTGGGAGATCCCGCTCTGCCGTAGCCTTCTCCACCTCGAAAACGCCCCCCCCCAGCGTCATTCCCGCCACAACGGAAAGCCAGAGCGACAAAGCGCGCAATCCGGCCCCCCGCCTGTGCGGAGATGACGAAGAGAAGGAGCGGTTTTCCGAATTCAAAACTTCGCCCGCGCACCGGCAAACGTACCCCTGCCCGGGGTACCGAAGCCTGCGGCTGTCTGGTAATCGGCATCGAACAGGTTCTCGACCCGTCCGAACAGTTCGACCCGCTCACCTACCGGCAGCGAGGCACGCACTGTAACCACCTGATACCCGTCGAGCCGCGTGAAATTGCCAGCATCGTCGAAACTGTCGCTCACCATCCGGATATCGCCACCCAAGACAAACCCCGCCAGCGGCGTCCGCCAATCGGCGGAGAATGTCAGTGCATGCTTGGGGCGGCGGGCAAGGACATTGCCCTGGTTGGCTGCTCCCAGCGTGCGATTTTCGGTGTCGGTATAGGCATAGGCGGCACGCATGGAGAATTTCTCGGACGGTTTCGCGCCCAGTTCGACCTCGAAGCCCTGTGCCCGAACCCGTCCGACATTGTCGAAAGTCCCGAACGGGCGGTTGGTGCAGATCCCCCCGGTCACGCCGAAGCAGGAAACGAACTCGATCTGGTTCTCGGCATCGCGATGGAAGAGAGTCACCCCTGCATAGGTCGACTGACTGCGGTCGCGCCACGCAAGCCCGAGATCGTAGCTCGTGCTTTGTTCCGGCCGAAGCAGCTCGTTACCGAAATCGGAAAACAACTGGAACAGGCTTGGCACCTTGAACCCTTCGCCCACGCTGGCACGAATGCGGATGTCGTCCACGATTTCATAGCTGATATCGCCACCGAAACTTGTCGTGCCGCCGAACCGGGCATGGTCGTCATGCCGCGCGCCGACATGGGCCGAAAGCGGACCGAATTCGATCCCGGCTTGTGCATATGCTCCGGAGATGCGCGTTTCCTGCCGCGCCGTGAAGTTGGTCTCGAGGCTGGTCCATTCGCTCTCCCCCCCGAAATTGACGATCAGCGGACCGATCGGGCGCCATTCGCCCCGCAGCTCGATACGATCCGAATGACCGTCACTGGTAAAACCCGGCGCCGTGCCGACAGCCGGGTTGAAATTGGCCCGCTCGGTATCGGCGAAAGAGTAGGACGCAGTGACGAATAACGGCCCGCTATCGTAGGCTGCACCTGCAGCGATCGAATGCTGCTCGGTTTCCTGGAATTCGGCAGTGTCGCCCAGGACGAAGGCTGGCGCGGGAAAACCGTCGAGCTCCAGGTCGCCCTCGGCATAACGCCCGCGCAGGAACAGCTCGACCCGGTCGGACAGGTACAGGCTTCCGCGTCCGGAGACCGACCATTGCTCGAATCCGTCGGCCTCCGTTCCAGCGTCGGCGGTCGAGAAACCGTCGGTGGTGAAATAACTGCCGGAAAGACCGATATAGCCGGTTTCGCCCGACAGCCCGCCTGACACTGTGCCGAACAGCGTGTCGCGCGAGCCGTACTCGGCGCTGGCGGAAAGGCCCGACGCCTCGCGCGTGGTCACTGCAAGCACGCCGCCAACAGCGTCCGAACCCCAGATCGTGCTGTTCGAGCCACGCAGCAGGTCGAGCTTGGCGATGTTACCGGTCAACAGGTTGCCGAAATCGAACCCGCCGCTCGGTGCGGCCGGATCGGCTACGCGTATGCCGTCGACCAAGACCAGCAATTGTTCTGCCTCGGCCCCGCGCACGCGCACGCCGGTGAAAGCGCCGACACCGCCATTGCGACTGATCGTAACGCCTGGCGCACGCACGAGTATGCGGGTGAGGTCTCCGCCCTGAACCTGTTCGATTTCCTCACGGCCGATGATGGTTACGGCCTGGCCGGTATCCTCGACCTCGGCACGATTGCCTGTCGCGGTGACGGTTATCCGGGTTTCAGGGGGACGGTAATCGTCGAGACTCACGGTATCGGCTGTGTCCTCACTCGCTTCCTGCGCTAGCACAGAAACAGGGTGAAGGGTCAGACAACTCAGCAAAAACAGATATTTACACATAAAACCTCCTTCATGAACGAAAGTCGCCCACGACGGAGGGAGCGCGGTTTTCCGCGCTCTCCCGTTTGCCTCCGATACACCCCGCCCGGCGGCCGAACGACCGTCATGGGCAGGTCTCCTGGCTCCCGGCTCGTCGCAACGCGCCCCGCCTTCCCGCCGCATGGCAGTGGCATGTGGGGCGCGCGCTCCCCGGTCACAGTTGCGGGGGCAGCATGAGTTTCGGGCAAGCCCTCACTCATTTCCCTCTTAGGCCGGTGTTATCCGGCAACCCGTGACGTGGCGCGCCCAATACGCCCGGTCGCCATGCCGGGCAAGCCCTGCTGCCCGTTAATCCTCGCTTAGCCAGCTCGCTTAACCGTCCCTTGCAAGCTGTGCCGCTAAGGGACGGGCTCGAATGTATCGACGTGCGCAAGGATTTCGCCTGCTACGCGCCGTGGCGCGATTTTCGTTCGCCCCCAGGAGGTCTTCTTGCCCGAGGTCACTGCCCTGCCGGACCGTTCGCAGCCCGCGCTCGAGAGTGCGCGTGCCGAACGGCGTGCACGCAGGACTGCGCGGTTGAAGCATCGTGGCCGCAGACTGGTTGCGCTGGCACTGGCCTTTGCCGTACCTGCCTTCGCTGCCCAAGAGGAATGGCAGACCGCGGATACCTCCGCATCGGGTATCGAAACCGTCGAAACGGTAAAGGCCATGCCGTTCGAAACCGGGGGAAAGAGTTTTCCCGGCTCCGCATTCTATTACCTTGAAGATGCCCCGATGGTTGGCTTTGAGCAAACCGGGCAGGGTCCCGAAGTGCTGTTCGACATCTCCGGCACCGGCGATGCCGAGGCAACCGGACTGGCGGCTACCCGCAATGCCGGGCCGGCCGCACGCGCCTTCCTTTCCGCTGGCAGCGGGTTGGACAAAGCGCGCGCGCTTCAGTGCCTGGCCAATGCAGTCTATTACGAAGCGGCGAGCGAAGCGCTCGGCGGACAACGCGCCGTGGCCCAGGTCGTACTCAACCGTGTTGCCCATCCAAGCTATCCCAACAGTGTGTGCGGGGTGGTGTATCAGGGCTCCGAACGACGAACCGGATGCCAGTTCAGCTTTACTTGCGACGGCTCTCTGGGGCGCAAGCCCTCGCGCACGGGAATGGCGCGAGCCCGGATGGTCGCACAGGATGCCCTGTCGGGCACGGTCTACGAACCGGTAGGCCTGGCGACACATTACCATACGGTCTGGATCCATCCATACTGGGCCCCCAGCCTCGACCATATCGGTACCGTAGGCGCACATCGCTTCTACAAATGGCGCGGCGCGGCCGGCAAGCCGAATGCGTTTCGCGCCTCCTATCGCGGCGGCGAACCGGCCGCTACGCCACCGCCGCGCATTGCAGTCGCAGACGCATCCGTCAGCGCTGCCGATCCCTTGTCGCTGGCACGTGCCTACGAGCAGGCCCGGTTGAAAGCCCTGGCCGAAGCGAAAGTGCAAACCGCCACCGCCAAGGCTCCCGCGCCAAACTACTCGGACAGCATTTCCGCTCGTGGTGGCGAGGATTTGTTTGTTCCGAAAAACCTGCCCGAAGGCGGCGACGTTAAACCGGAATATGCCAATAGCGGTCGCTGGATCGCGGAACCCAATTGAAGCTCTTGCGCCGAATCGATTCCATTTACAAAGGTTAAGACTGGGAAACCCTAAGTCAGAACAGAACTTTATCCTGCCATTTCTAAGACTTGCCTTGCGCGTGATTTCGCCAACTCATTTTCGGAAAGCCATCCCGGTATGACACTCCACTTCGCCGCCTCGCGATCTGCAAATTCCTCTGCCGTTGCTCGCGCGCTATCGTTTCGGCGTGCACGGCCTGCTGCGAACGACAACGGCGATACGACCGACAATGATCGCATGTTGCAAGATGCATTGCGACACTTCGCCCGTTACGGCCTGGGCGCTGCGCGGGAAGCCAGGAACCAGGCGGAACGTGCCTTCTTCTCCGGTGACCGCCAGGGCTATGAGCGGTGGCACGGCATCTGCCGCACGCTGGACAGGCGTCTGGCAGAGCAGATAGCGCGCGATCTCGATCCCGGCGAGAAGGCGTTCGAAACGCTGTAACGATCGATGCCTTGCCCATCGGGAAACGGTAAGTTCCTGTGACAAGGTAAGTTTTGTGTTAACTGCCCAGTGACCCTTTCTCGGTATGGCCAAAGCCATGGCGAGACGCCCTGACATAGGCAGGATTGCGAAGGTCCTGATTTCCTTCAAGAAAGGCGATGCTCTGTCGGGCCGTGTCCGACGGACGCTAGTCCGTACGCTCTATACACAACCAAGCAGTATGGCCCTGGGTGCCGCGACCGGCATCGTGTCGAGCCTGGTTGCCGCCACGGTCAGCGGGTCGCCAACGATGTACGCCCTCAGCCTTGCCCTGAGCATCGTCGCCGTCGCGCGGGTAGGTGCTGCATTCAACATGTCCCCGGACGACACCGGCACAAGCACGCGCCAACTCGAGACATGGTATGAGGTCGGCGCTTTCACCTATGCGCTTCTGCTCGGCGTGACCGCGGCAACCACGCTGGTGCTCCACCTGGCGGAATCGGTCGAATTGCTGATGACTGCCAATGCAATCGGTTACGGCGTTGGTGTGACATCGCGCAATGCAGGCCGGCCTGCTATCGCACTCGGTCAACTGACGCTGGTATTCCTGCCGCTGTTTTTCGCCTGCCTCTATCTCGGCACGCTGCCCTATATCGTACTTGGCGCCACGATCTTGATGATGATCCCGGCAATGGCTTCGATCACGCTCAACGTGTTCAAGGTCTTGCGTGAATCCATCGCGGCAGCCGAAGAAAGCAGCCAACTGGCCGACAAGATGAAAGTGCTCGCTCAGACCGACGTGGTGACCAACCTGGCCAATCGCGCGGGACTCAATCATGCAATGAGCGAAACCCTGGCCGACCTGCCGGACAAACAGAAACTGGCTCTGATCTGGATTGATCTCGACAGGTTCAAGGAAGTCAACGACCTGCTTGGCCATCCGGTAGGCGACCGGGTATTGCAGGAGGTCGGGCGCAGGCTTCAGATCGTTTCGCCCGAAAAAGCCACAGTGGCCCGTTTCGGCGGCGATGAATTCGTGGTTTTCTGCACCGTGGAGGATCGCCGCGAAAGCGAGCGGCTTGCCAGCGAGATTCATGCCGAAATCATGCGTTCCTTCCGTATCGACGGCGAACGGCTTGAAATCCGTGCGTCGCTTGGCGTCGCGTTGCTCCCTGACGATGCGGAAAATGCAGATACCTTGATGCAGCGAGCCGACCTCGCGCTCTATCACGCCAAGGTCAATGGGCGTCATCAGACCCGCTTCTTCGATCCTTCGATGAGTCGCGACCTTGCACGCCGCCGCGAAATCGAAGCCGAGTTGCGCTCGGCAATCCAGAAAGACGAATTGTCGATCTATTTCCAGCCGATCGTCGATCTCGCCACCGGACGCATTCGCGCATTCGAGGCGCTGGTGCGGTGGTTCCACCCTGAAAAGGGCGAGATGCGTCCCGGCGAATTCATTCCCGTGGCCGAGGAAACCGGGGTCATTGTTACTCTCGGCAACTGGATTACGGCGCAGGCGGCCAAGGCCTGTACGCAATGGCCCGACGACGTCACCATCGCCGTCAACCTTTCCCCGCTCCAGATCAAGGCACCTGGTGCCGCGCTGGGTATCCTCGCCGCCTTGCGCGAAGCCAAGCTGGAGCCTTCTCGTCTGGAACTGGAAGTGACCGAAAACCTGTTCCTGGAAGACAGTGAAGCGACCGAGGCCTTTATCGATGACCTGTCCGCACAGGGCGTACGTTTCGCACTGGACGATTTCGGAACCGGCTACTCCTCGCTCGGTTACATCAACAAATATCCGTTCAAGAAGATCAAGGTGGATCGCAGCTTCGTCTCAGGCCCTGATGTCGGACGCAAGACCGACGCCATCATCCGCGCCGTCGCCGAACTCGGTGCGCGCCTCGATATGGATATCGTAGCCGAGGGGCTGGAGACGATCGAACAGGTCGAAGTCGTGCGCGAGGCGGGGTGTACGCTGGGCCAGGGCTTCTATTTCAGCCGTGCCGTGCCGGACTACACGGCGGCCATGCTGTTGTCGCAAGAACGTGAAGAAGGCCCCCTGCGCAAGGTCGCCGGTCAATAACCGCTCCGCAGGATCGTTCGCATCTTTGATAATCGGGATATCGGGTGAGACGAAAGGGCGCCGCCCGCCCTCATATCCATGCATTATTGCAATTGCGAACTATTTGCAAAGATAGTTGGCTGGAATCTGCCATTTACGGTTGCAATCGCTCTGTCGCGAGCTTAGTCCACTAGCCGGATTGCCGGGCCGCACATATGCGGGACGTGGGGTATGCCGGACCTAACTCATCAATCTTCGTCCCGCACGGATAATAAGGACTTTTCGAAGGATATGGCTCGCAAGAAGATCGCCCTCGTCGGCGCCGGCATGATCGGCGGCACCCTAGCCCATCTCGCAGCGATGAAGGAAATGGGCGATGTCGTCCTGTTCGACATCGCCGAGGGCATGCCCGAAGGCAAGGCGCTTGACCTGTCGCAGGCAGGCCCGGTCGAAGGCTACGATGCCGATCTCAAGGGCACGCAGGACTATGCCGATATCGCCGGCGCGGATGTGGTGATCGTTACCGCCGGCGTCCCGCGCAAGCCGGGCATGAGCCGCGATGATTTGCTAGGGATCAACCTCAAGGTGATGAAAGCAGTCGGCGAAGGCATAAAGGCCAATTGCCCCGATGCTTTCGTGATCTGCATCACCAACCCGCTCGACGCGATGGTGTGGGCGCTGCGCGAATTCTCGGGGCTCCCCCACAACAAGGTGGTCGGCATGGCGGGCGTGCTCGACAGCGCGCGCTTCCGCCACTTCCTCGCCAGCGAATTCGACGTGTCGATGGAAGACGTCACCGCCTTCGTGCTGGGCGGGCATGGCGATACCATGGTGCCGATCCTCGAATATTCAACCGTCGCCGGAATCCCGATCCCCGATCTTATCA
>JANQPE010000015.1 GCA_028289565.1 Parerythrobacter sp.
GTATTGTTGGATCCGGTCAGATCGGCACTGCCCCCGATCGTATCGGGCAAGCGCGGATTGATCTGCGCGAGCGCCATCTCGCTCGCCTTGCGCGTGGCGGCTTTTTGCGGCTCGTCGATCAGACTGGAGATATAGTCTCGCGCGGCATCGCCATGCGGCAATTTCCCGGCCATGCGCCGTTCGAATTCATCCTTGTCCGCATGAACGGAAAGCGCGGCCTGCCACTCGCCATGCGCGTGCCGGCCTAGCTCACAAGTGGACCGCCAATCGTCGAGGATATCCAGAGGCACGACGAATGGCGGATGATCCCAGCCCAGCACCTCGCGCGCAGCGGAAATCTCTTCCTCACCCAAGGGGGCGCCATGCGTTGCGGAGGTACCCTGCTTGTTCGGGGCCCCCTTGCCGATCACCGTCTTGCACGCGACCAGCGAAGGGCGGTTGTCGGCCAACGCCTCGTCGATCGCCCGTTCGATATCGGTGAAGTCGTGCCCATCGCACTCGCAGACATGCCACCCGGTCGCTTCATAGCGGGCCTTGATGTTCTCGCTGGTCGAAAGATCCGTGGCGCCGTCAATGGTAATGCCGTTATCGTCCCACAACACGATCATCCGGCTAAGCTTCAGATGCCCGGCAAGCCCGATGGCCTCGTGGTTGATCCCTTCCATCAGACAGCCGTCGCCAGCGATCACCCAGGTACGATGATCGACAAGCCCGTCGCCAAACACCGCGTTGAGGTGCCGTTCGGCAATTGCCATGCCGACAGCCATCGCCACTCCCTGACCCAGCGGGCCGGTGGTGCATTCGACACCGTCGAGGAGGAAGTTTTCCGGATGCCCGGCGCAGGGGCTGCCGAGCTGGCGAAAATTGCGGATATCGTTCATCGTCGGCGCCGAATATCCCGACAGATGGAGCAAAGAATAGACCAACATCGAGCCGTGCCCCGCGCTGAGCACGAACCGGTCGCGGTCGGCCCAATCGGGTGCGGCGGGATCGAATTTCATGTATTTCGCCCATAGAAGCGTGGCAACATCGGCCATCCCCATCGGCATCCCCGGATGCCCCGAATTCGCGGCCTGCACCGCATCCATCGACAGCGCCCTGATGGCGTTGGCCATGGGGGCGAGACGGGAGGGATCTAGGCTCATGCGCGGGTGCTCCTGCCGATGCTCGCGCGGGTGCGCGATTCGAATGCGCGCGAACCCTTCGCGGACCCTTGGTACGAGGTCAACAGCATGCGGCCGACCATCCCCTGAGCGATGCGCTCGGGTGACTTATCAACAGGGCTGGCCAAGGCTTTGCACTATAACGGCAAATCCGGTAATTTTGTTGCCATGGACGAAGACAGGATCGAACGCGCGGTCCAGCGCATTGAAGCGGCCCTCGGCAGGATCGGCACGGCCGCTGATTCGATAGAGCCAGCACCAGCGTCGGTTTCCAACCTCGTCAACAAGCATGAAGAACTGCGCGAAAGCGTCGCCAACAGCCTGAAAGATCTCGACGAACTGATCGACAGGCTCGAAGAATGAGCGAAGTCACTCTCTCGATCGGCGGTCGCCGGTACACCGTCGCCTGCTCCGATGGCGAGGAAACCCATGTCGTCAGCCTCGGCAGTGTCGTCGACGAGAAATTGCGCGAACTCGGTGAAAACGCGGAAGTTCCCGAAGCGCAAAGATTGTTGTTCGGCGCGCTGTTGCTCGCCGACGATCTGCATGAAACCAAAAGCACTGTCTCCAAGGCACTGGAAGCGCAGGAGACAATGGGCAGCCAGATCGAGGAAGCCAAGCGGGAAACCGACGCCGCGCGCAATCGGCAAGGCGAACTCGAAAAGACGATCGCAGAGCGTGAAAGCGAGCTGGAAAGCTTCAAGACGGCCCAGCAGGAAGCAGCACGTGAAGTCGAGAATATCCGCAGCGAAGTGACCGAATTGCGCGCCGAGATCGACGAAAGCCGCCAGGCCGAAGAGAAGCTGCGCGCCGAACTGGCTGATCTCAAGCAGGAACGCGATACAGCCGTGGATGAAGCCGAGAAACTTCGCACCGCTCCGACCGGATCCGGTTTTGCCACGATCGCAGACGACCCGGATCTTGCCCCCGCCCTCGAGAAATTCGCCGATCTGCTGGAGGAGTGCGCGGCCAAGCTGGAAGGCAAGGCCGCAAGCTAGGCCTTGAGCGCAATGGCGCTGCCACCTAGATAGTCCCGTGGCGGGACTGCCCGGCACGAGCCGACCGAATATCCCTGAGGCTATAAGCATTCCTAGGGAGCTGTCCCTGCTCCGGAACACGGGCCCCTTCTTCCTTCGCGGAAGAAACCCGGGAACCAGAGCATATGGCGCCCACCTGACGTTTAGGCGTCAGAGGATTTCCCCGGCAACGACCCATGGTGGTCCCGCCACTCGATCATTCGGCCTGTTGGCCTGCAGGAGACGGGACCGGTGCCGACCGACACAGCCGCCAACCAGAAAGCCGCCATTCGCGCGCAGTTGCGCGATGAGCGGCGCAATCACGTCGAAACCCTGCCTGGTATCACACGCGGGCTCCTGTTCCGCCATCCACCTTCTCCCATCCTCGATCGGATAGCCGGTGACACGATTATCGGCCTCTACCATGCGACGCCTTTCGAAGCGCCTGCAGCCGGTTACGCACAGTTCTTCCATGAGCGAGGCCACCCGATAACCTTGCCCCGTTTTACCAGTCGCAGTTCGGAGATGGAGTTCGCTGCCCTCGCCGATCCGTTCTCGCAAAGCGACCTTGAAACCGGACCGTTCGGTTTGGCCCAGCCTTCGGGCGAAGCCGAAACGCTTGTCCCCGCCATACTCTTCGTCCCGCTCCTTGGCTTCACCGTCCGCTGCGAGCGGATCGGCCAGGGTGGCGGTCATTACGACAAGTGGTTGGCAGCCAATGAAGACACTGCGGCATTCGGGATTGCCTGGGATTGCCAACTGGCCGAGAATCTGCCGCTCGAACCGCACGATCGCACGCTCGATGCGGTGATCACACCCACCCGTCTGTACGAGGCATCGTGATGCGAACCGAACCCACCTGGCGCATCCCAGCAGGGATACTGGCCCTGCTCGTCGTTCTCACGACCTATGGGATCCTGATCGCCCGTTACATGCCTGGCCTGATCGACGCATGGCCGGTGTGGCTCCAGACCATCGTATATCTCATACTCGGTGTCGTCTGGCTCCTGCCCTTGCGCCGTTTCCTGATCTGGATGGAAACGGGCCACTGGAGCCCACCCGATTGATGACACAGATTTTCTGGGGTGACGGAACCGGGCACAAGGGTACCCTGCACCAAATGGTCGAAGTGAAATGGCTATACCGGTTCGGGAACCCAAGTGGCGCGAGTGACGGGACTCGAACCCGCGACCTCCGGCGTGACAGGCCGGCGCTCTAACCAACTGAGCTACACCCGCGCATCTGCGGGCTCTCTCTTGCAAGACAGGCGCCGCTTGGGAGCAGCGCCACTAGGCCAGGCAAACGGGGCTGTCAACTGCCCTGCAACTGCCCGGTTTGCATTGGCGTTTATCGCCTTTGACCAAGACATCCTCACACCTCTTCTTTCATCATTCCGGCCCATCTTTCGTCATCCCAGCGAAAGCCGGGATCGCTCTCAATCCGGCTAAACGATCACAGCAACCCGCACCCGGCGTTCGCCGTGGTGGTGAGTAAGGCAGGGAGAGGGACAGCACTTGGCCCAAGGGGATAAACGCCGTTTGCATGCGGTGTCCGGCCGCCTGAGACACATCAATTATCCATCCGGCATTAACCATATTTTCGGGTCTTCTTGCAATCCCCTGCCGTGAAACCGGCGGGGGATGGAAATGCGCTTCGGAATGATTACCGGCATCACTGCATGCCTGCTCGCCAACGCACTGGCCGCACAGTCAACGATCCAGGTATCGCGTGCAGTATATGTCGAGCGAGCCGATGCCTCGGCCGGCGCGAATGCGGTTCGTGCGATCGAGCCTGCAACGCAATTGCACCGCGGTGACCGGGTTATCCTGCTGGTTGAATCGGTGTTGCCCGAAAACGGGCGATCCTTCACCATTTCCAGCACCGTTCCGGCAAGACTCGCCTTTGAAAAAAGCAGCCGCGACAGTTACGAAGTATCGATCGATGGCGGGCGTAGCTGGGGAGTACTCGGCCAGTACTGGACCGGCCGCGGGCAAGACCGCAGGCTGGTCTCACCCGAAGATGTCACGCATTTACGCTGGCGCTTCGCGTCGCGGCGGGTGGTAACCCGACCCGTCAGGATTACCTACAGCGCGCGCGTGCGCTAAACCTGTCTAGCATCTTTCATATTTCCAATTGCGCCGCTTGCCCTCACCGATCCATTCGGCAGCGGTGGCAATGCGCTTGGCCCGTGTTGCTTCGCGCTTGGCGCCCGTCACCCATTCGAGGTAATCGCGCCGCTGGGCATCGGTAAAGCCGGCAAAAACCTCAGCGGCATTGGGTGTGTTCGCGAGGGCCTCGGCAAAATCGTCGGGCACCGGGATTTTCGGCTTGAGCTTGGCATTGTCCTTGCGCCTTGCCTTCTGGTCCTCGCCCGAGCGAATGCGAGCCGCTTTTGCCCGGATCAAGGCAACGAGGTCCGTGTCGGACGGCAAATCGTCGAGCGAGGTTATCCGGCCGAAACTGCCCATGGCCTCTTTCGAATCGTCCCATTCGACAATGAAGGCGCAATGCTGCTTGAACGAGGCCATGCCGCATAACTGCCGCCCTTCGAGGATGAAGAACGGCGCCTTCCAGCGGAGTCCTTCCTCGGCATCCGGCTCGGCCGTGTGCACCAGTTCGCGCAAGTGTTCGAGGATTGGCTGCGCGAAAGGTCGCGCCTTGGCGATATAGGCATCGATCCGTTCATCACGCATGGTCCTCTCCGGCTTCAGTCGGTCAGCAACAGCACCGGCGTTTCGATCAGCTTCTTCAGCTCCTGGATGAAGCTCGCGGCATCGTAGCCATCAACGACCCGGTGATCGCAACTGATCGAAATATTCATCAGCTTGCGCTTCTCGACACGTTCGCCGCCATTGCCGTCGGGCACATACATCGGGCGTTCGATAATCCGGTTCGGGCCGATAATCGCAACTTCGGGACGGTTGATGACCGGCGTCGTCGCGACTCCGCCAAGCGGCCCCAGCGAGGTAATCGTCAGCGTGGACCCGGATAATTCCCCGGACTTGGCCGACCCATCACGCGCAGCACTGGCCAGACGCCCGATTTCGTGGGCCAGTTGCCACAGATTCTTGGCCTGGGCATCGCGAATGACAGGCACCATCAGGCCCTTTTCGGTCTGCGTTGCCATACCCAGATGCACCGCACCGTGGCGCGTGACGATACCTGCCGCGTCGTCATAGCGGGCGTTGATCATCGGGAATTGCGGCAACAGCTTGCAAATCGCGGTGATCATCAGCGGCAGCATGGTAAGCTTGGGCTTGTTGCCGCGATTGGCGTTCAGATCCGCGCGCATTTCCTCCAGCTCACTAACATCGACTTCCTCGACATAGGAGAAATGTGGGATATTGCGCTTGGATTCGGCCATGTTCTGCGCAATCCGCTTGCGCAAGCCGATGACCTTGAACTCCTCGTCATCGCGCGCCTTGCCGCCCGGTGTGAACCCGCTTCCCGCGTTGTAGGAGAGGAACGCATCGAGATCGGCATGGCGGACACGACCGTCCGTCGCCGGTTTCACCTCCGCCAGATCGATGCCGAGGTCCCTGGCACGCTTGCGGACCGCAGGCGTTGCCAGGACTTTTCCCGCTGCCGCCTGTTCCGGCGTCGCGACCAGGGTGGGATCGGGCACTTCGAACTCGATCCGTTCCTCGACGGCTTCAGCCTCGGAAGCTGGCCCCGGCTCGGGAACAGGTGTCGGTTCGGAAACCTCCTCCCTTGCTTCGGGAGCGTCACCAGGCACATCCCCCGCGACTTCGATCACCACCAGCATCGAGCCGATCGCGATCGTATCGCCGACTTCGCCCGCGACTTCGATCACTTTGCCCGCGACCGGGCTTTCCATCTCGACCGTCGCCTTGTCGGTCATCATGTCCGCCAGTTGATCGTCCTCGTCGACGGTGTCGCCGACCTTGACATGCCAGTCGACGATTTCGGCCTCGGCAATGCCTTCGCCGATATCGGGCAGGTTGAAGGTGAATTTCGACATCTGCGTCAATCCTTCAGAATCTTGTCGATCGCTTCGCCGATGCGAACGGGCCCGGGGAAATAGGCCCATTCGAGGCTGTGCGGGTAAGGTGTATCGAAACCGGTCACGCGCTCGACCGGGGCTTCGAGGTGGTAGAAGCAGCGTTCGGTGACGAGCGCTGACAGCTCCGCGCCGAAACCCGCGGTGCGGGTCGCTTCGTGTACGATCAGACACCGCCCGGTCTTCCCGACCGATGCCTCGATGGCCTCGATATCGAGCGGCACGATAGTGCGCAGGTCGAGGATATCGGCCTCCACCCCCTTCTTCGCGCAGACCGCCTCGGCGACATGGACCATGGTGCCATAGGCCAGGATGGTCAGCCGGTCACCCTCGGTCACATGGCGCGCCTTGCCCAGGGGAAGTTTGTAATAGCCCTCGGGCACCACGCTGTCCCTGTGCTTCTTCCACGGCTCGACCGGCTTGTCGTAATAGCCGGTGAAGGGGCCGTTATAGATGCGCTTCGGTTCGAAGAAGATCACCGGATCATTGTCTTCAATGGCTGAAATCAGCAGCCCTTTCGCATCATACGGGGTGGATGGGATAACCGTTTTCAAACCCGCTACATGGGCGAAAATCGCTTCCGGGCTCTGGCTGTGTGTCTGCCCGCCGAAAATCCCCCCCCCAAAGGGCGAGCGAACTGTCATCGGGGCAATATATTCGGTCGCCGAACGGTAGCGCAGCCGCGCCGCCTCGGAAATCAACTGGTCGAGGCCGGGATAGATATAATCGGCAAACTGGATTTCCGGGACGGGGCGCAGGCCATAGGCCCCCATGCCCACGGCAGCGCCGATAATGCCGCATTCCGAAATCGGGGTGTCGAAAACCCGCGTCTTGCCGTATTTCTCCTGCAAGCCCGCCGTGCAGCGGAACACGCCACCGAAATAGCCGACATCCTCGCCCATCACGATGACATCCGGATCGCGCTCCATCGTGACATCGAGCGCGTCATTGATTGCCTCGATCATGTTGAGGCGGCGATCGACACTGGCTTCTACAGCCTCTTCCTTCTCGACCACAGCACTCATGTCCACGGCTCCTCTCCGGGCCACTTGATCTCGCGCTCGCGACGAGCCTGCGCGGCCTGTTCCTCTAGATGCCAGGGCAGCTCTTCATACACGTCCTGGAACATGGTCCGGAACGGATGGTGCAGGCCGTGACCGAGAATGCCGTTCTTCTCAGCCTCCTTGGTTGCCGCCTTGACCCGTTCGGCGCATTCGAGATCCATCGCTGCCTGCCGTTCCTCATCCCATTCTCCCAGCGCGACAAGGTGGTCCTTGAGGCGCATGACGGGATCGCCCAGCGGCCATTCCTCGCGCTCTTGCACGCTGCGATAACCCGAGGGATCGTCCGAAGTGGAGTGCCCCTCGGCACGGTAAGTGAAATGTTCGATCAGCGTCGGTCCACCATTGGCCCGCGCGCGATTGGCCGCCCATTGCTCCGCAGCATAGACAGCGAGCGGATCATTGCCATCGACGCGCAGCCCGGCAAGGCCGTAGCCCAGCGCACGCGCGGCGAACGTGGTCCGCTCCGCCCCGGCAAAACCGGAGAAGCTGGAGATCGCCCACTGATTGTTGATAACATTAAGGATAACCGGTGCATTATATACCGTGGCAAAGGTACAGGCGGAATGAAAATCTCCTTCCGCGGTGGAACCTTCGCCCACCCAGGTCGCGGCAATCCGGCTGTCGCCCTTGATCGCGCTGGCCATCGCCCAACCCACCGCCTGTGGCGTTTGCGTGGCCAGATTGCCGCTGATCGAAAAGAAACTGTGTTCGCGGCTCGAATACATGATCGGCAGTTGGCGCCCCTTCAGCTTGTCACCCTTGTTCGAGTAGATCTGGTTGATCATCTCGACTAGCGGATAGCCGCGCGCGATCAGCACCCCTTGCTGACGATAGGACGGGAACACCATGTCATCGCTGGCCAGCGCCATTGCAGCGGAGATCGAAGTCGCCTCTTCACCGGTACATTTCATGTAAAAGCTAGTCTTGCCCTGCCGCTGGCCACGGAACATGCGTTCGTCGAAGGCGCGGACAAGCGCAAAATGGCCGAGCATGGCGCGCAACGTCTCGGGGTCGAGCTTGGGATCCCACGGGCCGTGCGCACGGTTATCGTCACCCAGGACGCGCACCAGATCGTAGCATAGCGGTGCGGTTTCCCTCGCATCGCACGCCTCGTCCGGACGGGCCTGTTCTCCTGCCCCGGGAATTTCGAGGTGCGAGAAGTCGGCGGTATCGCCGGGGCGGAATTTCGGTTCGGGAACGTGCAGGGCCAGGGCGGGCTTGTTGCCGCCCTCCTGCTCCGCACCCTTCGGCCTGTCGGCCATATGGCTTTCTCCCAGACGCAATCTTGCGAGAATGCGTTATTTTATTTCAGGCGCTTCGTGCGGTCAAGTTACACCGCGACAGGCGCTTTCAGCGCGGATTGCGGTGCATAATCCCGGACAGCGAAATCTTCGATAGCATATTCGAAGATCGTTGCGGGATGCCGCAGTATTTCGAACCTCGGATAACCCGACGGTTTTCGTCCTAACTGCTCTTCGACCAGTTCCGCGTGGTTGAGGTAAAGATGCGTGTCGCCACCCATCCAGACGAACTCGCCCGGCTCGAGGCCGACTTGCTGCGCGATCATGCGTTGCAGCAACGCTCCCGACCACAGGTTGAACGGCAGACCCAGCGCGACATCGCAGCTACGTTGATAAAGCGCGCAGTTGAGCCGCCCATCCGTGACGTGAAACTGGTAGGTCTTGTGGCACGGCGGCAAGGCCATCCGGTCGAGTTCGGCAACATTCCATCCTTCGATAATATGGCGCCGGCCACCCGGGTCGTTCCGCAGCGAATCGATGGTTTCCGCCACCTGGTTGATGCCCGGCCCCGGGCGATAGCTGCCGTCTTTCTGGTACTGGTAGGTCGGCCAATCGACCCATTGCTTGCCATAGACCGGCCCGAGGTCGCCCCAGCGTTGGGCGAAAATCTCGTCTTCAACGATCCGCTGGATGAAATCGTCGAGTGCAATGTCGTCACCGGTTTCCTTCACGTAACGGGCGTGCGGCCATTCGTTCCAGATCTTCACGCCCTGCAGGACCAACGGCCGGATATTGGTCTCGCCGGTCAGGAACCACAGCATTTCGCGAGTGGCGGTTTTCCAATAGACCCGCTTCGTCGTGATCAGCGGCATCCGCCCGTCAGCAAGATCAAACCGTAGCATCGCCCCGAACACGGAGCGCGTGCCAATCCCGGTCCGATCGACACGCTCGCTACCTTCGTTCCAGATACGTCGCATCAGGTCGAGATATTGCCATTCGTAATGGCGGTCGGGAGAAGAATCAGCGGGAATCGCGGCACTGGCCATGCATTATCCCTAGACCCGCAAATGCCCGCTTGCCACCCCACGCCTCGCCACCTATAGGGCGCGCCTTGCCTCGACCCGCACGGCACACAAGCCCGGCGGGACCGACACGGTCGGGGAGTAGCTCAGCCTGGTAGAGCACTGTCTTCGGGAGGCAGGGGCCGGAGGTTCGAAT
>JANQPE010000036.1 GCA_028289565.1 Parerythrobacter sp.
CCCCCGCCACCGAAACTCCCGCCGCCGCCGGAAAAGCCGCCGAACCCGCCACCCCCGGAGAATCCACCCGAACCGCCGCCGTCGAAGCCACGTGCGACGGCCTTGCCGGCTTCCCACAGGATGATATCTCCGACCGCGCCACCGACACCGCGGCGATAGCGCCGCCGCCGTCCGCCGCGCAAGGCGGGGAGAATGAAGAAGAAAAACACGAAAGCCAGCCAGATCAGCGTTCCGACGGGAAACCCGCCTTCATCGCCGCGTGATGCACTGGCCTGCGCCGCTATCTCGCGTGCCTGATCAGGGGGGAGTTCGAGCTGCCGGATGATGCTGTTCGCACCGGCGACAATACCCCCGGCATAATCGTCCTGCTTGAAACGCGGTACGATATCCCGGTTGACTATGTCATGAGCCAATCCGTCGGGCATGATGCCTTCCAGCCCGTAACCGACTTCGATTCGGACGCGTCTTTCATTGGGGGCCACGAGCAAGATGATGCCGTCATCGTTCTCGCTGTCACCCAACCCCCATTCACGGCCCAAACGATATCCGTAATCTGAGATTTCATAACCTTCGAGATCGGGGATCGTCGCGACTACGAATTGCCGCTGGTTACGCTCCTCGAACTCGTCGAGCACGCGCGACAATTCGGCCTCGGCCGCAGGGTCGAGCAGATCGGCATTGTCGACGACCGGCGAAGTTCCGCGCTCGGGGAAGGTCTGCGCCGTCGCCGGAGCCACGAATAGCGCCAGCGCGGCGAGCAGGAGGGGCACGTAACGCATCTGGGCGGCTTACGTGCCGATTAATTCGTTGCTGCGGCGTCGCTTTCGGCGGCGGCGTTGTCGTTGGCGCCGGATGGGGCGTTGTCATTGCCACCCGAACGCATATCCAGTTGAGGAGCGGTTTCAGCGCCTTCGGTGGCAGCCTGGTAGGGCACCATCGGCTCCGCGCCATGAATGATGTTCGCACCGATCGTATCGGGGAAGGTACGGATCGTTGTGTTATATTGCCGCACAGCCTCGTTGTAATCGCGAATAGCGACGCGGACGCGGTTTTCCTGTCCTTCGATCTGGGTCATGAAGCGCCCAAAATTTTCCTGGCTGCGCAGTTCGGGATAGCGTTCGACAGAGACGAGCAGACGGCTGAGAGCTCCCCCGAGCGTATTTTGGGCCTGCTGGTATTGCTGCATCTTCGCCGGATCGGTCAATTCGTTGCTGTCGAGCTTGATCTCCGGACGCGTTGCGGAGGCACGCGCTTCGATCACGTTGTTGAGCGTCTCGCGCTCCTGCTCGGCCGAGGATATGGTGATTTCCTGCAGGTTCGGAATCAGGTTTGCCCGTTCCTGGAACGCGGCCTCGACATCGGCCCATTTGGCCTTGGCGTTCTCCTCGGCACGCGGCACCGAGTTGATCCCGCACGCGGCAAGCGCGACCGAGGCGGCAGTGAGCAGGCCGATACGGCCGAACCAACGGAAATTCATCAAGCTATCCCCTTCAAGAAATGTGCACCCACTGGTGGCGCATCTGTATTAAACAGATAGCACACCGCTGCGGTTTTTCAAGCAACAGGCGGGCTTGGCAACCCGGTTTCAACTTGGCAGAAGGCATGCCGAATCAAATTTTGGGGGACCGGCATGCTTTCGGAATTCAAGGAATTTATCGCCAAGGGCAATGTGATGGAATTGGCCGTTGCGGTCATCATCGCGGGAGCCTTCGCTGTCATCGTCGCATCGCTGACATCGGATGTCATCATGCCGATCGTGGGCATGATCTTCGGTGATGTCGATTTCAGCGACAAGTATATCGTACTTGGCGGCGAAGTAGAGCCTGGCATGTCGCTGGAGGCCGCTCGCGAAGCCGGTGCCAATGTGCTGGCATGGGGGGCGTTCATGACCTCGATCATCAACTTCCTGATCCTGGCGTTCATCATCTTCCTGCTGGTCCGCTATGCGAACCGGGTGAAGGAACGTTTCGAAAAGCCTGTGGAAGAGGAGGATGCCGGCCCGACCGAAATCGAACTGCTCACCGAAATTCGCGATACACTGAAAAAGTAAGCGATTTCCGTCCCTTGCAGACGGTCACTTCACATTAAGCGAGTGTGGCGTATATAGGGATCGCCGGTTTCGATCGGCTATGGCGATAAATTGCGGTGTGCAATAGGCACAACGGACCCGGGGGCAGTACCCGGCGGCTCCACCAAAAACCGTGCGCAAGCGCGGGTTCTGACGGGGCCGAACCAGGATCGACGTGTGTTGAAAAGCATCGTTTTCGCCCGGGCTGAGTATCCCGTAAAACTGTTCAAAACTCACAAGTGCCAATGATAATGAAGCACTCGCTATTGCTGCGTAATGTGACGGCTTAACGGCCTGAATTTACAAAGCTAAAGCGCGGTTGGACCCACCGGGCAACAGAAGCGGATTCCGGGGCTCCGGGGGTAGCTAGCAACAGAAACCCCCACTTTCTCTTCCAAATGTCGGAAATAGGCGCAAACGACCGCTGTTGGTGTACTCCGCATGCTGAAAAGAGGATGCTGGCGGCGTGTAGCTCGACACCGATCGACCGCTATCGCAGGCATCGTGCCGCCGGGCGGGTTCATCCGGCCTTTTATCGAAACCGGGCTGCCGATCTGGCTGGGCGCTGCAAAGCCGGACAGCACGATGACTGGAGGGTGGGAGAACTACCTGTGGTGAGGGAAAAGCCGACGGCAAACCGGACAGGAGCATTCGTCGATCTGCTGGTCGTTGTGGCCGTCTTGGTGACCGTCAAACAGAGCGTGCTGCCTTATTCGGTCGTGTATGCCGGTCCGGCATCGACTTTCGCTGCGATGGCCGTCGCCACCTTCCTGCTGTATCGCCGCGGGCTGTCATGGGCCGAACTCGGCCTGAAATGGCCAGAAAGCTGGTTGCGGACTCTCGGGCTGTCAGCGCTGATTTTCGGCTTGTTTCTCATCATTGCCGGCGGCTCGAGCGCGATCGCCGACCTGTTCTTCGAAGACATCGGAACAAGCGGCCGGTTCGATTTCGTCAAGGGCAATCTGGGTGCCTACCTGCTGATCATGGTTCTGGTGTGGACACATGGCTCGTTCTTCGAAGAGCTGCTGTTCAGGGCCTTCATTATCACCAAATCCTCAGCCGCGCTGGGTGGAACGCAGGCTGCGAGCTACCTGGCAGTACTGCTGGCGGCGATCTTTTTCGGGTACCGGCATTACTACTACCAGGGGATGCATGGCGCGTTCGTCACTGGGTGCATCGGCCTGACTTTCGGCCTGATCTACCTGAAGATCGGCAAGAAGAACATTCTGCCGCTGATACTCGTTCACGGGTTGGCGAATTCGATCGCCCAAACAAGTCGCTTCCTAAGTTGACGATTCCGAAGCCGCTGCCTTGGTTACTTCTCGTCGTTCGCGTTCGAAGCGCAGCGCATCGAGAATCTTCGCACCTGCCAGAAAAACCGCGCCGGTACAGGCCAGGAACAGCGCCTTGCCCCACCAGCCGGGATATTGGGTGATGTAACCCGCTCCCCGCGCAGTCGCGCCGAGCGCCAGCGCATAGATGATCAGGTAGGCCTCGAAGCGCGTCTTGATGACGAACAGCCTGCCGATCTTCCTGAACATGCACTTCCTTTCGTTAACTTTCAGCTACGCAAACACCATGCCAGCCACGTATTCGCGAGCGATATGATGGTTAACCGGAAAGCAATTGTAAGGTCTGCCGACGCTGCGTCCAGCGCATTAACCCAGTTCAGGGAGTGCCAGCTTTTCGAGCAGTTTGTGGCGTGCGGCGTGTATATCGCCGGCAAGCGCTGCATTGCCGATGTCGGCAGGATCGATCTGCTCGGGCCAGTTTTCGGCAATGAGGGCTTCGAGTTGCTCGGCCTTGGCTTCGTCAAGCAGGAAGCGCGGATCGACCGTTGCGGGATCCGCCACGACCCGCAGGCGCAGGCAGGCCGGACCGCCGCCATTGGCCATGGACTGACGCACATCGACCGGGATCACCTTGCGGATTGGGCCGTTGCCCGCGAGCATTCCTTCGAGCCAACTCCATACGGATGAGCTTTCACGACATTCCTCGGGTACGACCAGCGCCATCTCGCCCGATGGCAGGGTGAGCAATTGGGCGTTGAACAGGTAGGTCTTGATCGCCTCGGCGAGGCTGACGGTGCTGTCCGGAACCTCGACTAGTTCGAGGGACGGGAAGGCTTCGGCTATCCGGTCGTGAGTGTTCTGCCGGTCGGCGAAGGCCAGTTCGTGCGTAAACAGCACGCGCTCGTTTGCTACTGACACGACATCGTTGTGAAACGCGCCTGCTTCTATCGCTTCCGGGTTCTGTTCGACGAACAGGGTATGCTCTGGATCGAGCCCATGAAGCCGGGCGACGGCGCGACTGGCTTGCTCGTGCTGGCGAGCAGGGAATTTCCCGCCCGGGCGGCCATAAACGAACACTTCGATGCCCTTTGTGCCATGCCCGTCGCAAAACCGCATGTGATTGGCCGCACCTTCATCGCCGAAGCTGGATGGTACGGCCTTGTGCAGTGCGAAATGCTTCTTGTCGGCGAAGGCGACGGCCAGTTGCGCGGCGGTGTCGCGCCATTCCTGTGCCCGGTGCGGCATGGTGATGAGGTTGGCCGGGGTCAGATGACAGCGACCATCCGCCGTATCGGGAGCCGGACTCACGGTAGCGGCATTCGCGGTCCACATCGAACTGGCCGACCAGGCGGCGGCCGGCAGTGCGCGATCCGCTGTCTCATCCACTGCCAGCCGTTCGAGTAGCGCGTCATTGGGCCTGGGAAGCGGCAACAGGACCCCCTGCGCGAGTCCGAGCGCCATGTTGGAACGCATCTTGGCGACACCCTGCAGTGCCGCCGCACGGGGATAGGACGGGTCGCCCTTGTGGCTGGCACTGGCGATATTGCCGAGGCTCAGCCCTGCATAATTATGGCTCGGGCCGACGATGCCGTCGAAATTGATCTCCATCGGGTTCATCGTTCGATGGTCCACACCATATCGCCTTCGCCGACATCAAGCTTTTCCGCGACAAACGAATCGATCGCCACGCCGTCATCGGTGATTTTTCGCGCGCCGTAACAGCAACGAAAACCAGATAGCGCGCCAGTTGCGATCAACGCCTTGTCGCCGGACTCGAGGCCGGTTGAAATCACTTGTGACTTGAGAGCATCGGCCACGCCTTTCACGGCATCTGTCCGTGCGGTCATGCTCGGACCACCGTCGAAGATGTCGACATAGCCTTCATGGGCGAAGCCCTCCTTCTCCAGCATCCGCATCGCTGCCCGGCCGCTGGGGTGGGGCAACCCGATTACGCTGCGGGTGCTATCGGGCAGCATGGCGATATAGACCGGGTGCTTGGGCATCAGGTCGGCGATGAACTGGTTGCCGTTGATCGCGTTGAAATAATCGGCTTCCTGGAAGCTCATTCCGAAGAAGCGTCCGGCCACGCCGTCCCAGAAAGGCGAGCCGCCTTTCTCGTCGATGATTCCGCGTAGTTCGGCCAGGATCCGGTCGGCAAAGCGGGGCCGGTGCATCGCGATGAACAGGTAGCGGCTGCGTGCGAGCAACATACCCAATCCGCCTGCGCGTTCGTTGGGGTGGAGGAACAGCCCGCCGACTTCGCTCGACCCTTCCAGATCGGTGACGAGGCTGAGCATTTCGGCACGGAAGGTCCGGTCGAGTTCCTTCGAATGCTGCGTCAGCGTGGTCAGGCGATAGGAATAGAACGGCCATTGTTGGCCGACCTGGGTAAAGAGCTGGCAAGTGCCGCGTACATCGCCGGTTTCGGTATTTTCGAGGATCAACACGAACTGCTCGTCGGCCACTTCATCCTCGGTACGCGCGAAAGCGCTTGCCGAACGATCGAGCTTGGCGGTCAGGGCATCGCGATCCGGTGGCAGATTGGTGAACCCGCCGCCGGTCAGTTTGGCCATTTCATATAACGGTTGCAGGTCGGAATTGCGCGCTGCGCGGATACGGAAACTCACGACAGGGCTCCTGTGGCCAGGCGATGAAAAAGAAGGGTACTGAGTGCGGCACGCTCCGAAAGCGAGGATACGATCATGAATTCGTCGGGCGAATGGATCGCTCCGCCGCGCACTCCCATCGTATCGACAACCGGGATGCCGCAGGCGGCGATATTGTTGCCGTCGCACACGCCGCCGGTCGATTGCCAGCCAATGTCCTGGCCGAGCGAAGCGCCGCATTCACGTACCAGGTCGAACAGGCGTTGCGCCTGCCGGTCGACCGGCTTGGGCGGTCGGGTAATTCCGCCATGACAATGGATCGATACTTCGTGAGCCTGTTGCACATCGCCGACCAGTCCGGCGAGTCCGGCTTGGAACGCTTTACCGGCATCGGGATTCTTGGGTCGGATGTTGAACCGCAGCACGGCATGATCGGGTACGACATTGTTGGCCGCTCCACCATCGATCCGTGCCGGATTGACCGGGCAGTCTCCGGTCTGAAGATCTTTCAGCCCGGTTGTCAGCGCCGCAGCGGCGACGATTGCATTGCGGCCATCCTGCGGATTGCGCCCGGCATGGGCCGACTTGCCGGTAATGGTGAGCGAGTAATTCCCACTCCCGCCGCGTGCATGGGCAAGGGTGCCGTCGGGCAGGGCCGAGGGTTCGTAGGTCAGTGCCGCCAGTTTGTCTTGCGCCAGTTCCTCGATCAGGGGAGCAGACGCAAGTGAGCCGGTTTCCTCGTCTGAATTGATCATCACGTCATATCCGATCCGATCAGAAGCTTCGCCCTTCTCGAATGCTGTGAGCGAGTGGAGAATAACCGCGATTCCCCCTTTCATGTCGGCCAGACCCGGTCCGTTGAGTGTATTATCGTCAAGCCATCGCTGCTCCTGAAACGGATGATCGGCAGGGAAAACCGTGTCCATGTGTCCGGTCAGCAGCAGGCGGTGTTCGGCATCGGGTCTGACACGCAGGACCATATGCCTGCCGTGTTGCCGTTCGACTTCTGTGCCTGCCTCGTCGATCACTGTCACAGGTGCCGGATCCACCAGTTCCACTTCGCCGGGAAGCGTGGAAAAAGCCCTGGCGAGTTCGCTTGCCTGCCTGGCCAGTCCATCGAGGTTTGTCGTGCCGGTATTGATTGCGCACCAGCCACGCACATGCGCCAGCATCGCATCCTGGCCGATCGTTTCGATCAGAGCGGTTTGAGAACTATCCGGTTTCATTCGCAACCGCCTCTAGCGGCGGGCGCGGGGTTGTCCAACCCCGTTGCAATCCACTGCGGTCTTGGCCATAGCGCCTCGCATCCTCCTCCCCAGGACTTTGATAGGATGCGCGACCTGGTTTCGTGCCTGGCGGAGTATTGAGGACAGATGACTGACACGATCGAGCGCGCCGGATTGCAGGTGCATGCCGAATTGGCGAAACTGCTGGACGACGAAGTACTGCCGGTGCTCGGTCGCGAAAGAGATGCGTTCTGGCGAGGTTTCGCCGCGCTTCTCGATGCTTTCGCTCCGAAGAACCGCGCCTTGTTGGAAAAACGCGAGGAGCTTCAGGCACGGATCGATGATTGGCACTGCCACCGCCGCGGCCAGTCGCACGATGCGGCCGCCTACCGCGCCTTTCTCGAAGAAATCGGCTATCTCGTATCCGAACCGGGCGATTTTACCATTGGTACCGAGAATGTGGATGCCGAAATCGCGACGATGGCCGGGCCGCAACTGGTCGTCCCGATCCTCAACGCACGTTTTCTGCTCAATGCAGCCAATGCCCGCTGGGGCAGCCTGTATGACGCATTTTACGGTACGGACGCGCTCGATGCGCCGCCTGCGAAACCTGGTGGCTACGACAAGGAACGCGGCGCGGCCGTCATCGCGCGCGGCCGCCAGTTCCTCGACCAGGCCGTGCCGCTGAAAAGCGGGAGCTGGGCCGATATCGACGAGCCGGCAAAAGGCATCGCGATTGCCAATGAAAGCCAATATATCGGCCGGAGTGCAAAGGGCCGGGTATTCAAGAACAACGGCCTGCATATCGAAGTTGTCTTCGATCCCGACCATCCGGTCGGACGGGACGACAAGGCGGGTATTGCGGATATCGTCCTCGAATCCGCCCTGACGACGATCTGCGACTGTGAGGATTCCGTCGCGGCGGTCGACGGGGAGGACAAACTACTGGCCTATACCAACTGGCTGGGCCTGATCCGTGGTGATCTGGAGGAAAGCTTCGAGAAGGGCACGCGCATGCTTACTCGCAAGCTGTCCGGAGACAAGCATGTCGTCCGTGCCGATGGCAGCGAAATCGACCTGCCCGGCCGCAGCCTGCTGTTCGTCCGGAATGTCGGACACCTTATGACCAATCCGGCGATCCGCCTGCCTGACGGCAGCGAGGTGCCCGAAGGCATCATGGATGCAGTCTTCACCAGTGCCATCGGTGCACTCGATGTCGAAGGCCATGCAAGATACGGCAATAGCAAGCACGCCAGCATCTACATCGTGAAACCTAAGATGCATGGACCCGAAGAATGCGCCTTTGCCAACGACCTGTTCGATGCAGTGGAAGACCTGCTTTCCCTGCCGCGCCACACGATCAAGGTCGGCGTTATGGACGAAGAACGGCGCACCAGTGCGAATCTGGGCGCTTGCATCCAGGCGGTGAAGGACAGGATCGTGTTCATCAATACCGGCTTCCTCGACCGCACCGGCGACGAGATTCACACTTCGATGCAGGCCGGGCCGATGGTGCGCAAGGCCGAGATGAAGAACAGCAGATGGCTCGCGGCCTACGAGACACGCAATGTCGGCATCGGCTTGCGGCATGGTCTTTCGGGCCGGGCCCAGATCGGCAAGGGGATGTGGCCCGCACCCGACCTGATGAACCGTATGATGATCGAGAAGATCGGGCATCTGAAAGCCGGAGCGAATACCGCGTGGGTACCGTCACCCACCGCCGCGACGCTGCATGCGCTGCATTACCACCGGGAAGATGTTTTCGAAGCGCAACAGGCCTTGGATGACGCGCCCGGACTCGAACCCCTGCTTGCCATTCCGCTCGCCGATGGCATCAACTGGTCGGAAGACGAAGTGCGCGAGGAGTTGGACAACAATGCGCAGGGCCTGCTTGGTTATGTCGTACGCTGGATCGATCAGGGCGTGGGATGCTCCAAGGTGCCGGATATCGACGATATCGGCCTGATGGAAGACCGTGCGACGCTGCGTATTTCGAGCCAGCACATGACTAACTGGCTGCTTCATGGCGTGTGCGGCAAGGAGCAGATAATGGATTCGCTCAAACGGATGGCGGTCAAGGTGGATGCGCAGAATGCAGGCGATCCGCTCTACGAGCCGATGGCCGGCAACTGGCATGCCAGCCTGGCTTTCAAGGCCGCGTGCGATCTCGTGTTCAGAGGTGTCGAACAGCCGAGCGGCTATACCGAGCCATTGCTGCATCAATGGCGGTTGGAGAAGAAGGCCAGGCGCCTGTAGCCGCTATGGCGGCATACGCCTGCGATAATTTCGCATCCCTTTCTCGTCTCCCAGTGCAAGCCGGGATCGCCGCCATCCCGATCGAATGGCGGCGAGAATTTGCACCCGGCTCCAGCTTTCGCTGGGATGATGTGTGTGGCAGGGATAGTACCGATGCCTTGGTCGACGGGATAAACGCCTTTGTTTTCCAGATTGCAGGCAGCAGTCTGAACTAGTGTTTCTTGTCATATAGCCAGTCGCATTGGTGCGGGAGAATGCCCCCGCTGATACAAACCTTCTAGTCAAGCTGCCGTGCCAGAATGACGAATTCGTCTATCGTCAGCGTCTCTGCCCGCCGAGTTCCATCGATGCCGATCTTCTGCATGGCCTGTAAAGCTCCCGGCACGCTCTTCAAGCTCTGCCGCAACATTTTCCTGCGCTGGCCGAAGGCGGCTTCGGTCAGGCGCTCGAGGACGCGGGCGGGCACGCCTTGGGGCATGGCTTCCGGCGTCACATGCACGATCGCGCTCATCACCTTGGGTGGTGGGGTGAAGGCGCTGCGGTGAACCTTCATCGCCAGGTTCGCCGTGCCGCGCCATTGGGCGAGGATGGCGAGACGGCCATAGGCGCCAGTGCCAGGTTGCGCGACAATGCGCCGCGCGACTTCCTGCTGGAACATCAGTGTCAGCGAAGTCCATGCCGGCGGCCACTTCTTGCCACCCAGCCAGCGCGTGAACAGCGCCGTGCCGACATTGTAGGGCAGGTTGGCGACCACCGCGAAGGGTTCGCCCATCAGCGTGGCATGATCGAGTTTGAGTGCATCCCCTTCGATCACGCGCAACCGACCGGGGAATGCTTCCGCCAATTCCGCAAGCGCGGGCAGGCAGCGCCGGTCCATCTCGATCGCCGTAACGCGGGCACCTGCCCTGAGCAATGCGCGGGTCAAACCGCCCGGGCCGGGGCCGATTTCGAGCACGGCACGATCCTGCAGGTCGCCCGGTATCGCTGCGATACGGTCGCGCAAATGTTCGTCCAGGAGAAAATTCTGCCCCAGCGCTTTCGAGGCGCTCAAGCCGTGGCGGGCAATGATGTCTCGCAGGGGCGGAAGATCAGCCATTCGCTCTTTGCCGGGCACATTCCCCGGCCATCCGGATCGCCGCGACCATTGCCCCCGGCTGGGCGATGCCCTGTCCGGCTATGTCGAAGGCGGTACCGTGGTCGGGCGAGGTGCGGATAATCGGCAGGCCCAGGGTCACGTTTACGCCGGCATCGAAATCGAGCGCCTTGACCGGGATCAGAGCCTGATCGTGATACATGCAGACAGCGAGATCGAATTCGCCGCGCTTGTGCGGTGCAAACAATGCATCGGCGGAATGCGGGCCGGTGGCATCGATACCGTCCTTGCGCAATGCAGCGATGGCCGGTGCGATGATTTCGGCGTCTTCGGAACCGAACTTGCCGTCTTCGCCAGCATGCGGGTTGAGCCCGGTCACGGCGATGCGGGGGGTATCGATCCCGAAATCGCGCTGCAGCGCCCGTGCCGCAATGGCAGTACGACGATGGATTAGTTCGACCGACAACAGGCGAGGGACCTCAGCCAGCGCGCAATGCACCGTCAGCGGTACCGTGCGCAATTGCGGACCGGCGAGCATCATGACTGCATCTTCTGCAACGATATCGCAGGCGTCCGCGAAGAATTCGGTCTGGCCGGGAAAGTCGAAACCGACTTTGGCGAGTTGTACCTTGGCCACCGGCGCGGTGACGATACCCGATGCTCTTCCCTCCACTGCCAGTCGGGTCGCTTCCCGCAGGGAGTGCAGGGCGAGTGCCGCACCTTGCTTGCTTG
>JANQPE010000039.1 GCA_028289565.1 Parerythrobacter sp.
ATGTGATCAATTACTTCTTCTTCGTCGCCGAGGAATTGCGGCAGATCATGGCCGATATGGGCTTTCGCACCGTCGATGAAATGGTCGGCCGGGTTGATCGGCTCGACATGCGCCGGGTCCACCGCCACTGGAAGGCAAGCGGGATCGACCTGTCGCGACTGCTGCATGCAGTCGAACTCGAAGCCGGCACTCCGTTGCATCAGACCGAAGGACAGGATCACGGACTTGGCACGGCCATGGACAACGAGCTGATTGCCGCGTGCCGCGATGCCATCCGGGAAAACAGGCCTGTCGTGCTCGATCGCGAAATCCGCAATGTGAACCGGACGGTCGGCACCATGCTTTCCGGCGAAATCGCCAAGATGCATGGCCATGCAGGCCTCAAGCCGGACACGATCCGGATCAACTTCACCGGCGTTGCCGGGCAAAGCTTCGGCGCCTGGCTCGCCCACGGTGTCACACTCGACCTTACCGGCGATGCCAACGACTATGTCGGCAAGGGCCTTTCGGGCGGGCGGATCGTTGTGCGCCAACCCGATGGCGTGGAGCGCGAACCAGGGGCAAACATCATCGTCGGCAACACCGTGCTCTACGGCGCCATCGCTGGCGAAGCCTATTTCGAAGGCGTCGCCGGCGAGCGTTTCGCAGTGCGCAATTCAGGCGCGATCGCAGTGGTCGAGGGTGCAGGCGACCATGCCTGCGAATACATGACCGGCGGAGTGGTGGCCGTGCTGGGCCGGACAGGCCGCAACTTCGCTGCGGGCATGAGCGGCGGAGTGGCCTATGTCTATGACCCCAAGGGAACGTTCGACCAACGCTGCAACCTCGCAATGATCGAGCTGCAGCCGCTCTCTGCCGGGCCGGACGAGGAAGAAGGGGCAGGGCGTCCCAAACAGCGAGGCACCGGAGTCAACGATTTCGGCATGGGCGACATGCTGCGCCACGATGCCGAGCGGCTGAAGATCCTGATCGAACGGCACAAGCTGCATACAGGCTCGGCCCGCGCGGCACGGATGCTCGACGACTGGGACAATGTGCTGGCCAAATTCGTCAAGGTGATGCCGCGCGATTACCGCCGCGCGCTTGAAACGCTCGAAGCCGAACGCGAGGAAGCCGAAACGGTAGCCGCGGAATGAGCATCACACCTCCTCATCATCCCGGCGAAAGCCGGGATCTGTTTCGGATTGGCGCTTCTTCGCCGACCGATCCCGGCTTTCGCCGGGATGACGATTCTTGTTTGAGGTCCGACTAATATGGGCAAGGAAACCGGCTTTCTCGAAATCGAGCGGCGCGACCGCGATGCTCTCGATCCTGCGCGGCGGGTCAAGGATTACAAGGAATTCATCCTCCCGCCCGATGAAGGCGAACTGCGCGACCAGGCGGCCCGCTGCATGGATTGCGGGATTCCCTATTGCCACACCGGCTGCCCGGTGAACAATATCATCCCCGACTGGAATCACCTGGTCTACGCAGGTGACTGGAAGCACGCGCTCGACATCCTGCATTCCACCAACAACTTCCCCGAATTCACCGGCCGCGTGTGCCCCGCGCCGTGCGAGGCAAGCTGCACGCTCAACATCATCGATCAACCGGTGACCATCAAATCGATCGAATGCGCGATCGTCGATCGCGGCTGGGACGAAGGCTGGATCAGGCCACAGGTCCCCGAGAGGCACACCGGCAAGTCGGTCGCGGTGATCGGCTCCGGCGCGGCCGGCCTTGCCTGCGCCCAGCAACTCGCACGGGCAGGCCATGCGGTAACCGTGTTCGAGAAAAGCGACCGGATCGGCGGGCTGCTGCGCTACGGCATTCCCGATTTCAAGATGGAAAAGCACCTCATCAATCGCCGCGCGGTGCAGATGGAAGCGGAGGGCGTTCATTTCAAGACCGGCTCCGAAGTCGGGGTCGAGGTGTCTTTTTCCGCCCTGCGGGAGAATTTCGATGCGATCGTGCTGGCGGGCGGTGCCGAAGAGGCACGGATGCTCGACATCCCCGGTGCCGAATTACCGGGAGTCCGCTTGGCGATGGAATTCCTTACCCAGCAAAACAAGCGCAATGCGGGGGACGATGAAGTCCGCGCTGCTCCGCGAGGCAGCCTGACCGCGACGGACAAGCATGTCATCGTGATCGGGGGGGGCGATACCGGAAGCGACTGTGTCGGCACGTCCAACCGGCAGGGCGCGAAAAGCGTCACCCAACTGGAAATCATGCCCAGACCGCCTGAAAAGGAAGACAAGGCGCTGACCTGGCCCGACTGGCCGCTCAAGCTGCGCACGTCCTCGAGCCACGAGGAAGGCGCGGCGCGCGACTGGTCGGTCCTCGCCAAGCGCGTGATCAGCGAAGGCGGCAGGGTATCCGGCCTCGAATGCGTCCGGATCGAATGGAAGGACGGCACGATCCACGAGACCCAAGGCACCGAATTCACCCTGCCTGCCGACCTCATCCTGCTGGCCATGGGCTTTACCGGCCCAAAACGGTGCGGCCTGCTCGACCGCGCCGGGGTGAAACTCGACCGGTGCGGCAATGTCGCGGCGGACACGCAGAGCTACGCCACCAGCGAGCCGGGCGTGTTTTCCTGCGGCGACATGCGGCGAGGCCAGAGCCTGATCGTATGGGCAATCCGCGAAGGTCGCCAATGTGCACGCGCCGTCGACGAGACCCTGATGGGAACAAGCGACTTGCCACGTTGAGTACGGGATATGACGGTTAACGAAATGGGTACTGTGCCGCGATTGCAACGCCCCGGTGGCAATTGTGTATTCGCGCTTGTTTCGGCATTGATTCTCCGCGATATTTCCCGCTCGTTCAATCGGCTTCGCCTGACGAGGAAGGGTGGCCCTAAGGAGAGTGACGGGTCGATCTCCGGGATCGCCGTCACGGGGTTGCAAATGCTGTCTGCTTCGCTGATTTTTCCTGGACAGTCCTTCTTTCCTATACTGCGCGCTTCCGGCATCGGCATCGCATTGGCGGCCTCCGCCGCGGCAATGCCGCTGCATGCACAGGACGACGATCCGGCAACCCTGCCACCTTCCGCAGGGCAGGATAAGGGTATCGATATCCGGGTCGACTGGACACAATTCGTCGATGCGGTGATCGAAGGCGACGCCGGTGGCGAGCCCAATTACGGCGGGCGGATCGACGGCTATGTCGCCGTGCCCGGCAGCACGATCGGGCTCGACGACAGCATCACGATCGATATTCATCCCGAGTTCCGTTACGGCGAAAGCGCCAATGGCGAGATCGGCCTGCTGCCGACCAATACCGGCCTGTTCTACCCGCAGGATGGCGGCGAAGTGTTCGACCTGTCGGCCAGTATTACGAAGGCATGGAAAAACGGGGCCGAATTGTCGGTTGGCAAGTTCAACCTGCTCGATTTCGCGGCAAAATTCCCAATCGTCGGCGGCGGGGGCAATGAAGGCTTCCAGAATCTCGCCATGGCCCTGCCGCCAACCGGGCTGGTGCCGGGCTCGATCGTCGGCGCGCAGTTCAAGACGCCGACCAGGATCGGCCTGTTGCGCATATGGGTATTCGACCCGATCATCGCTTCGCGCCGCGACGGGTTCGAGGATCCCTTCGGCAGCGGAGTCTCCGTTCTGGTGGCGAACACCGTACCGCTCAAAATCGGCGGCGAGCAGGGCTATTACACCGTCAAGCTGGTCGGCACGACCATGCGCGGAGCCGATTTCAGCGTCTATCCGCAAGTGCTCATCCCGCCGCCTGCCGCGGGCTTCCAGGACGAAAAGGGCGGGTGGAACGCGGCCCTATCATGGCAACAATATCTGAACAGCTATGAGGGCATGCCGGGCAAGGGTATCGGCTGGTTCGGCCAGCTATCCTTTTCCGACGGTTTTCCCACCCCGCTCGACTGGCACCTGTTCACCGGCATTGCCGGCAACCCCAAGTCCCGCCCACAGGACAAGTTCGGTGTCGCCTATTTCCGCTATTCGATCAGCGACCGGCTGGTCGATACCCTGGCGACCCGGCTGACGCTGAAGGACGAACAGGGCGTCGAGGCATTCTATACCTTTCAGGCGGCGAATCCGCTGCGGGTGACGGCGAATGTCCAGGTGATCGATTCCGCCGCCGACTTCCGCAGCACCGGTGTGGTTGCGGGTTTGCGGGTCAAGACAAGTTTCTGATTGGCGGATTGGCCGGAATGTTCCCATGCCCGGCATTGTGAGCTTATAACGGGGCGATGCCCATGCTCCCGGACCTTGTAGCAGCACTGCTGGTGATGCTGCTGGCATTTGCCGCCGGCTTCGCGATTCGGCGCGGCAGCATCTGCATGGTCGATGCGGCAAAACAATGGATCGTCGATCGCAAATCGCTGCGCGCGCGAGCTTTTGCCGCTGCGGCCGGAGCGTCGGCCTGCCTGATCCTGCCGCTATCCTGGCTCTTCCAGGCACCGGACATCCTGGCACCGTCTTTCCCGATCACGCCAGTCCTGCTGGCAAGCGGCGCCGCCTTCGGGCTCGGCGCCCGTGTCAATGGCGGCTGCGCCTTCGGTACGCTGAGTCGGCTGAGCGGTGGCGAACTCGATTTTACCGGTACTCTCGCCGGAATCGGACTTGGTGCACTGGTGGCCATTCGCCATATGGCCAATCCGCCCCCGGCGCCCCCGCTATTCGATTCGCCCGGCCTTTTGGGTGTGTCTGCCCTTATTGGATTCGCCATCCTCGCCAGGCCGGCGTTCCAGCGGCGCCATTTGCAAAATATTCGCTCGGTATTCGTGAAAAGAGCGGTTCTGCTCCGCCCGTTCACCGCCATGCTCATCATCGGCATATGCGGCAGCCTCCTGTTCGCTCTTGCAGGCAGTTGGACCCATATGTCGATAATCGAGCACCAGAGCGCCGCTTTCGGCGAGGGCCAGGTGATCGACATCCCGGTAAAAGCCCTGGCCGGCGCCGCGGCACTTGTCGGAGGGGCGATCTACGCAGCTCTCCGGTCAGGACGATTCCGGCTGCGTCTCCCGACCCTGGGCGGCTGGAGCCGCTGTTTCGCGGGCGGGACGGTAATGGGTTGTTCGGCCGCACTCATCCCCGGGGGCAACGGAGCCCTTCTGATCCATGGCATTCCTTCGGGAGCGGTCAATGCATGGGCCGCGTTCGTCTTCATGGCCCTGGCGCTCGCGCTCAGCTTCCTTCCGGCCCGGCTGGCGAAATAGGCGTTAACCGGCGGCGCATGTCACGCAGCGCGCCACGCTCGGATCGTGCCGGAGGCGTTTTTCGGCGATTTCCCCACCGCAGGCGCTGCACCAGCCCCACTCGCCTTCCTCGATCCGCGCCAGCGCCGCGTCGATCCGCGAGCGTTCGGCCCGGCGCCGCTGCTCCACCGCCAGCGCCATCGCCTGCTGCTGCATCGCATCCATCCGCGACAGGCGTCCGACACTGTCCTGCTGGAGGGTGACCGGGCCACGCGATTCCGCGCTGATCCGATCTTCCTCTTCCAGCTCGGCACGGCGGGCGAGCAGCTTCTTGCGGGCTTCGTCTTCAGTCATGGGAGCGCACTTTCCTACAGAGTGGGCCTACAGGGCGGGAGCGCGCGCAAGGTTCCAGTCGATCGCTCCGCGTCCGGCCGCTCCGAGAAACGCATTCGCCTGGCCGAACGGCTTGCTGCCGAAGAAACCGCGATGCGCCGACAGCGGGCTGGGGTGCGGGCTGCGAAGCACCAAATGCCGGTCCGTCCCTTGCAGCGCGCCGATCCGCGCGGCCTTGCCCTGCGCATGACTGCCCCACAGGATGAACACGCTCGGCTCCTCGCGTCCGGCCACTGCCGCGACGCAGGCATCGGTGATTGCATCCCAGCCCTTGCCCGCATGGCTTCCCGCACGCCCGGCCTCCACGGTCAGCGAATTGTTCAGCAGCAGCACGCCCTGCCGCGCCCACTTCTCGAGATTGCCATGCCCGGGCGGCGCGATGCCCAGATCGCTTTCCAGCTCCTGATAGATGTTCACCAGGCTCGGCGGCACGCGTACGCCCTCCGGCACGGCGAAGCACAGACCCATCGCCTGGCCCGGCCCGTGATAGGGGTCCTGCCCGAGGATCACGACCTTCACCGTATCAAGCGGGGTCAGTTCGAGGGCGCGCAGGCGAGAACCGCGGGGCGGATAGATCGTCTTGCCCGCGTCTTCCTCGGCTCGAAGCCATCCGCCCAGCCAGCGCGCTTCGGGCGTCGCCAGCACCGGATCGAGCACGGGCCGCCAGCTTTCGGGGATCGCATCGCTCATTCGGGAATGATAGTTCACCGGCCGGAAGGACGCCAGCAACCCTTCCCCTCAATCCCCAATAGGCCTAAGGCATCTCGCATATGACAGTCCATTTCCACGAAGAAGACCTGCCCGAAGGCGTGCTCGCCCCGGGGCCGGTCGCCGTCGATACCGAAACCATGGGCCTGGTCACGCCGCGCGACCGGCTGTGCATCGTCCAGATCAGCGACGGGCAGGGTGACGAGCATCTGGTCCGGTTCAAGGTCGGCGGTTCCTACGACGCGCCGAACCTGAAGTCTGTTCTCGCCGACCCCGGCCGGTTGAAGCTGTTCCACTTTGCCCGCTTCGACCTGGCGGCGATAGAGCACTATCTCGGCGTGACAGCGGCACCGGTGTTCTGCACCAAGATCGCCAGCAAGCTGACCCGGACCTATACCGACCGGCACGGCCTCAAGAATCTGGTCATCGAACTGCTCGGCGGCGATATTTCCAAGGCGCAGCAAAGCTCCGACTGGGGCGCTCCGGAAATCACCGAAGCGCAGCGCGAATATGCGGCTTCCGATGTCCGCTACCTCCACCGGTTGCACGCGGTCATGGTCGAACGGCTTGCGCGTGAGGGACGTACCGAAATGGCCCAGGCCTGTTTCGATTTCCTGCCCACGCGCGCGCGGCTCGACCTTGCCGGCTGGGCTGAGCACGATGTCTTCAGCCACGCGTAAGGGAACGGCGGCAAGGGTAATCGCATGGGCATGAAACGACGGATCGAAACGGCGGAAGCGAAGGAGCTGCGCAGCGCGCGGCAGCATTTCGCCGCGCCGGGCGGTTCGCATGACAGGCTGATCGGGCTCCTTGCCAAGGCGCTGCCGATGGCTGTTGGCGTCATCGCCGCATTGATGGTCATCACCCCGCTCAGCCCGCGCGGCGAAGTCAGCTTCCTGCTCGACCGCAACAAGGTCGCGGTGATCGACGAGCGGCTGCGCGTCGACAATGCGATGTATCGCGGACAGGATAATAAGGGCCGGCCGTTTTCCCTGACCGCAGGCGAGGCCGTTCAGCGATCCAGCAATGAAGGAATCGTGCGGATGAGCGATCTTGTCGCCAATATCCTGCTCCCCGACGGCCCGGCACGGCTGGGAGCCCAAGCCGGAGCCTACGATATAAACGATGAAGTAATGTCGGTGATCGGACCGGTCCGGCTGACGGCGGCCGATGGCTACCGGATGGTCATGCGCGACGTCTCGGTAAACCTCGAAGACAAGCGCATGGTGGGCAAGGACGGTGTCGACGGCGCCATTCCCGCCGGTACTTTCCGCGCCGACCGGCTGGTGGTGGACATGCCGGAACGCAAGATCACGCTCGACGGGAATGCCAGGCTGCGCATGGTCCCGGGCAGATTGAGGATACCATGACGAAGCAGTATTTCCGCACCGCGCCGCGTTGGGCACTGGCCGGTTTCACAACCGGGCTGATCGCCTTTGCAGGCATGCAACTGAGCGCGCAGGCCATCGGCGGGCACAATTCCAACGCCCCGGTGAATTACGCGGCCGACCGGATCGAGCTGCAGGACCGGCAAAACCGTGTCGTCCTGTCGGGCAATGTCGATATCACCCAGGCAGGGCTGCGGGTGCGCGCGGCGCGTACTCTGGTGAATTACTCCGATGCCGGTTCGCTCAGGATTCAGCGGATCACCGCCACTGGCGGGGTACGGGTCACGCGTGGGAACGAAGCGGCCAGCGGCGATGTCGCCGTATATGATTTCAATCGGCGGATCATCACCATGGCGGGCAATGTCCGCCTCAGACGCGGGGGTGATACGCTCAATGGGGGACGGTTGGTGATCGACTTGCGCAGTGGTGTTTCCAGCGTCGACGGACGCACCAGCGGATCGTCTTCAGTTACCGGCGAAACCGGTTCGACGAATTCGAGTGGCCGGGTAACGGGCAGTTTCTCGGTGCCGGAAAGCTAACGGCGATGATGGGCCGCGCGGCGGGCGATCTCCGCCAGGCCTTGCGATAGCAGCAGCTCCGCCGACTGGCTGTTCGACAAGAGCGCACGATGCAGTGCGACCAGCCGGGCGGCCAGCCGGTCGAGTTCGGCGCCGCGCCAGTGTCGCAACTGCAGCTCGAGATCGCGCACATCCTTCCAGAAGACACGCCGCGCACGCTTCTCCTGATCGAGAGTCTGGCGGATATTGCCGCGCGGCCCCAGCTTCGCTGCCAGTTGCGCCAGTTGCGCCGCGCGCCGTTCGAAAGCGAGCAACAGGCCGACGGGATTGAGCGACATCTCGCGCATGCGACGCAATTCGCCGGGAATCTTTCGCGCGTCGCCGGCCAGCACGGCATTCACCAACGGCATGAACCCGTCCTCTTCGGTCTTCGCGCCTATTGCCTCCAGAGCCGCCGCATCTGCGCCGCAGGGGGATTCGGGCGAAGCACCAAGATAGAGCGCGAGCTTGTCGACTTCCGACCTTGCCAGTCGCACATCAAGCCCGGCCGCGCGCGCGATCCGTTCGGCAATGTCTCCGTTCAGACGCAAACCCGCGGCATCGGCCATGTTGCGTACCGATGCCGTGACCGAAGCAAGATCGGGCGGCCAGAACATCGCCACCAATGCGTCATCGCGTTTCGCCAGCAGTTTCGCCGTGCGCGATTTGTCGGTGGCGGATGTCGCCACCACCAATACCGGGCATGCGTCACCTTCGCCGTCGAGCAGGTTTTCGAGAGCGGCATGGGCTTCGTCGCCACTGGCACGGACCAGAATATGACGTGCCTCGCCGAACAGTGAGGAGGACCGCGCTTCGTCCCCGAGCCGGACCGGATCCTTGCGCAACTCGGCCCCGGCGATCTCGACCCGTTCACCAGGATCGGGCAGGAGTTCGGCAATCTTGCCCGCCGCCGCCGATGCGCCCGCTTCGTCCGGACCGCAAAAGAAGAACACCGAACAGTGCCTGGCCGCGCGCTGCGCGTTTGCCGCGAAATCCCGCTGGGTCGCCTTCACCGGCTTTCCCGCAGCGTCAGCGACAACTGCGTCACGATACGATCCGCCACTTCGCGAGCAAGGTTTTCCAGCGCGGTCTGCTCGGCGGCGATAGTGGCATATTCGCTGGAGACGACATCGATCCCGGCATCCGAACCGGCCGTCGCATCGAGCAGGATCGTGTCCGCAGCCAGATCGACCAACTGATAGCGTGCACGCAATGTGCGACGCTCGCGCCCGACCGTATCGTCGCCGAGCACGCCCAGACCTTCCAGCCTGTCATCAAGACGGACGTCAAGACGGTAGCGCGGTGCTTCGCTTCCGGCGGCTCCGATCCGGTCACGCAGGGCATTGCGCACCAGCCAGCCTTCGCGTCCCTCGATCGGACCGACTTCGATCGCCGCAAGCCCGCGCGCAACCTCTCCACTGCTCCCGCCGGCATACATCGGCTGCAGGTTGCAACCCGAAAGCGCCAGAAGAACCGCGGAAAGGCATGCGAGGCGTATCATGTCACGATGTTTACCAGCCTGTCGGGCACTACGATCACCTTGCGAACTTCCGCTCCGTCGATCGAACGCTGGACCTTCTCGCTCGCCAGCGCAAGTTCTTCCAGCGCTTCTTTCGATGCGCCTTTCGGAACCGATAGCGTATCGCGCAGCTTGCCCTTGTGTTGAATTGCGATGGTGACTTCGTCTTCGACCAGCAATCCTTCGTCGACAACGGGCCAGGCAGCTCCGGCAACCAGTCCTCCCGTGCCAATCGCCTGCCACGCCTCTTCGGCCAGATGCGGCATCATGGGCGAAACGAGCAGCAGGATGGTGCGGATTGCTGCGTTGCGACTGCTTCCCGGCTCCGCTTTCTCGACCGCGCTGGCGAGTTCGTAGATTCTCGCAACCGCCTTGTTGAAGGACAGGGCCTCGATATCCTCCGCAACCGCCGCAATCGTCTGGTGGGTCTTGCGATCAAGCGCCTGGTCGTCCCCCGTTGCCGCCGCGTCGAAATGGCCGAACAGGCGCCACAGCCGCTGAACAAAGCGCCAGCATCCCTCGATCCCCGCCTCAGACCAAGGCAGATCGCGTTCGGGCGGGCTGTCGGACAGCATGAACCAGCGCACGGCATCGGCACCGTATCGCGCGACGATCTCGTCCGGGTCCACAACGTTCTTCTTCGACTTGGACATCTTGATCACGCGGCCGATTTCGACCGGGAAACCGTCGCTTTTCAATATCGCATTGTCGCTCCGCCGCTCAACCTCATCCGGGAGAAAGTAGCTGCGTTTTCCATCATCCGGATCGCGCCGCGAATAGGTTTCGTGCGTCACCATCCCCTGCGTGAACAGGCTGGCGAAGGGCTCGGCGAAATCGAGTTGGCCGATATGCTGCAACGCACGCGTCCAGAAACGGGCGTAGAGCAGGTGCAGGATCGCGTGCTCGATGCCGCCGATATATTGCTCGACCGGCAGCCAATCGGCGACCTCGCCCGGGTCGAACGGCCTGCCATCCGGCTGGCTTGCAAAGCGCAGGAAATACCACGAGGAATTCGTGAACGTATCGAGCGTATCGGTCTCGCGCGCCGCCTTGCCGCCGCATTGCGGGCAATCGACATGCTTCCAGGTCGGATGGCGCTGCAGGGGATTGCCGGGCGTCCGGAAATCGACATCCTCGGGTAGCTCGACCGGCAACCGGTCCTTCGGCACAGGAACCACACCGCATTTCCCGCAATGGATAAAGGGGATCGGCGTGCCCCAGTAGCGCTGGCGTGAAACACCCCAATCGCGCAGGCGCCATACTGTCCGGCCGGATCCCCAGCCTTCCTCTTCCGCGCGTTCGGTCACGGCACGCTTGGCCGCCTCGACACCCATCCCGTCAAGAAAACCCGAATTGACGATAACGCCGTCCCCCGGCTCGGCCGCACCCATGAAGGGCTGGCCGGCATCGGCGGCACTGGCTGCAACGACACGCGGTATGGGCAGCTCGTATTTGGATGCGAATTCGAAATCGCGCTGGTCGTGTCCCGGCACGGCCATGATCGCGCCGGTGCCGTAATCCATCAGCACGAAGTTTGCGATGAAAACGGGCAACGCCTCGCCGGTAAATGGATGGCGTGCCGTCAGACCGGTATCGAAGCCCAGTTTCTGCGCTTTTTCGAGCTCGGCCGCGGTCGTCCCCCCGCGCTTGCATTCTTCGATGAATGCCTGTGCATCGGCATTGTCTGCCGCCACGTTCCGGGCAACCGGATGGTCAGCCGCAACGGCCACGAAGCTGGCCCCGAAAATCGTATCGGGGCGCGTCGTGTAGACTTCCAGCCCCTGTCCGTCGGACAGGTCGAAACGGAACTGCAGGCCCCGGCTCTTGCCGATCCAGTTTTCCTGCATCAGCCGGACCTTGTCGGGCCACCCGTCCAGAGCACCCAGACCGTCGAGCAGATCCTGCGCGAAGTGGGTGATCTTGAGGAACCACTGATTGAGCTTGCGCTTCTCGACCTCGGCACCCGAACGCCAGCCCTTGCCGTCGATCACCTGCTCGTTGGCCAGCACGGTCATGTCGACCGGGTCCCAATTGACCTCGCTCTCTTTGCGATAGACCAGCCCCGCTTCGTAAAGGTCGAGAAACAGTGCTTGCTCGTGGCCGTAATACTCCGCATCGCAAGTGGCGAATTCGCGGCTCCAATCGAGCGCGAAACCGATCCGTTTCAATTGCGCCTTCATGTTGGCGATATTTTCGCGCGTCCAGCCGCTGGGATGGACCCCTTTTTCCATAGCCGCGTTTTCCGCCGGCATGCCGAACGCATCCCAGCCCATCGGGTGCAGCACTTCATGCCCGCGCATTCTCTTGTAGCGTGCGAGCACGTCGCCCATCGTGTAATTGCGGACATGGCCGATATGGATACGCCCCGAAGGATAGGGGAACATCTCGAGCACATAGCTTTTCGGCCTGTCGTTATCGCTGCCGGCCTCGAAACAGCGCGCATCTTCCCAGGCACGTTGCCAGCGTGCGTCGGCTTGCCCTGGATCGAACCGGGCATCGAAACGGGTATCGGTCATGGAATCTCCGTAAGGAGAAATGAACTAGGAAGCCACAGCCTGCCGGCGCAGATCGCGCGCTTTCGTCAGGATAATGTCTTCCAGCTTCTGAACGGTTGCGGCCTGGACCGGCGCGTCGACCCATCCACCGCCCCGGGCGACCTGGCGGCTGGCGGCGACACGCAATGCGTCGGCACGCAAATCCTGGTCGAGGATGGTGACGGTGACCTTCACCCGCTCTCCTGGATTGGTCGGATTGGCATACCAGTCGGTCACGATAACCCCGCCGGCGCTGTCGGCTTGCAGCAGCGGAGCAAAGCTGACCGTTTCGAGCGCGGCACGCCAGAGATAGGAATTTACCCCGATCGTTGTGACCTGTGATGCAGCGAGGTCGGCGACCGGACGGTCCTTGCCCCCGCAAGCGGCAAGGCCCGCCAGGGCAAGCGCGGCGATTGCCGTGCGGGTGATTCGGATGTGGCTGCGATTGGCATTCATGGTCAGAAAAATCCCGTCTGGTTCATGCGGGCCTCTATAGCCCGCAAGGCGGGCGCGGCAAGGCGTTCCGCGCCAAATCGTGCCAGCCAGAAGGTATAGGGCGCCGGCCAATTGAACCATCGCTTAACCGTTGGACTCCGCGTTCGCTGTGTGACTCGCGCAACACTTGCCATCCCTTCGCCGACGAGACCTGTGGAAAAACTGGCCATCGCAGCCAACAAGGCTTACATTGCCGACTCGGTAAATGGCTGGCGATTCTCGCTTTCGCGATATTCACGCTGGTCAGGAACCGTTCAGGCCGTCTGTGGTCTGAATTGTGTGGGGAAACAGGAAGGGCTCAGCAAGTCATGTCGCACTCTCGCCGGAATGCAGCAAAAGGCAGGTTCGCACCTGTCCTTGTGTCTGCCGCGGCGATGGCGCTGGCAATCCCGAGCGCCGGGTTCGCTTTCGTTGGTTTCGATGCCGATGGCGGTGTTTTCGGTTCTGAAATCGTTCCCTTCACGCCTGCCTCGGTCGACCCTCAGCTTGCTCGCCGCGTGGCCGAACAGGTTGCGGCCAAGGGTCATGCGCTGCGGTTCACTCCGGCCGGTACGGGCGAAGCACGCGATCGGACCGTGACTGTCGCCGTCCGGGTGGACGACGAGACGGCGCGGGCCATTTCGGTCCGCTCTGCCATAGCCGCCGCTTCGGGCGAAGCCGGACGCGGCACAGCCAGCCTCGCCCCCACGCGCTACGATCTCGGCGTGGCGCGCGGCTATAAGAGCTTCGCCAAGGCCACGCCGAAGCTGCCCAGTGGAATCCGCGATGTCGAAATGCCCGACCTGGCCAGCTACGAACCCAGCAACGGCTCCGCGCCCGACAAGCCGGGTCGTCTCCAGCCGCGCATCTCGCTCGAACAGGATCGCAGCACGATCGGCCGGTCGCGCGGCACGCTCGAAGCGCTTGGCGAGCAGACCGTCGACCTGGGTGGCTCCTACCGCGTATCGCGCAATCTCGACGTGACCGCCGGCGTGCGCCTGTCGCAAGATCGCGACCGCCTTGCCCCGCTCACCAATGGTGTCGAGGATAGTCAGGCAGTCTATGTCGGGACCCAATTCCGCTTCTGACCGCAACGGAAATCCCGTTCGAAGCGGCCTCGCTCCGGCGGGGTTTTTCTTTGTGTTGACCGGCATGCTCGCCTAAAGACCGACGCTACGGAATGGACAGTCAGGAGCCAGGCATATGAGTCGTGTAGCAGTCGTCACAGGCGGAACGCGCGGGATTGGCCGTGCAATTAGCGAAGCCTTGAAAGAGCAGGGACATACCGTCATCGCCAATTACGGCGGCAATGACGAGAAGGCCCGGCAATTCACCGCTGAAACCGGCATCGCCGCCCATAAATGGGATGTCGGCGATCACGAGGCATGCCTCGAAGGCTGCGCCAAGGTAAGCGAAGAGGTCGGCCCGGTTGGCATCGTGGTCAACAATGCCGGGATCACCCGCGACGGCACGCTGCACAAGATGAGCTATGACGACTGGCACGAGGTCATGCGGATCAATCTCGGCGGCTGCTTCAACATGGCCAAGGCCTGTTTCCCCGGCATGCGCGAACGCAAATGGGGCCGGATCGTCAATATCGGCTCAATCAACGGGCAGGCCGGCCAGTACGGCCAGGTCAACTATGCCGCGGCCAAATCGGGCATTCACGGTTTCACCAAGGCTCTGGCGCAGGAAGGCGCCCGGGTCGGCGTGACGGTCAACGCGATCGCGCCGGGCTATATCGATACCGACATGGTCGCGGCCGTTCCCGAACCCGTGCTCGAGAAGATCGTGGCCAAGATTCCGGTCGGTCGTCTCGGCGAGGCGGGCGAGATCGCGCGTGGCGTCTCGTTCCTGTGCTCGGAAGAGGCTGGCTTCGTCACCGGTTCGACCATGAGCATCAATGGCGGGCAGCACATGTACTGAGGCGCGCCTGCCAGACATTCCCTCAACGCGGTTGCGGGGGCCTGAAGCGGGTTCGCGCCTTTTCCACATGCTCTCGCGCCGCACAGCCCGGCGCATGATCGTTGACCAATCCCATGGCCTGCATGAAGGCATAGGCCGTGGTCGGCCCGACAAAGCGCCATCCGCGACGCTTGAGATCCTTCGACAGCGCGGTCGATCCGGGGGTCGAGGAAGGCATGTCGGTGCCATCCCACAACCGGGTCTCAGGCTCGAAGCTCCAAAAATAGGATGCCAGCGAACCAAATTCCCCAGCGAGTTCGGTGGCACGACGCGCATTGTTGATCGTCGCTTCGATCTTGCCGCGATGACGCACGATCCCGCTATCTCCAAGCAAGCGCTCGACATCCCCATCACCAAAACCGGCGATCCGGTCGAAATCGAAATCACAGAAAGCCGCGCGGAAATTTTCCCGCTTTTCAAGGATAGTACGCCAGCTCAGGCCCGACTGGAACCCTTCGAGGCAGATCTTCTCGAACAGGCGATGATCATCGTCCACCGGAAAGCCCCACTCCGTGTCGTGGTACCGCACATATTCGGCCGTCGCCGAAGCCCATTTGCAGCGCGCCACGCCATCCTTGCCTTCCACGATCGCATTCACCGCAAGCTCCCCTTATCGAATCCCGGCTGATAGGATGGGTGCATGTCAATACCTTATCACCCGCCGGTCAAGCGTTCAGTCGAAATTGCCGGGCACAAGACCTCGATCAGCCTCGAACCGGTATTCTGGGACATGCTGCGCGCGGCAGCCAAGCACGAAGGCTTGCCGCTCAACGCGCTGGTGGCACGGATCGACGAGGAGCGGATCGGAGCCGAAACGCCACCCGGGCTGGCCAGCGCGATTCGAGTGTGGCTGGTGACTGCCGAAGATCTGCCCGACCGCGATTTCCGTTCGGGGCAAACAGAAGTTGACAAATAACTCTACATATGTAGAGTTATTGCATGCCGAGACGTCCTCATACTTCGCAACAAGCGGCCGCGTTGTTTTCCATCTTGCTCAAATGCGAAAACAAGTGGTGGTACGGATATGCGCTGATGCAGGAAACCGGCCTGCAATCGGGCTCGCTTTACCCTCTGCTGATCAGGCTCGCCGATGACGGCTATCTCGACTCGCGTTGGGAGTCAGACGTTGAAACAGCCCGCCCCCGCCGCGAATACCGCCTGACTGCATCGGGAAAGTCCCTCGCAAGGGAGCGACTGGCGCGATTTTCGGAGCGGCAGCGTGCCGGCCATAAGAATTCGATGTCAAAGGCAGCGAGCTAATGAAAAGATCCGATATATTCGCATGCTTGCTGATGCGGCTCGCCCGGCTCCTATCGCCTGATAATCGTCGCGACTGGATGCGTGCGATGGAACACGAGCTTCCACACATCCCGCTCAATGCCCGCATCCCGTTCGCAGCAGGATGTTTCACCAGCAATCTGAACGAAAGGATACATGCCATGGCCAAACTGCCGCCACTCATCGTCGTCCCCGGACTGATTGGAAGTGCCTTCCTGTCCGTCTTATGTCTTGCAAACGGCATTCGTCTCTTTAGCGACGCTCCGGTTCATGGTGTAATCCTGCTATTTGCCGCCCTGCTGTGGGGTGCGGTATTCTGCGCGACGCATTCGCGTTCGAGTGCATCGGTTGCACGCATCGCGGTATGGGGGTTGTCGTTCTATACGGTGATCGGCCTGGCCGGTCTCGTCGGTGCGCCGGCATTCTCAGTAGATAGCGCGTTCTTCCAGGCTTTGGCATTGGAAGGCCTGGCGATGTTCGGCATCGCCATGGTAATCGCGTTTATCCCCGTGTTTTGGCGAGATACGCAAAGCACCAGCTAGTCATCGCCCACGCGCTCGATGTCCGCTCCAACCAATTGGAGCTTCTCTTCCAGCCGCTCATAGCCGCGGTCGAGGTGATAGATGCGGCGCACGGTCGTCTCCCCCGTGGCGGCAAGGGCGGCGATGATCAGGCTCATCGAGGCACGCAGATCGGTCGCCATGACTTCCGCACCGGTCAGCCGCTCGACACCCTTGACGATCGCGGTCCGCCCTTCGGTTTCGATATCGGCGCCCATGCGGTTGAGTTCGGGAACATGCATGTAGCGGTTCTCGAAGATCGTTTCCTTGAGCACGCTGGTACCGTCGGCCCTGCACAGCAGGCTCATCAATTGCGCCTGCATGTCGGTTGCCAGACCGGGATAGGGTGCGGTCGACAGGTTCGTCGCCCGGAGCGAATCGTTCGCGGCTACGCTTATACCCGCCTTGTCGCTTTCCACCTCGATGCCGATTTGCTGCAAGGCGTGGATCGTCGCCTGCATTTCGTTCGCATTGGCTCCCTCAAGCCGGACCTCGCCCCCGGTAATCGCTGCCGCACAGGCATAGGAACCCGCCTCGATCCGGTCGGCCATGACCTTGTAGGTCGCGCCGTTGAGCTTCTTCACGCCGTGGATCGCCAGATCGGATGTGCCAATCCCCTCGATCTCCGCACCCATCGCGACCAGCAGGTTGCACAGATCGACGATCTCCGGCTCGCGCGCGGCGTTGAACAGGCGCGTCGTGCCATTGGCGAGGGCGGCTGCCATCACCGCATTCTCGGTCGCGCCGACCGAAACCACCGGAAAGTCGAAATCGCCACCGGGCAGCCCGCCATCCGGCGCCATGGCCTTGACGTAACCCTGCGCCAGTTCGATCTCGGCCCCCATCGCTTCGAGCGCTTTCAGATGCAGGTCGATCGGCCGGTTGCCGATCGCACAGCCCCCGGGCAGCGAGACCGTCGCCTCGCCGGCCCGCGCCAGCATCGGGCCAAGCACCAGGATCGAGGCACGCATCTTGCGTACGAGGTCGTAAGGCGCGACGGTGGAGGTCAGGCGTGAAGCCTCGAACGTGACCACGCGTCCGAATTCCTCGGGTCGCTTGCCCCTGATGGCTACCGAAACGCCGAACTGACCCATCAGGTGCTGGAACCCGTCAATATCGGCCAGCCGCGGCAGATTGCGCAGCGTCAGTGGCTCTTCGGTCAGCAGGGCGCACGGAATCAAGGTCAGCGCGGAATTCTTCGCACCGGAAATCGGCAGGGTACCGCTGAGGCGGTTTCCCCCTCGGATAAGTAGCTTGTCCATGGTGAAGCATTTAGCCGGATTCCGCCTGCCCGCAAGCATCGCACGGCCGAAACCCGGAACTGCCGGTTGACCGCGTTCACCCACCCGCCGTAACGCGAACGGCATGACCACTCCGAAACCGATCCGGAAAGCCGTCTTCCCCGTGGCCGGGCTCGGCACCCGTTTCCTGCCGGCGACCAAGGCGATCCCCAAGGAATTGCTGCCGATCGTCGATCGCCCACTCATCCAGTATGCAGTGGACGAGGCGCGCGAGGCGGGGATCGAGCAGATGATCTTCGTCACCGGGCGCGGCAAGACCGCCATAGTCGAGCATTTCGACATCGCTTTCGAACTAGAAGCCACCATGGGCGAGCGCGGCAAGAATCTGGATGCGCTTGCCCCGACGCGGGCGGTTCCGGGCGACATCATCACCGTGCGCCAGCAAGTCCCGCTGGGCCTCGGCCATGCGATCTGGTGCGCCCGCGCAATCGTCGGCAATGAACCCTTCGCGATTTTTCTGCCCGACGAGCTGATGATCGCCGGAAAAGACGGCGGCCGGGGCTGCATGAAGCAGATGGTCGATGCCTATAGCCGGGTCGGGGGCAATTTGATCAGTGTGCTCGAGGTCCCGCGCGAGGAGGTCTCCAGCTACGGCGTGATCGACCCGGGTGCGGAGCATGGCGCGCTGACCGAAGTGAAGGGACTGGTCGAGAAACCGGCTGTCGAAGCGGCGCCTTCAAACAAGATTCTTTCGGGTCGCTATATCCTGCAACCCGAAGTCATGCGCACGCTGGAAAGCCAGGAAAAGGGGGCAGGCGGGGAAATCCAGCTAACCGACGCCATGGCACGGATGATCGGAACGCAACCGTTCCACGCCGTCACCTTTAACGGGCGTCGCTTCGATTGCGGCAGCAAGGCCGGTTTCGTCGAGGCAACCCTCGCACTTGCACTCGAACGCGAGGACATGGGTGAAGAAGTCCGGGCGATGGCACGGCGGTTGCTGGGACTCACGGACTGATTTCGCAACTCCACCTCGATTCCCGTTGCCCCGGCAAAGCCTGACAGGCGCCGCTATATTTAACCTAATTGGTTAGAACAGATGGTGCTATTCACCTACCCTTCGCTTCGTATTCGTCGCGTAATTCGCGTTTGTAGAGCTTGCCATTCGCCTCGCGCGGCAGATCGGCACGGAAATCGAACAATCTGGGCATCTTCACGCGCGACAGCCGGCCATCGAGAAAATCGCGCAGCTCGTGTTCCAACGCATCGCCGGCATCGCCCATATCGACCGGCTGGACCACCGCGACGACTTTCTCTCCCAGATCGGGGTCGGGCGCGCCGATCACCGCGGCATCCATCACCTTGTCATGCGTGACCAGCAGGTTTTCGATTTCCTGCGGATAGATGTTCACCCCGCCCGAAATGATCATGTGGCTCTTGCGGTCCGTCAGATAGAGAAACCCCTCCTCGTCGACATGACCGATATCGCCGAGCGTCATCCAGCCTTCGGCATGCATCGCATCGGCCGTTTTCTCCGGATCATTGTGATAAGTCGGCAGAACATCGTTTTCGAAATAGATCAGACCGTCCGTCCCGGCGGGCACCTCCTCGCCGTCCGGCCCGCAGACATGAACCGTACCATGGATCGCGCGGCCGACCGTGCCGGGATGAGCCAGCCAGTCCTCCGCCTTCACCAGCGTCATGCCGATCCCCTCGGAACCAGCATAATATTCGTTGATGATCGGCCCCCACCATTCGAGCATCGCCTGCTTGACCGGCACGGGGCATGGCGCTGCCGCATGCAGCGCGCGCCGGTGGCTGGACAAGTCGTAACGCAGGCGATCCTCCGCCGGCAGCTTGAGCATCCGCACGAAATGGGTCGGCACCCACTGGCTGTCGGTGACGCGATGCCTCTCGATCGCCGCCAGCGCCGCTTCGGGCTCGAATTTTTCCATGATCACGATGGTCGCGCCCAGCCGGTGCGCGGTACTGCACCAGGCGAGCGGAGCGGCATGATAAAGCGGCGCGGGCGAGAGATAGACCATGCTGCCATCGGCCGGCATGCCCGCCCCCATCGTCGCCAGCGCCACCAGCGGGTTGACCGCCTGGATGTCGGGATCCGCGGGGGGAGCAGGGCGGATTCCCTTGGGGCGTCCCGTCGTGCCCGAACTGTACAGCATCACCGTGCCCGGCGCCTGGTCGGCAACGAGACAGGCAGGCTGCGCGGCAAGTGCCGCTTCGAAATCCCGGTCCCGGCCTTCGCCGAGCATCAGCGTGTCGAGACCGGGGCGTTCGCGGCCCAGTGCCTCCAGCACGTCCGCGAATGTCGTCGAGCCGACCAGCAGCTTCGCTTCGCTATCTTTCAGGATATAGGCGATCTCGGGCGCTGTCAGCCGGGTCGAGACCGGAACCAGCATGGTTCCCGCCCGCTGCGAACCCCAGACGATCTCGAGATAGCGCGCATTGTTTTCCATCAGCAGGGCGAAAGCATCACCCCGGTTCAGCCCCCTGGCCCCGAGCAGATGCGCAAACCGGTTCGCCGCCGCATCCATTTGGCCATAAGTCACCGTTTCGCCGCTGCCCGCCATGATTATCGCCGGATGATCGGGCCGATTGCGTGCGTGTGCGATCGGATGCATGTCTGGTCTCTCCCAAGATCCGGGTTCGGCTTTCCCGGAAAATCTAGCCGCGCGCGGGATTACGGCAAGAAAAAAGGCGGTGGGTCGCCCCGCCGCCTGTCCTTCCGGATGCCCACGGCACCGACGCTGTGTTTCGACGAATGTTAATCGCCGCCCGTGCCGCCATTACCGGTTGCGAGCGCGAAAGCCTGCTGTGCTTCGGACTCGACCATATAGGGAATCGGGTTGACCGCCGTACCGTTGATGCGCACCTCGTAATGCAGATGCGGGCCGGTCGAACGACCGGTCGAACCGACATAGCCGATGATGTCGCCTTTGCTTACCCGTTCGCCCGCGCCTACCGCCAGCTTGGACATATGGGCATAGCGGGTCTGGAGCTGCGCTCCGTGCTCGATCTGCACATAAAGCCCGTAACTGCTGAACCACTTGGCCATGCCGACGATACCGTCGGCGGTAGCGTAGACCGGCGTTCCGGTCGGGGCGGCCAGGTCAACGCCCTTGTGGCGACGGCGGCCACCAAGGACGGGATGGCTGCGCATGCCGTATCCGCTGGTCAGTTTCGAGTTCGCGAGCGGCATGCGCGAGGGTACCGACACGGTTGCCGCCGGTGCAGGCGCATCGCCATCGGTATCGTCGAGCGCTTCCCAACTGGCGAACAATTGGCGGAACTGCTCGTCGCCGCCGCTCAGCGGAGCCGGCTTGTTATCGCGCACGGGAGCGGTCACGTCGGCAGCAGCCGCGCTGGCATTGGCCAGCGCCGGAGAAGCGACCATCGCAAGGGCAGCGGCACCGGCAAGGGCAAATGCATGGGTCAAACGGCAAAATGCAGGAAGTGCGACCAAAACCCGTCCTATTCTCGCGACCCGGGGCCGCTTCGATCCATTCACGCCGGGCGTATTCGCCCTTTCGCAACTATCCGCGAGACCGTCCGGACACCCGCCGTCTCGTCAGTTGCGCGTTATCGGTCGATTTCTTCACGAAGCAACAATTTCATAGAAGTCGCGCGACAAACCGGCTGCGGAACGCGCCGAGTCGTTGAACGGAGGCTTAACCCGCCCGCGGAAATGCCTTGCGACCAGCTTTTTCCAGCGATCCTGCGGCTTTTCGCCGTTGTCGGTGGAAATCGCGACAAAATGCCTTGTGCCGATCGCAACGTGACGAATTTCGTCGTCAAGGATTCGCGTGAGGATTTTCGCCCCGTCTTCATCGCCCTGCGCCCTGACGCGCGCCAGTGTCGCGGGCGTGACGTCAAGACCGCGCGCCTCGAGCACCATCGGCACGATGGCAAGCCGCGCGCTAACGTCATGGCTGGTCTCCTCGGCAGCGCCCCACAGGCCCGAATGGGCGGGCAATGCGCCATAATGGCTGCCCAGCTTGCGCAGTTTCCGGTCCAGCAGCGCGAAATGCATCGCCTCATCCGCAGCGATCGACAGGAAATCGGACACGAAATCGCGACCCATTCCGGCCCCGAACCGACCGGCCATATCCAACGCCAGGTCAATTGCGACGAATTCGATATGCGCCAGCGCATGCCATAATGCGATCCGGCCACGCTCGGAACCGCCTTTCCCGCGTTTCGGCATGCGGTTCGGCGGCAACAGTTCGGGCCGTTCGGGCCAGGCCGGACGCGCGGGCATGGGCTGGTCGAAAGCAAACTCGACCTGTCCCAGCCGCCAGCGCCGCGCCACCTCGCGCGCCGCGAACACCTTCGCCCCGGGTTCGCCGGTCAGCAATGCCTTGCGGATGGCGGCCGCAACCGTTTCGCCAATCTCTGCCCGAGCCCCCGTCAAAGCGTCTTCGCCGCTGCCAGCACCTCTTCGGCGTGGCCCTTGACCTTCACCTTGTTCCACACCCGGGCGATCCTGCCCGTCTCATCGACGAGATAGGTGGTGCGAACCATGCCCATGAAAGTGCGGCCGTACATTTTCTTCTCGGTCCATATGCCGAGCGCATCGGACAGCCCGCCTTCCTGCGCATCGGTTGCGAGCGGCGTCGCCAGATCGTGCTTGGCGATGAAGTTCTGATGCTTTTTCGCCGAATCCTTGCTCACACCGAGCAGCGCGACAGCTGCCGCGTCGAAATCGTCCTTCAATGCAGTGAAATCCTTCGCCTCCGTGGTGCAGCCGGGGGTGTTGTCCTTGGGATAGAAGAACAGCACCAGCTTCCTCCCGTGGAAATCGGACGGCTTCACCGTCCCGCCGTCAGGAGTTCCCAGCGCGATATCGGGCATTGCATCGCCCTCATGCGGCCCTGCATGCAATTTGGCACTCATCCATCAATCTCCAATGTCTCGTCGAAAATTTCCGCCCAGCTCGCCGCCACGGCTTCGCGCGCAGCCGAGAATTCGCGCAGCAATGCGTCGAAATCGTCGCATCGGCAAGCCTGTGCCAGCGCCAGGGCAGCCGCTGCGGGTGGGCGCTGCATATCGGGTGCCAGCAGGCGCGAAGCGACCAGCAAGCGCGTCATCAGGTGTCCGCTTTCGATCAGCCTTTCAGGCAACGACCCGGCCGCTGCCAGCATGCCGGCAGCACCAGCCAGATCCGGATCGAATCCCGCTCCATCGCGCAATTGCAGGAAGTGGACGAGAAATTCGAAATCGACCAGTCCCCCGCGCGCGAGCTTGGCATCAAGCACTCCCTTGGGCGGCTTGCTGGCCGCCATCTCGCCACGCATTTTCAGGATATCTCCTCGCAGTTTCACCGGATCGCGTGCCCGTTCGAGCACTCCGGACATGATACCGCGCAAGTGCTGTTGCGCCGTGTGAGGGCCAAACAAGGGGCGGGCACGCGTGAGCGCCATGTGTTCCCATGTCCACGCATCCTCGCGCTGGTAGCGCGCAAAGCTGTCGATGCTGACCGCAAGCGGTCCCTGATTGCCCTGGGGGCGCAGCCGTGTATCGACTTCGTACAGCGCGCCCTGCGCCGTGGGCACACTCAATGCCGCGCTCACGCGCTGGGCAAGCCGGTTGAAATAAAGCGTCGCCCCCAGTGGTCGCGCGCCATCCGATTCCGCGCCGTGATCGCCGGTAAACAGGTAGACGATGTCCAGATCGGAGGCATGGGTCAGCGCGCCACCGCCAAGGCGCCCCAGCCCGAGGATCACCAGATCACCACTGTCGATCTCGCCATGCGTGCGGGCGAACTCCGCCTTGGCCGCGCCCGCGGCGACGATCAGCGCCGCCTCGGCCACACGCGACAGGCCGGCTGCGATCTCGAGCGGATCGTGAACCCGTTCGACCAGTTGCACGCCCATCGCAAAACGCGCTTCGCCGGTCACCACGCGGATGCGGTCGAGCGCCCGTTCGTAATCGTCGCCCGCTTCGCCTCGCGCCATCCGGGCGCACAGATCTTCGACCGAGGGCGGCAGGTCGAGCGCGCTGCGGTCGATCAGGGCATCGAGCAAATCGGGCCGGCGCGCCAGTTCACCCGCCAGAGGTTCGGCCAGTGTCATCACCCCGGCGAGTTGTTCGAGCAGCCCGGGCCGTGCCTCGAGCAGGCGAAACAGATTGATCGCGCTCGGCGCCTTGGCGATCATGTCTTCCCATAGCGACAGTGCCCGGTCCGGGTCGGGTGCGACCGCGAAAGCTTCCAGCAGTGTCGGCAAGAGCGTTTCGAAACTGTGTCGCGCCGCCTCGCTGCGCAAGGCTTGAAAACGGCCGTCGCTCCACCCCTCGATCCGTTTTGCCAACCGCTCGGGTGCGGCATAGCCGAG
>JANQPE010000085.1 GCA_028289565.1 Parerythrobacter sp.
GACAAGCAACTCTACGCGCAGAACTTCTCCAGGGGCGAGACGGTCGGCAAGCTCGAGCAGCTTGGCGCGACCTCCAACCGGCGCGGTACCACCGTCGGCTTCACGCCGGACACCGAGATTTTCGGCAATCGCCAGTTCAAACCGCATCGCCTGTTCAAGCTCGCCCGGTCGAAAGCCTACCTCTTCGCCGGAGTCGAGATTCGTTGGAAATGCACCGAGAGCCTCGCCAGCGAAGAAGTGCCGGTGGAGGCAACCTTCAAATTCCCCGGTGGTCTGGCCGATCACCTCACCGAGCAGGTCGGCACCCGCGAATGCGTCACTGCGCAGCCTTTCACCGGCACGCAGGAGTTCCCGGATGAGAAGGGCCGTGTCGAATGGGCGGTTGCCTGGCCGCTCTTCTCCGACGGTTCTACCAGTTGGTATTGCAACACTGTGCCTACGCCCGATGGCGGCACGCACGAACAAGGTATCCGCGCTGCATTGACCAAGGGGCTGCGTGCGTTCGGCGAACTGACCTCGACCAAGAAGGCGAAGGACATCTCCGCCGACGACGTGATGACCGGCGGCGAGGTAATGCTGAGCGTGTTCATCCGTGATCCGCAGTTCCAGTCGCAAACCAAGGATCGACTGACTTCGCCCGAAGCAGCACGTCTGGTCGAGAATGCGGTGCGTGACCATTTCGACCATTTCCTCACCGACAATATGGATCGCGGCAAGGCGCTGCTCGGACAGGTGATGGAACGGATGGAAGAGCGGCTGAAGCGCAAGCAGGAGCGCGAGATCAAGCGCAAGACGGCGACCAACGCCAAGAAGCTGCGCCTGCCTGGCAAGCTGACCGATTGCTCGGGCGAAGGAGATGGCGAGACCGAGCTGTTTATCGTCGAGGGCGATTCAGCCGGCGGCAGCGCCAAGCAAGCGCGCGACCGCAAGACCCAGGCGATCCTGCCGATCCGCGGCAAGATCCTCAACGTCGCCAGCGCGACCAAGGACAAGATCAGCGCCAACCAGGAAATCGCCGACCTGTCGCTCGCGCTCGGCTGCGGTACGCGCAAGGAATGCGATCCGGAAAACCTGCGCTACGACCGCATCATCATCATGACCGATGCCGATGTCGACGGCGCGCATATCGCGACTCTGCTGATGACCTTCTTCTTCCAGGAAATGCCCGAAGTGGTGCGACGCGGTCACTTGTTTCTCGCCCAACCCCCGCTTTATCGCCTCACTGCGGGTAAGGAAAGCCGCTATGCCCGCGACGACGCGCACCGCGCCGAGCTGGAAGAGACCGTGTTCAAGGGTAAGAAGGTCGAAGTCGGCCGGTTCAAGGGCCTGGGCGAAATGAACCCGCAGCAGTTGCGCGAGACCACCATGAACCCCGAAACGCGATCATTGATCCGTATCACCCTGCCGCAGGAATTCGAGCAGCGCGCGGTGGTGAAGGAGCTGGTCGATCACCTGATGGGCCGCAACCCCGAACATCGCTTCAACTTCATCCAGAACCGCGCGGGCGAGGTGGATCGGGAAACGATCGATGCATGAGGAACCGGATCAGGACAGCGGCGATATCATGGCCGGCGACCGCCGGCTGTCTCGGCCGGACAGTTCGTTGCCGGACTGGGAAATGCCGGACGGCGCCTACCGCCCGATCCCGATTGTCTGGTTCACTGGAGCTTTCTTTCTGCAGATGATCGCGCTGTTCGCGATTGCGGTCCTCTTAAGTGCCAAGCATGGCTTGTTCACGATCGTCCTGTCAGCACTGATTACCGGCATGATTGGGGCGTGGACTTGGAGCCGCGGTATGAAGGACGCCGCGACAGGGTGGAAAGCGGCAACCATCGCGATGCTCGGTATCCAGCTCCTGTGTGTTTGTCTTGCAGTGAGCGACCGGCTTTAGTCTCCTGCTTTCGTATGCACATGCAAATGCCCTTCCAGCGTCTTGTGCACCGGGCACTTGTCGGCGATCGCGATGATCTTCGCGCGCTGCTCGTCGGTTAGTTCATCGCCCAGCACCGCGATCCGGCGGTGGAGCGCTTGCACCTGCATCCCTTCCTCTTCCATCGTGTGATCCATATCCTCCTCGTGGTTGCGTTCATGAGTCACGTGGATTTGGGTGCCTTCGAACGCCCAGCCCTTGCGGTCGGCATACATCTTCATCGTCATCGCGGTGCAGGTGCCGAGTGCGGCGAGGAGCAGGTCGTAGGGCGTCGGGCCGGTATCGTCGCCGCCATAGCTTTTGGGTTCATCCGCGACGAAGCGGTGAGTGGCGGTGTGGACTTCGGTGCCGAACTTGCCGTGACCGGTTTTCACCACCACGCCTTCCTTCGGCATCGGCCAATCGGGTTCGCGCGGGAGATAGCGCGTCGCCCAGCCCGCGATCACCGTCGCGGCGAATTCGGCATCGCGCTCTTCGAGTAGCAAGTGATCCGCGCCCGCGAGGCTGACGAAGCTTTTGGGATGCTTCGCCGCCTGAAACAGCGCGCTGGCGTGATCGACGCTCACAATCGCATCGGTCGGTGAATGGAGGAGCAGCAGCGGCATGCGTAGCCGCTCGACCTCGGCGATCAGATCGGCATTCTCTACCTTCTCGATAAACTCGCTGGCGAGCTTGAACGGACGCCCGCCGATCGAGACCTCGCCTTCACCCTGCTTGCGGATCGCTTCGACATCGCCCTCGATCCGTTCGAGCACGTGCGGCACATCGCTTGGCGCGCCGATAGTGGCGATGGCGGCGACACGATCCATCCCGATATCGTCGCCTGCCGCCAGCACTGCCGCCCCGCCCAGACTGTGTCCGACCAGCAGGATTTCGCCGCCAAACCGGTCCATCAGGTAATGCGCCGCGCTGACGAGGTCGGCGACATCGGTGGCGAAGCCCGCGCGCCCAAACTCACCCTCGCTACCGCCCAGCCCGGTAAAGTCGAACCGCAGCGTCGCGATCCCCTCGCGCGCCAGCGCCCGCGAGGTCGCCACCGCTGCCCTGCTCGCCTTGGTGCAGGTGAAGCAATGCGCGAACAAGGCCGCCCCGCGCACCAGCCCTGTCGGCAATTCAAGCGCGCCCGACAGCGCATGGCCGGCCGCGGTTTGGATGGTGAGTTGTTCGGTCGGCATGTCAGCTCCGTATTGTCGCAATTGCACGGACGTATTAGCTACATTGTACACCATCGTTACAGGAATCAGCATGTTATATCGCACCCTTTTCGCTTTTCTCGCACTGCTATTGCCGGCTGCCACGCAGGCACAGCCGCTCGAAACCATCGACGAAAACACCACGCGGCTTGAGACGCGCGCGGCTGACGTGGTGGCGGTTCTCCAAAGTGGAAAGGCGGTCGGGGAGGTGTTTTCACCAAGCTTCCTGTCCGCTGTCCCGCCGGAGACGCTGGCGCGGGTCAATGCGCAATTGGTGGCCCAGTTCGGGCCTGTGCAGGGACTGGAGAGTGTCACGCAGACAGGCGAAAGTGCGGCGACGATTGCGATCCGGTTCGAAAAGGCGATCGGCAGCGGGCCGATGCAGCTCGAAAATGTCCCGCCTTATCGTGTTACCGGTTTGCTGCTTAACGATTTCAGGCCGACCGGCGACAATGCGGAGAAACTCACGGCTGACCTTGCGGCCTTTTCTGGCAAGGTCAGCGTATTCTATGCCCCACTGGCCGATGGTGAGGCGCATTTCGCACGCGACGAGACTTCGCAATATGCCATCGGATCAACATTCAAGCTGTATATCCTCTCCGCCCTGGCTCGTTCGATCGAGGCCGGAGAGCGCAAGTGGGACGATGTCATTGCCATCGATCGCGCCTCGTTCCCAAGCGGGCAGATGCAGGACTGGCCCGAAGACGCTCCGGTCACTCTCCACACACTTGCAACCATGATGATTTCCATCAGCGACAACACTGCCACCGATCTGTTGCTGCACGAAGTCGGTCGTGATGCCGTGGAGGCAGAGCTTCGTGCCAGCGGCCATTCCGACCCTGCCCGGGCCCTTCCCCTGTTGAGCACGCTGGAAATGTTCGCCTTGAAAGGCAACCCCGGGAACTTGCGCGAATATATCGAGGCCGATGAGGCCGGCCGCCGCTTCATCCTGGCCGACTTCGAGGATGACATACGCGGCGATCCGGGCAAGGTTGCACCACCTCGTTTCGAACAGCCGACCGCGATCGACACCGTCGAATGGTTTGCGAGCGGGGAAGACCTGCGCAAGCTCATGCGGCGCATTGTCGCCCGCGACGATCCCACGGCACGGGAGATCATGACGGTCAGTCCGTCAATGGCGGAACCGCAGCGCGAAAAGTGGCGCTATGTCGGGTACAAGGGCGGTTCCGAGCCCGGTGTCCTCAATCTGACCTGGCTGCTGCAGGACAAGGACGGTGAATGGCATGTTCTGGTCATGAGCTGGAACGATGAGGCCGCTCCCGTCGATCACACGGCCTTCGAGCTATTGTCGACTCGTATTCTTTCCCTGCCTCGCGACTGACCGAATAACCGATCGGGCCTTGCTCTTGCACGAGTGCGCCCCTAACGCTCGCGTAAAGTTCAGTTGCAAGAGGAAACTCATGGCCGAAAAGCGCTTCGAAGGCACCAGTTCCTATATCGCCACCGACGATCTGAAAGTGGCGGTCGATGCCGCGGTGATGTTACGCCGGCCACTGCTGGTAAAAGGCGAACCGGGCACGGGCAAGACGGTCCTCGCACACGAGATTGCCAAGGCAATCGAGGCGCCGTTGATCGAATGGAATGTCAAGTCGACAACCAAGGCACAACAGGGCCTTTACGAATACGATGCGGTGGCACGCCTGCGCGATGGCCAACTGGGCGACGAGCGGGTCCACGACATTTCGAACTACATCAAGAAGGGCAAATTGTGGGATGCGTTCACTTCCGCCGAACTGCCCGTACTGCTGATCGACGAGATCGACAAAGCCGATATCGAGTTCCCCAACGACCTGCTGCAGGAACTCGATCGGATGAGCTTCGATGTTTACGAAACGCACGAGACGATTACCGCGAAAGACCGCCCGATCGTGGTCATCACCTCTAACAACGAGAAGGAATTGCCCGACGCCTTCCTGCGACGGTGCTTTTTTCACTACATCAAGTTTCCCGATCGTGAGACAATGCGCGACATTATCGAAGTACACTATCCGGGTATCCAGAAGACCCTCGTCACCAAGGCGATGGATATTTTCTATGAGGTCCGCGACGTACCTGGTCTGAAAAAGAAACCTTCGACCAGCGAGCTTCTCGATTGGCTCAAGCTGTTGCTCAACGAGGATATGCCGCTCGAGGTATTGCAGGATGCAAACCCGAACAGCGCTATCCCCCCGCTCCATGGCGCCTTGCTCAAGAACGAGCAGGATGTGATGCTGTTCGAACGCCTTGCCTTCATGGCCCGGCGCAATCCGGGCAATTGACGGGTCAGGTTCAGCATTCGAATTCCGCTGCTTCGGGAACCCGGCTGAAGGCGATTTTCACGCCCAGATAGTTGAGGTCCAGCCCCGCTTGCGATCCCAGCTCCACTTTCTGCCTGCCATGGCGGCGGTTGAGATCGTCGATAATCCTCCACAATCCTGCCTGCCGGGCATCATCCGCATCCTCTTCGGGAGAAACGAACAGATCGAGCGGAGGCGGCTCGGGTCGCAGATCGTGCAGGTAGCAGGAAACAAGTTTCAACCGAACCGGCCCATCTCCCCTCCCCTGCAGTCGGGCGACCATTCGCGGCCAGAACGCATCGAGTTCACGCAGGAAGCGCCAACTGTTCTGTGTTGGGCGAAACACCGCCTCGTGTCCCATGGCGCCTCCGCTGGCAGGTTTGGCAGACAGATGCATCGATCCTGCATGAAGATTGTAATGGCGCAGCCGGCTGGCCGCCTTGAGGATCAGTGCGCGGGCGACGATCCGCGCACCTGCAGCCTCGCGATATTCGCCGGACAACACGCGACTGTGCCCGATCATTCGTTTGGTCGCCGGCTCCGCGCGACGAATGTCGTAGCCGTGAAGGCCATAGTAGAACCGTTCGCCTTCGACCGATCCCCACAACGCCCGCGCCTGTTTCGCCTGCAAGCGCCATAAGCCGTGAAAATCGCGAATGCCGGCGCGGGCAAGGCGGGTTTCCACGCCATTGCCGATCCCGGGTATCGCGCGCAGGGGAAGATCGGCCAGCGCATCGGGGAGCATTGCGTTGTCGATCGCCGTCAAGCCGTCGGGTTTGACCATCTCCCCGGCCAGCTTGGCCAGAAGCGGGCTGGCCGCGAGGCCGATCGAGCATTTCAATGCTTCGCCGACATTGCGGGCAATTCCCCGCTTGACCTCCAGCGCCTTGACCCGCGCGGCATCAGGCCGCGTTTCGGTCAGATCGAGTGCGCACAGGCATTCATCGATCGAGCAGATTTGCGTGACGGGAATATGCCGCCCGATTTCGGCCATCAACGCGCCATGGATTTCCACGTAGCGATCGTGCCGGGCCGTGCGGACGGTGATTTCCGGACAGATCTTTCGCGCATCGATTACGGAAGTGCCTCGACCGATACCCAATGCCTTGGCCTCGTAGCTCGCGGCAATCGCACCGCTATATTCAGATCTGAGCGGAATAACGATAACGGGCTTTCCGCGCAGGTCCGGTTCGTCATGCTGTTCAACACTGGCGAAGAACGCATTGAAATCGATAAACATATACCGCAGTTCGCGCGGACCTGCATTGATAAACATGGCCAAGTTCCTCTCGCGACGGGAATCGCGAAAACGGAACATACAAAGAACAAACGTGCTTGTCAGCCCCATGCGGCGGGGCACCGCCGATCAGAGGCGATAAGCCAGCTCGAAATCTCCCCAGCGGCGGCCACTGATCGTCAACGGGATATAGACGTTGCGAACGACTTCGTATTGTTTCCCATCACCCTCCTGGCGGTAGACCGCCATCATGTAGGGATCGGTGCTCTGCTTGGCCTTTTGATCGATCGCTCCGAGCAGGATGCGGCCGTTACGGCAATATTTGGTGTCGTGCTTAAGATCGCCGGTCGGCATCCGCGAACGGTCGGTGATATGTGTCGGCAGGAAGCCGTTCATATCGGCCTGGGCGCACATTATCACCGCCCCGCCCTCGCCGACCACCCGATCGAGAACGGGGCGCCATTGACTGTCGGCCCAGTCGCTCAATGCAGTGCGGAAGCGCGGCGGATTGCTGCCTTCGACTTCCCGGTAATCCTGGTCGAACAGAGCCTCGAGCGTAAGCTCGCCTGTTTCGATCGCCTTTTCGGCGCGGCCAGCGATCTCCTGGCTGATCTCCTGAGCCTGCTGGACCATGGCACTGTCGCTTGGCGAAAGGCCGGCTTTGACCACTCCATCGAACATTTCGCTGGCAGTCAGTTCCAGCGCCTCGATCCGGCGATGGGCCTTGTCGAGCTTGCCTTCGTTTTCAAGTGCCGCCGCGTCGAAACTCTCGAGCACGCTCTGCACCTTGTGCACATGATTGCTGATCGTACCGGTTGCACGGGCGATTTCATCGTTTTGCTTGTCGACTTCCTCGACAAGCTCGGCCACGCCGTCGATAGTCTGTTCGATTTGGAAGACCGAGTTTTTCGCTTCCTTGCTTGCTTCAGCACCGCTTTCGATCTGCTCGATTACCCGCTCGGCCTCGCCGCCCAGCGTATCGATGGTGCGAGCGATTTCCTCGGTGGCACGTCTGGTATCGCCGGCCAGGCTTTTCACTTCATCGGCAACGACAGCGAAAGTGCGCCCGGCATCGCCGGCGCGCATCGCCTCGATGGTTGCGTTGAGCGCGAGAATGTTGGTCGTTTCGGCAATCTGGTCGATATCCTGAGAGCAGCGACGAACCTGTTCCATCGCGGCGGCGAAACCGGTGACATGCTGCGTCAGCGTGTCGACCAGTCCGAGCAGCCCCGTGATCTGGTCGAGCGAGGACTGGATGAGGTCGGTGCCCTGCCCCAAACGCTCGATCGCGCGTTCGGACAAGAGCCGTGCCTCGTCGCTGGCTTCGGAAACCTTTGCCTGGTCGGCCTCGAGCGCTTCGACGGTACCGCGCAAGGCGCTATGCTCGCCGCGGAGCTTTTCGGAAGACTGGATGACTGCGGTGACGATACCGGCGACATCGGAACAACCTACGGTCACCTCACCGCAGCTAGCCGGGATGATGTCTATCGCGCGCGATGCGGCTTCGTCGAATTGTTCGTGTTTCATCTTAAGATATCGCCCCCGAACTTATGACTGGGAACGGCGTATACTCATGATATGGTTAGCATCGGCTTAAGATCCGGGGGAGAACGGCAGAATGCACAGGATTATCAGAAACTCGTGTGCTTGCGCAGCGGCTATGGCAATCGCGCTTACGGCCGCTTCGGCGCATGCACAGTCGGCACCGTTGGACATCGCCGAAGATGCGACCTGGGACCATCGCTGGACGGATTTCATCATGCCGCCGACACTTGGCAATTGGATCCGCAACGACATCAAGCAGTTCGGGGAGAACGAAGTGGATGTCGCAGGTGGTTACAGCCAGGATGCGACGCGGAGCTGGGTGACGATCTATATCTACCGCCCAGGCCTGAACGATGTTTCCGTCTGGCACGACCGGGCCGTTACGCAGATTCTGGCCAACAGCGGTTGGACGGGCGTCGATCGGGAACGGATGTCGACCCGCTTCTTCACCCCTGCCAACGGTGCCGGTGAGAATAGCGCGATCGTGTCGGTCATGCCTGTCGGAGGAAACCTTACCGGAACCGGCGTGGCACTCATTCCGCATGGCGAATGGATAGTGAAGATTCGCATGAGTTCGGGCGTGCTCGACCCGGCGATGATCGACGCCGAACTGGGCGAGATGATCGATCGCCTCGATTTCGGGCGGAGCGACCGGACATACGAACCGGCCTATCTCGTCCAGCCCTGCGAAGACGCCCTGCCCACACGCAGGACAAAGCGCATCGATAGCGACGCCGCTGGAGCCTTGCTGTCGGCAATCGCCGAATCGACCTCAAGGGAAAAGATCAAGGAAGAGCGCGACGAAAATGGCATTTATCATGTCGATGCCCCGACCTATTGCCGCGACCGGACCGGCGACCGGATGTGGAGCGCCTACCAGCCCGACGGAAACCGCAAACGCTACATTGTGGCGATCGCCGATGCCGGCATTGCCCTGAGGGTGGGACGCGACGAACTGGGATCCTTGCTGGGTGACCGGAAACCCAGATACAACGTCACCTTGCTGGATAAGATGCAGACATCGAACTATCGCCCGTTTTCCCGACTGCCGGGTCCGGAGCAAGCCGTTTCGGTCGTCATGCGTGAAGGGCCGGTGAGCACGTCCGGCAGGGCTCTTGGCGAAGACAGCGAAGAGGACACCACCGTCATTCTTTCCCCGGAATGATTCGCAACACCGCCCATACAAGGCTGGCGTGGTTCCGCCGCCGGCTTGAAACCTTCGAACCGAAGCCGGGCTGGCATGCCTGGGCCTATGAATTCTTCCTGTTCGGGTTCAAGCAGGCATGGGCCTGTCTGTTCGGTGGGCTGATGCTGGCCCTGCTGCTCGGTACGCACCTGTTCTACCCCGACGACGCCATGCTGGCGCGATACGATTTCCTCACGCTGGCGGCGCTCGGTATCCAATTGGCCCTGCTCGCCTTGAGGCTGGAGACGCTGGACGAGGCCAGGGTTATCCTTGCCTTTCATGTCGTCGGAACGGTGATGGAATTGTTCAAGACGGCAGTCGGATCATGGGTCTATCCCGAGGCCAGCCTGCTGCGGGTCGGTGGCGTACCGTTGTTTTCAGGTTTCATGTATGCCGCTGTCGGCAGCTACATCGCACGCGTCTGGCGCATCTTTGATTTCCGTTTCGTCTGCTATCCGCCTGCATGGACCACCTACGCGTTGGCCGCGGCGATTTACGTCAACTTTTTCGCCCATCATTGGCTACCTGATATTCGCATCGCCTTGTTCGCGCTGATCGCGCTGATGTTCTGGCGTACGCGCATCTATTTCACCAATTGGCGGATTCCGCGCTGGATGCCGCTGTTGATCGGCTGGTTGCTGGTTGCGCTGTTCATCTGGTTTGCCGAGAATATCGCGACATTCGCGCGCGCCTGGACTTATCCCGATCAGGCGGATGGCTGGCGGCCCGTATCCCCGGCCAAGCTCGGCGCCTGGTACTTGCTGATGTATATTTCCTTCGTCCTGGTCGCGGTGGTGCATCACCCATCGGAGTCCAAAAGCGGTACTGGCGCCACGGATAATCCGTAGCTAAAGGAAACCGATGTTCTTCAACTTCGTCGACGAATTGCGCGAGGCCGGAATCGGGGCTTCCTTCAAGGAACACCTCACCCTGCTCGAAGCCCTGGACCGGGATGTGATCGAGCAGACGCCCGAGGCATTCTACTACCTCTCGCGTGCGACTTTCGTAAAGGATGAGGGACTGCTCGACCGGTTCGACCAGGTCTTCGACAAGGTCTTCAAGGGCATCCTGACCGATTACGGGCAGAATCCGGTCGATGTGCCGGAGGACTGGCTCAAGGCCGTCGCCGAAAAGTTCCTTTCCGAAGAGGAGATGGAGCAGATCAAGTCGCTCGGCGACTGGGACGAGATCATGGAGACCCTGAAGAAACGGCTCGAAGAACAGCAAAAGCGCCATGAAGGTGGCAACAAATGGATCGGCACTGGCGGCACGTCACCTTTCGGCAATTCGGGCTTCAACCCCGAAGGCGTGCGCATCGGCGGCGAAAGCAAGCACAAGCGCGCGATCAAGGTGTGGGAGAAGCGCGAATTCGCCAATCTCGACAACACCAGGGAACTCGGCACGCGCAACATCAAGATGGCACTGCGCCGATTGCGCCGTTTCGCGCGCGAGGGTGCGGCGGACGAGCTGGATCTGGACGCAACGATCGACGGTACGGCCAGGCAGGGCTGGCTCGATATCCATATGCGGCCCGAGCGGCACAATGCCGTGAAACTGTTGCTGTTCCTCGATGTAGGCGGATCGATGGACCCCTTCATAAAACTGTGCGAGGAATTGTTCAGTGCGGCGACCAGCGAATTCAAAAACCTGGAGTTTTTCTATTTTCACAACTGTCTCTACGAAGGCGTGTGGAAGGACAATCGCCGCCGCTGGCAGGAACGGACCAAGACCTGGGACGTGCTCCATAAATACGGCCACGACTACAAGGTGATCTTCGTCGGCGATGCTGCAATGAGCCCCTACGAAATCACCCATCCCGGTGGATCGGTCGAGCATATGAACGAAGAAGCAGGTACGGCATGGATGCAACGCGTGGCGGACACCTATCCCGCGACCGTGTGGTTGAACCCAGTGCCTGAAAAGCAGTGGGGCTATTCCCAAAGCACCAAGATATTGAAGCAACTGGTCAACGACCGGATGTACCCGCTGACGCTCGATGGCCTCGACGATGCGATGCGCGAGCTAAGCCGCAAGCAGGGGTAGGATATACTCGCGGACAGAGAAGAGACTCGATGAAAACCGCCCCGCCCGACCCGAACGGCAAGGTCGAGCGAATACCCGCTCAGTAAAGCAGATGCCCGCGCACAGCAGCGACCCAGCTTGCTTCGTCATTGCTGGCCAATGCATCGAGATCGTGCGGTGACGATCCCGTATCATCCACCCACTCGCGTAAGGATGGACCGCCGTTGATCACGTCGATGGCGAGACGATCCAACTCATATTCGTAAGGAAAATCGCGCCAGATCCCGTAGCCGGGGTGGAGGTTGCGGATCGCCTTGAAGGCAAGTGCCTGGAGCCGCCAGGCTCTGAACGTGTCGTGGGTGTAGAACGGCCCTTCGGCATGGATCATCAGCGCGCTACATAACTCGCCGGCATGCTTGTGGAAGGTCGGTTCGAACCAGCATTCGCGAAGGGCACAGCCTGCCAGCCAGTCTGGAGCCAGCCTGCGCATTTCCTCGTGCACTGCCCGGGCATCCACATCGGGCGCGCCGAACAGAA
>JANQPE010000127.1 GCA_028289565.1 Parerythrobacter sp.
AAGGAATCCCCGCTGCGGAAAAAGCGCTCGAATGGCCCGTGCGCAGCGGAAAGCTGGTCCTCAAGATTGCACTCGACCGGGTGGCGGATTTCTACCGGATCGAGTGAGAAAGCTGTGCGCGGCACGAGGTCGCGCAGCGGCGCTGGTCATCCCTGGTCGTAGAAGAACCGTTCTTCGGCGATTTTACCGTCCCTGACCGTATACATGCCGACTTCCTTCATCTGGGTACGTTCGCCATCCATCGTGACGTCCATTTCATAGCGCACCGCGAACTGATCGCTGGACACGAACGGACCCTCGGTGCTAGAATCGTGCACTTCTGCATTGGCGCTCCACCAGGCGTGTTTTTCAAGCAGCGCCTCGCGCCCCTCGACCCGCGCCATCGGGCCGTCTGGTTCGAGGCTGACGATATCGTCAGCCCAGTAGCTCTGGTAATCCGCCTCGCGGTTTTCCGCGACGGCCTGGGTGAAATTGCGAGCGGTTTCCTCGATGGACATGGCTTCTCCTATACTTTGATACCGTGGGTTTAGCATTATGCACGATCATGGCATCAGGATGGCGGCCCTGCCTGGTCTAGCCGGTGGCGGATACGCTTTTGCAGATCAGGCAGTACCTGTTCCGCGAACCAGGGGTTCTTTTTCATCCAGATCGCACTGCGCCAGGCAGGATGGGGCAGCGGGAGATAGTCCGGCAGAAAATCTCTGTAGGCCCGCACGCGTTCGGTCATCGACAGCTTGCGCGCATCGGGCAAATAATGTGCCTGCGCATATGTGCCGACGAGCAATGTCAGTCGGTCCGAGGGTAATGTGTCAAGCACACGCTCATGCCATTGCGGTGCGCACTCCTTGCGCGGGGGTTTGTCTCCGCCGCCGGCCTTGCCGGGATAGCAAAAACCCATCGGTACCAGCGCGACCTTGGCCGGGTCGTAAAATTGCTGCTCGGTAAGCCCGGTCCATTCACGCAGCCGCTCGCCGCTTGCATCGTCCCAGGGAATGCCGCTTTCATGGACCTTGGAACCGGGGGCCTGGCCGATGATCAACAGACGCGAGGTCGACGAGAAGGATACCACCGGACGGACCCCGTGAGTCAGGTGTTCGGCACAGATGCGGCAGGCTGCAATTTCTGCTTGCAGTTTCATCCTTCAACCCTCTCCGCAAGTTCCAACCATCGTTCTTCCGCAGCATCCTTTTCGAATCGGGCATTTTCGAGGCCTTGCGAAATATTGGCGAATTTCTGCGGATCGCTGGCAAACAGATCCGGGTCGGAAAGAATTTGTTCGCCCTTGACGATAGCCGTCTCCAGTTCTTCGATCCGTGCCGGCAAAAGCTCGTAATCGCGCTGGTCCTTGTAACTTAGCTTCGACGCTTTCCGTTCAGGCGGAGGAGACGAAACCGCTTCCCTGCTTTTCGCAGGCGCTCTTTCTTTTCGGGCCGAAGGCAAGCGCCGTTTCGTCCGTTTCGCTTCCCAGTCCGCGTAACCGCCTGCAACGATATCGATTGCGCCGCTACCATCGAGGCCGAGCGTCAGGGTGACGGTGCGGTCGAGGAAGTCGCGGTCGTGGCTGACTATCAGAACCGTGCCTTCGTAATCGGCGATCACTTCCTGCAGCAGGTCGAGCGTCTCGAGATCCAGATCGTTGGTCGGCTCGTCGAGCACCAGCAGGTTCGACTTGCGAGCAAATTCGCGAGCCAGGAGCAATCGCGACCGTTCGCCGCCCGACATGGTTCCGACCTTGGTATCGATCAGCCCCGGATCGAACAGGAATTCCTTGAGATAGCCCTGCACATGCTTGCGCTGCCCGCGCACATCGATCCAGTCACCGCCCTCGGCCAGAACCTGCCGCACGGTTACATCACCTTCGAGCAGGCTGCGTTGCTGGTCGATCATGACGCCGGTAAGCTTCCTGGAGATTTCGACCTTGCCCGTGTCCGGTGCCATCTCGCCGGTCAGCAGCCTGAGCAGCGTGGTCTTGCCCGCGCCATTGGCGCCTACCACACCGATCCGGTCACCGCGCTGGATACGCAGGGAGAAATCCTTGATGACTTTGCGCCCGCCATAGGATTTGGAAATCCTTTCTGCGACGATCACCGACTTGGATTTGAAATCCTCATCGGTCGCGAGGGACAGTTTGGCTCCACCTTTGGGTGCGATCATCGCGGCGCGCTGTTCACGCATCCTGTACAGCGCTTCGAGTCGACCCTGATTACGCTTGCGTCGTGCGGTGACTCCGCGTTCGAGCCAATGCGCCTCGATTTTCAGTTTCGCATCGAGTTTCTCTGCGGCACGCGCTTCCTCGGCATAGACTTGCTCTTCCCAGGCTTCGTAGCCGCCGAAACCGATCTCCTTGCGTCGCAACATCCCGCGATCGAGCCACAGCGTTGCCCGGGTCAGGCGCTTGAGAAAGGTCCGGTCGTGACTGATTGCGATGAATGCGCCCTTGTATCGATCGAGCCAGCTTTCGAGCCAGTCGATCGCGGCAAGGTCGAGATGGTTGGTCGGTTCATCCATGAGCAGCAGGTCGGGATCCTGTGCCAGGGCCCGGGCGATCGCGGCACGCCGCCGCTCGCCACCGCTCGCACTTGTTGCCGGCGTGTTCATATCTACGCCAAGTTGCCCGGCAATGGCCTCTACTTTATGCGCCGCGGGCGGCAAGTTGCCGCCCAGTGCGAAGTCCATCAAGGTACCATAACCGGAAAAGTCGGGCTCTTGTTGGAGCAGTACGATTCGCGTGCCCTGTTTGACCTTGCGCGTACCGCGATCCGCTTCGATCCGGTCATCGACCAGTTTGAACAGTGTGGTTTTGCCCGCGCCGTTGCGCCCGATCAGGGCAAGCCGATCGCGCGGACCGATATGCAAATCGAGGCCCTTGGTATCCGGATGACCGAACAGCCATCGCCCGCCCTGCTGCAGGCCCAGATTTTCCCAGCTGAGGATCGGTGGCTGCGCCATAGGTCGCGCGAGGTAGGCGAGGGCGGTGCGCGCCGCAAGCGGCAAGCCCTATTGCGCCACCTTTTGCTCTTCTACCATCGCGGCGACGCTTTCGAGCAAGGCGGGGGCGTCGTAGACAATGCCGTCCTTGATCGTCCAGCGAATACCGCCGACGGTTTCGAGCCGATTGGTCTGGCGGTTGAGACGGCGATGGCCGGTGCCGTACAGCACCTTGAGGTTCACTAGCGGGTTTTCCGGCACGATCGCCAAATCCGCCAACTTGCCGATCCGGATCGACCCGAAGGGGGGCTCGGTTCCTTTCGAATCGTAGATTTCGCGCGCGCCGTTGATTGTCGCCGCCTGGATCACTTCGATCGGGGCAAGGCCGGCTTCGCGCAGCATTTCCAGCTCTCCGATATAAGCAAAACCCCATGTCTGGTAGATATAGCCGGGATCGGACCCGGCGGTGACGCGACCGCCCTTGTTCTTGAACTCGTTGGTCAGGCGCATCCAGGGTCGATAGAAATTCCGCCAGGCCACTTCGTCTTCGCTCGACCAGTCGTGATAGTAGCTGCCGTGATTGGTCAGGCTCGGTTCGTAAAAATCCATCAGCGAAGGAAGTGTGTATTTTTCATGCCATTCGGCGGTTCGGGCGCGCATTACATCGCGGCTGGCGGAGTAGATATTGAAGGTCGGGCTCAGCGTGACACCCGATGCGACCAGGGTGTCGACATAGTCATCCCATTCCTTGCTGCCGGGTTCGACAATCTGGCCGGCAAGGCGTGCAACCCAGGAGAAACGCGACTGCTCGTCGAGATAGTTGTAGTCCGGCGGGTAATATGGCGCCGCGCCATCGGCGAGCAGGCTTTCGAAATGACCATAGAAATGCGTGACGCCGTCAAGCCCCAGCTCGATGGCGTCACGCGCATTGACTTGTGCCACGCCGCGCTGGCCGAGATGAGCGACGGTGCCAAGGCCCTGTTTCTCGGCTTCGTCCATTGCCGTGGCGAGCACTTCGGGGGATTCGACGTTGAAGAACTTGATCCCGTGATAGCCGGCCTGTTTGGCCCAGCGGACCCACTCGCGCGCCTTGGCCGGCGTGGCCGGATACCCATTGTTCCACTTGTCGCCGAATACAGCATAGGGAATCAGGCGGGGTGCGGCGATGGCATTGGCCTGGCTGCGTGCGGCATCGGACAGGTCGGGGGCGCCGGGGCCGAAATAGAACGAGACGCCACGTACCGTCGTCACGCCGTGCGCAAGCCACAGCTTGTAGCCATAGGACGGCTGTGGTGCCTTGACCGGATCGCCATTATGACCGTGCGTATCGACGAAGCCGGGCAGGACATACATGCCGGTCGCATCGACGACCCGCGCGGCATCGTCATGCGTATCGTTCGGCGCCCCGCCACGGATGATATTGGCGATGCGGTTGCCCCGGATCACTATATCGACCGGCCCTTCGGGCGGGGCGCCGGTGCCGTCGATCATCGTTGCGCCCCTGATGACGAGCTTCGGGTAGGGGCCTTCACCTTCGCCAGGCTGACGATCGGGTACAGGCTGCATTGCCGGTTGCGCCAGCGCAACCACGCTCCACAGGAACATGACGGAAGCCAACGCGGTACGGAAAATGATCATGCGAATATCCCCTGCCTTTCCTCTTGCCTAACGATCTCGCTGCTGGCTGTGAAGCAGACCCGGCGAACCATGTTCGGAACTGACGTGTTCAGTTGCGCGTAAGTTGGGAAAGGCGACATGCGCCGCGAACCGACAGGAGTGTCCCGATGATCCGTTATGCCTTCCCGCTTCTTGCTGTTGTTGCCGTTGCCGCGCCGGCAAGTGCCGCCGAAGTCCACATCCGGTCTACCGGTCCGGTCGTCGAGCTGACCGTGCAGGAAACCGTCAAGCAGAGGCCCGACCTCGCGACGGTGGGGGCTGGCGTCACCAGCGATGCGCCGACCGCGACTGCCGCCATGCGGGCGAATTCGCGCGAAATGGATTCGGTCATTCGCCAGATCAGGGCACTCGGGATCGATGAAGACGATATTCAGACCACCGGCATCAACCTCAATCCGCAATACGACTACGATCGTGCCAGCCAACGCCAGGTATTCCGCGGCTATCGCGTCTCGAACCGGGTCAGCGTGACCTTGCGCGATATCGACGAAACCGGCGAAGTGCTCGACGCTCTGGTAGCGGCAGGGGCCACGGATCTGTCCGGACCGAGTTTTTCGGTCGATGACGATAGCGCGGCCAAGGCACAGGCACGCCGGGCAGCGATGAAACGCGCCGAATCCCAAGCGCGGCAATATGCCGAATGGTCGGGGTATTCGGGCATTCGCCTGCTCGAGGTCAGCGAGGCGATTTACGGCCATCGCCCAATACCCATGATGCGGGCGATGGATGCAGCCGAGCAGAGCGTGGCGTCCGTCCCACCCGTCCAGCCCGGCATGGTCGGTGCCGGCATATCGATCACTGTAAAATACGAGATGACGCGTTAATCCAGTGCGCTCAAAACCTGAACGGCATGCAACGCCAACATTCAGAGCTTGTTCAATGCCTCGCGCTTAGGCAGGAATACATCATGCGAAAGCCGATTGCCTTCTGCCTAGCTAGCGCATTGCTCGCGACGGGCCTCGCCGTGCCAGCGGTCGCGCAGTCGCGCAACGACCAGGGCGAGGCGCGCAAGGAAATGCGCGCCGGCAACGTGCTCTCCCTGCGCGAGATCGAGCGGCGCGTACTGCCGAGCATGCGCGGCGCGGAATATCTCGGCCCGGCTTACGATTCGACCGCCAAGGCCTATCGCCTGAAATTCATTCGCGACGGTCGGGTCATGTTTGTCGATATCGATGCACGTACCGGCCGCATCCTGCGGCGATCGCGCTAGGGTGCGGTGGAAACCGCACGGTCGGTTGACGCGTTCAGTGCAAAAGCCCACTAGCGCAGTGATCATATCCAGGGGGATTGCCACCATATGCGTATCCTGATCGTCGAGGACGAACCGACACTCGGCCAGCAGCTCAAATCCACACTCGAACAGAACGGCTATGCGGTGGACCTGTCCACCGATGGTGAGGACGGGCACTTTCTTGGCTCGACCGAGGATTACGATGCGGTGATTCTCGATCTCGGCCTGCCCGAGATCGACGGCCTGACAGTGCTCGGCATGTGGCGCAAGGAAGGGCGGACTTTCCCGGTTCTGGTGCTGACCGCGCGTGACAGTTGGTCGGACAAGGTCGCAGGTCTCGATGCCGGCGCGGACGATTACCTTGCCAAGCCGTTCCAGACCGAAGAGCTGATTGCCCGCCTGCGTGCGTTGATTCGTCGTGCTTCGGGCAATACATCGTCCGAGCTCATGGCAGGCGACGTTCGCCTTGACACACGCTCGGGCCGGGTCACGCTCAAGGGCGAACCGGTCAAGCTCACGGCGCAGGAATACAAGTTGCTCAGCTATCTGATGCACCACAAGGGCAAGGTGGTCAGCCGGACCGAGCTGATCGAGCATATATACGATCAGGATTTCGACCGCGATTCGAACACGATTGAGGTCTTCGTCACCCGCATCCGCAAGAAACTGGGTGCGGAGGTCATCACCACGATCCGCGGGCTGGGCTACAGCCTCGACGATCCGGACGACGCGCCCAGGGCTTGAGATGAACGCGCCTGATCCCGTCCCGGCGGACCGGTCAGGCGCACATCCTGTTGCGGAAGGCGAAGAGGTGCCTTCCGGGGATGTGATTGCCGATGTCGAAGCCGGACGTGCCCCCCCGCATACCGGGGGCCTGGCCCGGCGCATGATGATTATCGCGGCGGGCTGGATCTTCATCCTGCTGCTTGCCGGCGGCTTCGCTCTGGACCGCACACTGACGAATCTGGTGCGCAACAATTTCGACGACCAGCTTGAATATGTGCTCACCGCATTGATTTCGGCCGCCGAAATCCAGCCGGACGGAGAAGTGGCGCTTTACCGGCAGTTGGGCGACCAGCGATTTCTCGAACCCAACAGCGGCGTTTACTGGCAAATCAGCGGTAGCGATTACGAGCCGTTCCCGAGCCGCAGCCTGTGGGACCGCACGCTCGAGGTTCGCGGCGACCATTTTGATACCGAAGCCCATTTCCATGACAGCACCCAATTCCCGACGGAGCCATTACGCATCGCCGAACGGACGGTGATCTTGCCAGACAGCGACACGCGCTGGACGTTTTCCGTCGCATCCGCCCGCGACGAACTGGATTCCCAGATCAGGCGAATCCGTTCGATCCTGGCATGGAGTTTCGCGGTCCTCGGCCTCGGCCTGTTCTCGATGGCTGTGCTCCAGACCTATTACGGCTTGCGGCCATTGCGACGTGTGCGCGCGGCGATCCAGCGGATCCGCACGACCGGAACCAACCGGATTACCGACCCGCTACCTTACGAAGTCCAGCCGCTGGTGGCCGAGCTGAACATGTTGCTCGCCCATTCGGAAAAGCAGGCCGAAGAGGCGCGTACTCATGCCGGCAATCTTGCCCATGCGCTGAAGACTCCGCTGACCGTGGTGAACAATGCGGCGACCGCGCATGCCCCGGACCTGGCCGACACCGTGATCCGCGAAGCGCGTACCATGCGTCGCCACGTCGACCACCACCTCGCCCGAGCACGCGCGGTCGGCCGCCGCGCGGTGGGATTGGCGAGCACGCCTGTCTGCGAAAGCGCGGAGGCTGTACGCCGGGCGGTCGAACGGCTGTATCCGCATGTCCGGTTCGATATCGCGGGGAACCGCGAAGCCAAGGTTGCAATAGAACGGCAGGATCTCGACGAGATTCTTGGAAATCTGATCGAGAATGCAGCGAAATATGGCGGCGGCAGCGTGTTTGTCACGGTCGATGCCGAAGACGATCTGCGGAATTGCGTCATCTGGGTCGAAGACGACGGTACGGGTATTCCGCAAGACAGCCGCATCGAGATTTTCGACCGTGGCGCACGGTTGGATACTGGCAAGCCGGGCACCGGCCTTGGCCTGGCAATTGTGCGCGATGTGGCGGAAATCTATGGCGGCAGCGTTGAACTCGATGAAAGCGAGGATCTGGGCGGGCTGCTGGTGAGACTCAGCCTGCCCAAGGTGGTTTGAGCGGCGTTTTCTACCTGGAAATTCTCACCGAGTAATTGTTGTGGACATTTCCAAATGTTGCCCGAGTCGAATTCGTACCGCCAATGGCGTGCATTCTTCAGGTGCGTCGCGCCTGTTCGTGGTGGCGGATTACTTCGTCGATAATGAAGCGCAGGAATTTCTCGGAAAATTCCGGGTCGAGCTCTGCCTCCTCTGCCAACGCCCTGAGCCGTGCGATCTGTTCCTCCTCCCGGCCAGGGTCGGCCGGTGGCAGGCTGTTCTCCGCCTTATACTCGCCGACCGCCTGCGTGATACGGAAGCGCTCAGCAAGGATATGGACCAGCGCGGCGTCGATATTGTCGATGCTTCGACGGAACGCGGCAAGTTGCGCTCCTGCACCATCACGATTGGCTGTGTTGCTCATGACACATCACCTATCATGCGTTTTACAACACTTCCATGCTTGCCAAGCGCCGCGTGCGCCCGCATGGCAAGCATGCGATGAGTGCTGAAGTCGTTTCCCTGCCGCGCAAGCGGCCTACGCTCGATCCCATGCTGGCCCTGACAGCGCCGGGCATGAATGCCGTCAATTCCGTTATCCTCGACCGGATGCAGAGCGAAATTCCGCTGATCCCGCGATTGGCGGGACATCTTATTTCAGGTGGTGGCAAGCGACTGCGCCCGATGCTCACCCTCGCCGGGGCAGAGCTGGTCGGGTATAGCGGAGCCCGCCACCACAAGCTTGCCGCCGCGGTCGAGTTCATCCACACTGCCACCTTGTTGCATGACGATGTGGTCGACGGGAGCGACCTACGGCGCGGCAAGGCGGCGGCCAATATCATTTTCGGCAATCCCGCGACCGTGCTGGTCGGCGATTTCCTGTTCAGCCGGGCATTCGAGTTGATGACGGAGGACGGCAGCCTGAAAGTCCTGAAAATCCTGTCCGGGGCGAGTGCGATCATTGCCGAAGGTGAGGTCGACCAACTCACAGCCCAACGTCAGATCGAGACCAGCGAGGAGCGATATCTCCATATCATCGGCGCCAAGACCGCGGCGCTGTTCGCGGCGGCCAGCCGGATTTCCGCGGTAGTTGCCGAATGTGACGAACACCAGGAACAGGCGCTCGACGACTATGGGCGCAATCTGGGAGTGGCATTTCAACTGGTCGACGATGCAATCGACTATGATTCGGACGCAGCCGAAATGGGCAAGACCCGCGGCGACGATTTTCGTGAAGGCAAGATGACGATGCCGGTCATCCTCGCCTATGCTCGCGGTGACGATGCCGAGCGCAAGTTCTGGCAATCGGCCATTTCGGGGCGCCTTATATCGGACGATGATCTCGCTCAGGCCATCCGCCTGATCGAAAAGCACGATGCAGTTGCCGATACGCGCGAACGTGCTCGTCACTTCGCCCAGCGAGCTGTCGATGCATTGTCGATTTTCCCGGACGGCAAGGCTCGTGCGGCGATGGCCGAAGCGGCGCATTTCGCGGTGATGCGCGGGTATTAGAGTAAAAATGAACCCCGGCTCCGCGAAGGAAGCCGGGGCTCTGGAATTGCGGTGTTTACTGACGTGTTGCCGTCCAGGCGACCGAACTTCCGTCACGCGGGTCGTTCGATGTCGCGGATAGCGTGTCGCCTTCGATCGTCATGTCCAGAATCGAAACGACTTCGCCATCACGAGTGTATGTCTCGCGATAGGAATTCTCACCTGTTTGCTCGACGGCGACCATGGTACCGGCATCATCGCCCTCAATGGCAACGGGCTCGCCTCCAAGCGTTGCCGTGAAGCTCGTGCCATTGCCCGAGCTGGCGTACTGGTCTCCGTCGAGTGCGTAGTCGAAGAGCAGGCCGGTGTCGCTGATTTCCGCGATATCGCTTACAATCCATTCGCCCGACACGGCATGCGAACCGTCGGGGCCGGTTGCGGTTCGGGTAAAGATGGTCGATCCAGTGACCGGTTCGTCTCCGCTCACATCGTTAAATGCGATGGTGAGAGTGTCGCCGTCTTCGCTGACCGTCCAGGTCGAGCTACCGAGATTCTTGTCGCCAAGGCGAGCGGCAGCACGGACCGTGTTGTCGTCAACCACTTCGATCATCTGGCTGTCCGAGCCAGGCCGGTCGACGGACTGCCAAGTGCCGTCAGCCTTTACCTGGAAGGGCGGTTGGCAACTCTTGCAATCGAATTTTCCGTTGGCGAGGACGTAATTTCGCGTGTCATTCTCAAACTGTGCTGAGTCGACATTTGCTTTCCAGGCACCTGTGATCGACACTTCTTCGGTATCGCTTCCGGCCATGTCCTTACAGGCAACCGTGCCCATGGCGAGCGAAATTGCGGCGAATGCGGTCATCATCTTTCTCATCGAATTCTCCCCTGTTGAGTTCAAGCGCTCGCTCGTCGTTATCTCGACGGTTCGGGCATCAGACCCTGTCGCCCCTCGCACCCGAGAGAGAAGCAATGCGAAACTCACTACACGAGAATGGGTGAGTCTGCCAAAACAAGCGCAAGGCGAAAAGTTCTGTATGCTTTTCAGGAAATTATGGATCGGGGGCTGAATCCGCAACGCCATTGTGCAAAGGCAGTGGTGTGTCCGAAGCCTTGCCCATACGTGCTGTTCTGCCTGCTCTGCTAGCTGCGTTTCGCGATCGCGGAGCAGCGGTTCTCGTCGCGCCGCCGGGTGCCGGTAAGACAACGGCGGTTGCTCCGGCGATGATCGACGAGGACTGGTGCGATGGACAGGTAATCCTGCTTGGCCCGCGTCGTGTCGCTGTGCGGGCAGCGGCGGAACGGATGGCCGAAATGCTCGGTGAAACGGCAGGTGAGACCGTCGGCTACCTGACCCGGCTCGACAGCCGGAAATCAGCGAAAACTCGCATTCTGGTCATGACCGAAGCGATTTTCGTAAGCCGGATCGTTGAGGACCCCGAACTTGCGGGTGTTTCCGCCGTGCTGTTCGACGAAGCGCATGAGCGACATCTCGACAGCGATCTCGGCCTGGCACTTGCCTTGGAGAGCCGATCCGTCCTGCGCGAGGATCTACGCATCTGCGTCATGTCGGCGACCATCGACGGTGCGCGTTTCGCCCGGTTGCTGGGCGATGACGCGAAGGTGATCGAAAGCGAAGGCAAGGCCCACCCGCTACGGATCGAATGGCTGGGATCGTCGCCCGACAAGCGGATCGAAGATGCGATGACTTCAGCGATCCTGACGGCGTGGAAACAGGAAGAAGGCGACTTGCTTGCTTTCCTGCCCGGTGTCCGTGAAATCGAGCGCGTGCGCGAACGACTGGCCGGACGCCTGTCGGAAGTGCCGATTCTGCCGCTGCACGGCCACGTCGATCCTGCGAGGCAGCGCGCGGCGATCCGGCGCGATCCCGGTGGTCGGCGACGCATGGTGTTGGCCACGGCGATCGCCGAGACATCGCTGACGCTGGATGGCGTGTCGGTGGTGGTCGATAGCGGGCTGGCGCGCCGTGCCGAATTCGACAAGACCGCGGGCACGACGCACCTCGTCACTACTCGCGCAAGCCAGGCGACAGCGGCACAGCGGGCGGGCCGCGCCGCGCGACAGGGGCCGGGAGTGGCCTATCGCTTGTGGGAAAAGGGCGGCCATGCAGGCCGGCCCGGGTTCGATCCACCCGAAGTCGAAACCGCCGACTTGGCGTCGCTGGTTCTGTCGCTCGCCAGATGGGGTACGAACGATCCGGCATCCTTGCCGTGGCTCGACCCTCCACCGGATGCATCGCTGGAATCGGCAAGGAGCCGTTTGGTCAAGCTGGGTGCCCTCGATGGCAGGGGACATATCACCGCTCGGGGGAGCCGGATTGCGACTTTGCCCATGGACCCGGTGTCAGGTGCGGCGATCCTGTTCGCGGCGGAGGCCGGGTATGCATACGCCGCCGCCAGGCTGGTGCTCTTGCTGCAGGAGCGCGGGCTGGGCGGGCGTGGCGAGGATCTGCTGCGACGTCTCTCGCATTGGGATGCGGATAATTCGCCGCGTGCCGGGGCCTCGCGCAAATTGGCTGCAAGCTGGGCCGAGCGTGCCGAGAGGCTGGTGTCGGGTGCCAAGGTCGAGCCAGTCAACCCGGCGCTCTTTCTTGCCTTTGCGCAGCCGGACAACATTGCCCGGCGCCGCGATGCAAGTGGCGAGAACTGGATCAGCGCTGGCGGCCGCGGATATATCCTTGACCCGTCATCGCCCTTGGCCAGTGCCGAATGGCTGGTAATCGGCGATGCGGTCGGGCAGGCTAAAGGCGCGCGAATTACCGCTGCCGCCCAGCTCGATTCCGGTGAAGTCGAGGATTCGCTCGGTCACCTCATCGATACGCGCTCGGTGCTTGACTGGAATACCAAGGAGCTGCGTGTTGAGGCGCGGCTGGAACGGCGTTTGGGTGCGGTCGTACTGGCCAGCGGTCCCGATCCATCCCCCGATCAGGCTGCGATAGAGACCGTGCTGCTGGAAAAGGCACGCGAAGATATCGCGGCGTTACTGCCGCCCGGCCTGATCGCACGGGCTCGCTTCGCCGGTGTGGAAGCCCTGGTTCCGGATGCATTGCGCGATGCCGCCGATCAGTGGCTGGTACCGCTGCTGATGGGGCGTCGCGATCTCGGCATGGCGCGCGGCAAAGTGGTGGATGCCGTGCTCGGCCTGCTCGATTGGGACAGTCGGCGCCGGCTGGACACGAAAGCTCCGCGCGAATTCTCCAGCCCTGCCGGGACAACGCATGCGATCGATTATACCGGTGACGATGCACCGGGCGTGGAAGTCCGTGTACAAGCCCTGTTCGGGTTGGAACGGCACCCGATGATCGGCGACACGCCCCTGCTGCTCAGGCTTACCAGCCCGGCGGGCCGTCCGATCCAGTCCACCCGCGACCTGCCCGGCTTTTGGCGCGGCACATGGGCGGAAGTGCGCAAGGAGATGAAAGGGCGCTATCCCAAGCATCGCTGGCCGGAGACGCCCTGGACCGAAGCGCCGAGCTTGAAAACCAAGAACGCCTTTTCAAAGGACGGGCGGTGAATTAGAGGACTCGATATGACAGCACGTATCTATCAACGACCCAAAAACGCCATGCAGTCCGGCAAGGCGCGTACCGGCGAGTGGGTGCTCGAATTCGAACAATCCGAAGCGCGCCGCGCGGATCCACTGATGGGATGGACGGGCAGCGGCGATACACAGGCGCAAGTGCAACTGGCGTTTCCGAGCCGGGACGCCGCCAGGGCCTATGCCGAAAAACACGATATCGTGGCACGAGTGCATGCAACCCCGCCCAAGGGACTTAAACTACAGGCTTACGCCGATAATTTCAGGTAGTCGTGGAGTTCATTTCTTCGACTATGTCTTCCACCGTGATGCCGGTGGCCGGCGCGACATCGTTACCTTGCCACCGGGCTTTGCCACTATCCACGGCGGCACGGCAATCGCTCGCATCGTGGCCGATATCGTCGACGATATAGACCGTGTTTGCAGAATAGTCCCCGGTAAACCGAATATCGTCGCATACGCCGTCACCAGCAAATCGGGATCTGTCATCGCCATAGTCGATCGGGTCGTCTTCCGTTGGCACCGCGAAGAGCGGATTCAGCCGGACGCGGTTTTCCCCCATTGCCGAGCGACAGTCGGTTGCATCCCTGCCGATATTGTCGGTGACCAGTGCGCCGGCCATGCCTTCGCCTAGAAAGCGCGCGTCGTCGCATTCCCCGTCGCCCGCCCATTGTCCGCTATCGTTGCCGAAATCCACTTCCGGGACTTTCTCGGCCCGCGCTATCGGCGATACCGCCAACGAGACGAGCGCGGTGGCGAGAACGCAGGAGCCGAAGTGCTTGGTCATTAATCGGGTGTTCCTTGAATAGAGCGTGCGAATCCTAGGGGGATGGCGACCTCTTGCCAACCCGATTGTCCATCGCCATATCGCGCGACGGGAGTCGGGTGGACGTTTGCGTTCGCTCACCGGGTCAGGTCCGGAAGGAAGCAGCCCAGGTGAATTGCGGCGGGTCGCCCGGCTCCTTGTTCTGGTCGAAGCCCGCGCCGGCCTCTCCCATTAAGTCGCGAGGTCGACAGACACTCATCCTTTTTCAACATGCTCATGACATTCGCGGCCGTACGTCCTACCTAGTCGTGCATGGGTGATTCCCCCGACATATTCGGCGACCAGCCACAAGACGCGCAGGACGAAGGCGAGGCGTCGGCCACCGAATTGGAGGCTGCCGGACAGTCGGCCATGTTCGGGAATGAGTCCGGAAATGCCGCGCCGGAAGAGGCTGCGAAGCCTGTATCCGCACCGGCTCCGCCGCCCGAAGATGCAGACCAGCCTTATCGTGTGCTTGCGCGCAAATACCGGCCGCAGACTTTCTCCGAACTGATCGGGCAGGATCCGATGGTGCGCACGCTCGCCAATGCGATCGAGCGCGACCGGCTCGCGCATGCCTTCCTCATGACCGGCGTGCGCGGGGTCGGCAAGACCTCGACCGCGCGGCTGATCGCGAAGGCACTGAACTGCGTCGGCCCGGATGGTGATGGCGGACCGACCATCGACCCTTGTGGCCAATGCGAGCCTTGCACGGCGATCGCGGAAGGGCGGCATATCGATGTGATCGAAATGGACGCCGCGTCGCATACCGGCGTCGACGATGTGCGCGAGATCATCGAAGCGGTGCGCTATGCCGCGGTCTCGGCGCGCTACAAGATCTATATTATCGACGAAGTTCACATGCTCAGCCGCAACGCGTTCAATGCGCTGCTCAAGACGCTTGAGGAGCCGCCGGCGCATGTCAAATTCCTGTTCGCGACAACCGAGGTCGAGAAGCTGCCGGTCACGGTACTCAGCCGGACACAGCGTTTCGATCTGCGGCGTATCCCGACCGATTTGCTGCACAGGCATTTCGCCTTTGTCTGCGAGCAGGAAGGAATCGAAGCGGAAGACGAAGCGCTTCGGATGATCGCGGCGGCAGCGGAAGGTTCGGTACGCGACGGATTGTCGATCCTCGACCAGGCCATTGCCCACGCCGATCTCGATTCCGACAACATGGTGACGGCCGCGCGGGTCGGCGACATGCTCGGCCTGGCCGACAAGAGCGCACAGCGCAACTTGCTCGCGACGATTCTCAAGGCTGATGCGAAAGGATTGCTGTCGGCGATCGACGACCAGTATGCCCTCGGTGTCGAGCCGCTGGCACTGATCCGTGCATTGATGGAACTCGTCCACCGGATCACGGTAACCCAGGTCGGTGGTGGAGAACCCGATGCTCCGAGCGAAGAGGAGCGTGCGGCATTGGCGGAATGGGCGCAACGCCTGACACCCGCGCAGCTCCACCGGATGTGGCAATTGCTGCTCAAGGGGCACGAGGAAGTGCGGGGTGCGCCCGATCCGCTGGTCTCTGCGCGGATGGCGTTGCTCAGGATGCTGCATGCCACGACCATGCCCGATCCGGGAAAGCTCGCGAAGAAGCTGGAGAAGCTGGCGAGTCAGCCCGCTGCCGCCCCGGCGGCAGACGGCCCGGGCGATGGCAGCAGTGCGTCCGCCAGCATTGATTGGGAGGAATTGGTCGCGCGTGTAGAGCGTGCCGGGCAGTTGCGCGTGGCCCAGATCATGCACGATTGGGTGCGGGTGATCGAACTTGCTCCCGGCAAGCTGACTTATGCACTGGCGGATGGTTATTCCGGCGATCCGGCTCCCGATATGCGCGACGGATTGCTCCAGGTGACGGGGAAACGTTGGCAGATCGAAAACAGTGAGGGCGAGGGCGCCCCGTCGCTGCGCGAACTGGCCGAGGCGAAGCGTGCCGAAGACGATGCGAAGCTGCGTGAACACCCGCTGGTCCAGGCAACTTATGCAGCATTTCCCGACGCCGAAGAGGTGACGGAAGACCAACCCCCGGCCCAGGGCAAGCGCGCCTGGGGCGGTTGAACTTTCGAGGACGATACGATGAAATCAATGGAAGAAATGCTCGCGGCGGCGCAGAAGGCTGCGGAGACGATCCAGACCCAAATGGGCGATGCCCAGGCCAAGCTCGACGATATCGAAGTCGAGGGTGCGGCCGGCGGCGGGCTGGTCCGGGTTCGCGCAACTGCACGCGGTCGAATCCTTGGCGTGACGATCGATGAAAGCCTGATGAAGCCGGAAGAAAAGCATATGGTCGAGGATCTCGTGACCGCGGCGTTCAACGATGCGCGCGACAAGGCCGACCGGGTTTCGAACGAGGAAATGCAGAAAATCCAAGGTAGCATGGGTTTGCCTCCGGGATTCAAATTGCCCGGAATGGAGTAAACCCAAGGCGTGCTGTAGGCTCGTCGGTACGCGATCAGGAGAGAAGACAATGGCGACCGTCATGAACGATAACGGACAGGGTTCGGACGCGGATATTCGGGCGCAGGTCAGCGATGAGGAATGGGCCGTTCGGGTTGATCTCGCCGCCGCCTACCGCCTGGTTGCGCTTTATGGCTGGGACGACCTGATCTTCACCCATCTTTCCGCCCGCGTGCCGGGGCCGGAGCATCACTTCCTGATCAATCCCTACGACATGATGTTCGAGGAAATCACGGCGTCCAGCCTGGTCAAGATCGATGTCGACGGGCAACCGGTCATCCCGACCCCGCATCCGGTCAATCCTGCGGGTTTCACGATCCATTCGGCGCTGCATATGAATTGCGACGATGCGCATGCGGTGATGCATCTGCACACACCCGCCGGGCAGGCCGTCAGCGCCATGGCCGAGGGGCTGATGGAGCACACTCAGACGGGCATGATCGCGCGTTCGGACGTGGCCTATCACGAATATGAGGGCATCGCGACCGATCTCGAGGAACGCGAGCGGTTGATTGAGGACATGGGCAACAAGCATGCGATGATCCTGCGCAATCACGGCACGCTGACGATCGGCAAGACCGTGGGCGAATGTTTCCTGCGGCTCTATTTCATCGAGCGTGCCTGCGATGCGCAGGTCAGGATGTTGAGCGCGGGCCGCGAGAACCTGCACAACCCGCCGCAAGGCACGCCCGAGAAGGTGAAATCGCAGACTCCGCCCGAGGGGATCGGCATGGTTGCCAACGCGCTTGCCTGGCCGGCGCTGTTGCGCAAGCTCGATCGGATCGATCCTGGTTTCAGGAACTAGCCACTCGAAACGAGCGAAGTGAACACCCGTTTCCCGCAACACTCGGGACGAGTCGGATTTTCCTCCCGGGCAATGTAACACCCGGTCCATGTCTCGTGCATCCACAGCTTAGCCGCCGTGCCCCATTGCAGGGTGCAGTGACGGTTCCCATATCCGCGCCATGACCCAATCCTTCCCTCTTCTCCCGCTACGCGATATCGTCGTCTTCCCCGGCATGGTCGTCCCGCTCTTCGTCGGACGCGATAAATCGGTCGCTGCTCTCGAAGCGGCGATGCAAGGCAGCAAGGATATCTTCCTGCTCGCTCAGCTCGATCCGGGCTGCGACGACCCCGACCGCGATGACCTGTTCGATGTCGGCGTAGTTGCGCAGGTGCTGCAATTGCTCAAGCTTCCCGATGGTACCGTGCGCGTGCTGGTCGAGGGAATGATGCGCGCGCGGCTCGACGCAATGCGTCCGGTTGACGAGCTGGTCATGGCTGATGTCGGGATTATCGAACCGGAGACTGCATCGGGCAGCGAAGTGACTGCGATGATGCGGCATGTCAGCGAACAGTTCGCCGAATATGCCAAGCTCAACAAGAAGCTTGGCGAAGGTGCGGGCGACGAGCTGGGTGATGTCGACGACGCTGGCGAACTGGCCGATGCGGTCGCCGCCGCGATCAATACCAAGGTTTCCGATAAGCAGGCGCTGTTGACCGAACCCAATCCTCGCAAGCGGCTCGAAATGGTCCTGTCCTTCATGGAAGGCGAGTTGTCGGTGCTGCAGGTCGAACGCAAGATTCGCGGCCGCGTGAAGCGGCAGATGGAGAAGACCCAGCGCGAATATTACCTCAACGAGCAGATGAAGGCGATCCAGAGCGAGCTTGGCGGCGGGGACGGCGAAGACGGCGATGAACTGTCCGAACTGCAGAAGGCCATCGACGAGACCAAGCTTTCCAAGGAAGCGAAGGAAAAGGCGCAGGGCGAGTTGAAGAAGCTGCGTGCGATGCAGCCGATGAGCGCCGAAGCGACTGTCATCCGCAACTATCTGGACGTGCTGCTGGGTTTGCCATGGGGCAAGAAGAGCCGGCTCAAGAAGGACATCGCCAAGGCACAGGCGATCCTCGACGAGGACCACTATGCCCTGGAGAAGGTCAAGGACCGGATCGTCGAATATCTGGCCGTGCAGGCCAGGACCAACAAGCTCAAGGGTCCGATCCTGTGCCTCGTCGGCCCGCCCGGCGTCGGGAAAACTTCGCTCGGCAAGAGCATTGCCCGCGCGACGGGCCGGAAATTCGTCCGCCAGTCGCTCGGCGGAGTGCGCGATGAAGCGGAGATCCGCGGTCACCGACGGACCTATATCGGATCGCTTCCGGGCAAGATCGTCACCAATTTGAAAAAGGCCGGGACGTCGAACCCGCTATTCCTGTTCGACGAGATCGACAAGCTGGGCCAGGATTTCCGTGGCGATCCCGCGTCTGCGTTGCTCGAAGTCCTCGATCCTGAACAGAACAACAAGTTCCAGGATCATTATCTCGAACTCGATCTCGATCTGTCTGACATCATGTTCGTTACCACCGCGAACAGTCTCAACCTGCCGCAGCCGCTGCTTGACCGGATGGAGATCATCCGCCTCGAAGGTTACACCGAGGATGAAAAGGTCGAGATCGCCCAGCGTCACCTGTTGCCGAAACAGGTGGAACAGCACGGCCTCAAGGAAAGCGAATTCGCACTGTCGGAAGAGGGTCTGCGCGATTTGATCCGTTATTACACGCGCGAAGCCGGAGTCCGCACGCTGGAACGCGAGATCGCCAGGCTAGCACGCAAGAGCCTGCGCAAGATCCTGGAAAAGGAAGCCGAAAGCGTAACGATTACGCCGGACAATCTCGGCGATTTCGCGGGAGTGCGCAAGTTCAAGCACGGTATGTCCGAAGACGAAGCACAGGTCGGTGCAGTGACCGGGCTTGCATGGACCGAGGTCGGCGGTGAATTGCTGACCATCGAAAGCGTCACCACCCCGGGCAAGGGTGAAATCAAGACTACCGGCAAACTCGGCGAAGTCATGACCGAAAGCGTTGCCGCGGCCTTCAGCTTCGTCAAGGCCAGGGCGCCAGCATACGGCATCAAGCCAAGCATCTTCCAGCGCAAGAACATCCATATCCACCTGCCCGAAGGCGCCGTTCCCAAGGACGGGCCAAGTGCCGGTATCGGCATGGTCACATCGATCGTTTCGACCCTGTCGGGGATTCCGGTGCGGCCCGATGTCGCGATGACCGGCGAGGTAACTTTACGTGGCCGGGTGCTGGCGATCGGCGGATTGAAGGAAAAACTGCTGGCGGCGTTGCGCGGCGGGATCGGGACAGTGCTGATTCCCGAAGACAATGTGAAGGATCTCGCCGAAATTCCGGACAATGTGAAGGAAGGACTCAAGATCGTGCCGGTTGCGCATGTCGATCAGGTGCTCGAACAGGCATTGACGGCGGCCCCGACACCGATCGAATGGACCGAGGCGGACGATCTGGCCAGCCAGCCGGTTCCTTCCTCGATTGGGTCGGAAGGGAATCCGCCGACCGCGCACTGAACCATGTTGCGGCGCAGCGACTCGGACCTGTCCACATGCGCGGGCGTGACAGTACCGGTCTTTCTTTTTTGCTCTAACTCAACCGAACTGCGTCAAAATGGGATGGAATGTTGCAAATACATGCCTTCCAGCCGGATTTGCCTTTGACAGCGCATGTAAAACCGCCTTCTATCGCGCGCTTGAGAAAGCGGTGGCCGACCGCTTCCGGTTCAATTCGAGAATGAGGGGATTCCCAGGATGAACAAGAACGACCTGATCAGCGCGGTTGCCAGCTCAAGCGGACTGTCGAAAAGCGATTCCGCAAGCGCCGTGGAAGGCGTGTTCGATGCCATCACGCAGGCGCTGTCGAAGGGCGACGATGTTCGACTGGTCGGTTTCGGTTCTTTCTCGGTCGCCAAGCGCAAGGCCTCGACCGGCCGTAACCCGCGTACTGGCGAACCGATGACCATCAAGGCTTCCAACCAGCCCAAGTTCAAGGCTGGCAAGGGATTGAAAGACGCCGTAAACTGATTGGCGATCGTCGCAGCGCCGGGTAGGGCGGCGCTCCGATCCGGTAAACGCCGCAACTGCCTCGGAGCGGTTGCGGCGTTTGCATTTCAGACGGTTATCGCGCGCGCATGGCTACGGCATAGAGCGATATTGCAGCCGCATTCGAAACATTGAGGCTTTCGATCGCGTCGGAAATCGGCAGCCTGGCGAGGGCATCGCAATGGGCAGCAATGTTATGCCGCATCCCTTCGCCTTCAGCGCCCAGGACCAGGGCCACTCGCCCTGTGGGTAGGGCCTCGGCAAGATTCGACTGCGCTTCCCCGGCAAGCCCGATGCGCCAGAAGCCGGCTTCCGCCATCTGGTCGAGAGCGCGGGCGAGATTGACCACGCGAACCCACGGCACAATTTCCAGCGCGCCCGAAGCGGCCTTCGCAACGACGCCGGATTCCGGTGGCGAATGGCGGTCCTGAGTGACGATCCCGGCCGCGCCGAAAGCCGCGGCCGATCGCAGGATCGCACCGACATTATGCGGGTCGGTAACATGGTCGAGAACGATCAACGGGCGTAGCGGGCCGCCTTCGAGCACATCTTCGATATGCCGGTCTTCCAGCGCCGCGCATTCGAGCACCAGTCCCTGATGCGGGGCATCGCGCGCAACAAAGCGGGCGAGGTCTTGCGCATCGGCATATTCGACCGGGAAACCGGGGGGCAGTTCGCCATCCAGCGATGCCACGCCGTCGCGAGTGGCCCATAGCTTGCGGTGATTGCGCTCAGGGTTCTTGAGCGCGGCCTCGACAGCATGGCGGCCCCAGGGCCTGACATGCCCTGCGCTTGCCCGACCGCTGCCGCGACCGCCCTGCATGCGTCCGGCGCGGCCACGCAATGCGCGTTTTCGATCACCTTTGGCCATGCCGGTCTCCTTGAAAGCGGACTATTCGCGCGCCATGCCAGCGGCCCCATTGACAGGCAAGCGCGGCTTCGCCATTGGGGCGCCTCTCGGCTGGACGGCCCCGGTTCGCGGGGCCGCCAAACTCGCGGGTCTGGCCCGCATCCGGCAAGTCAGTGGACAGGTGGCCGAGTGGTTAAAGGCAGCAGACTGTAAATCTGCCCGCGCAAGCGTACGCTGGTTCGAATCCAGCCCTGTCCACCACCTTGCTGCTTGCGGCAAGGGCGATTAGTCAGTCGTGCCATGGAACCTGCCAAGCACCCTGTCATTTCCTCGACCGGCCTGTTCACGCCGGAAGACATTATCACCAACGAAGAACTGGTTGCCAGTTTCAACGCCTATGTTGATCGCTTCAATGCGGAAAATGCCGCCGCGATCGAGACGGGGAAAGTCGAACCGTTGCAGCCGAGTTCGGTGGAGTTCATCGAAAAGGCGAGCGGGATCGAATCCCGGCATGTGATGGCGAAGGAACCGGTGCTGGATCCTGCGATCATGGCGCCGCGCTGGGAAGAGCGTGGCGACGAGGAACTTTCGATCCTCGCCGAAATCGGAGTGAAGGCGGCACGCGATGCGCTCGACCGGGCCGGGCGCGATGCGAAAGATGTCGACGCTGTCCTGTGCGCCGCATCGAACATGCAGCGTCCCTATCCGGCAATGGCGATCGAGATTCAGCAGGAACTGGGTATCGAAGGTTTCGGTTTCGACATGAATGTCGCGTGTTCGTCAGCCACGTTCGGGATCCAGACCGCGGCGGATTACATTCGTGCCGGCAATGCCCGGTCGGTGCTTGTCGTCAGTCCCGAAATCACCAGCGGACACCTCAATTGGTGCGACCGCGACAGCCACTTCATTTTCGGCGATGTGGCGACGGCCGTGCTGGTCGAGGATGCCGCGATTGCACCGGAAAGGCACTGGGATATTCTCGGCACGCGGCTGAAGACGGTATTCTCCAACAATATCCGCAACAATTTCGGCTTCCTCAATCGTGCGCACCCGCACACCGCTGAGGCACCCGACAAGCTGTTCGTCCAGGAAGGCCGCAAGGTATTCAAGGAAGTGGTGCCGATGGTTTCGCAAATGATCGTCGACGAGGCGGAGCGGCTGAGCATCGACCCGCAGCGGTTGCGGCGACTATGGTTGCACCAGGCAAATGCCGGGATGAACCGGTTGATCGCGCATCGCGTATTGGGCCACGAGGCGAATGACGATGAGAGCCCGACCGTGCTCGATACGTATGGCAACACTTCGAGTGCCGGGTCGATTATCGCTTTCCATCGCCATAGCGATGACCTGAAAAGCGGCGATGTGGGTCTGATCTGCAGCTTCGGTGCGGGTTATTCGGCCGGCACGGTGTTCGTGCGCAAGGCGGGCTGAGCGCCTGCATCCGCCAGCCTGTCCCACCATCCGAGCAGACGGCCTGATACTTTCCAGACGAACCAGGTCGCGATGACCGAAACCAGGCCGTCCACGGCATAATGATAGGCCAGGTGCACCGAACCGATCCAGATAAGCACCAGGAAGGCGAGGAAGAAGCGGCCCCAGTTCAGCGACACACGCCGGATGGCCAGCCAGAACAGCATGGCCATGGACACATGCATCGAAGGCATGGCGGTAATCCCGCTGCCCAGACCGCGCTCGCCTGCATCGTACCATTCGAGCAGCAGGTCCTGGACATGCAGGGTCAGGATCGGCACTTGCTCGTTGGCTGCCTCCAAATATGCCATCTGTGCGGCAAAGGCCGCATCGCCATGGATCGGCTCCAGAAAACATGGGCCGACCGAAGCGAACATGGTCGCCATGGCCCCGCCGATCACTGTCCAGATCAGGAAAAACCCGAGCAGGTACTGCCTACGGACCACGGCACCCGGCCGATAGAACAGGAAGAACAGGGTTCCGGCGTAGATCAGCAGCATCCAGGCGTGATAGAGCACGGCCATGAATGCGGTTACGAGCGGATGGCCGAACACTGGCTGGATCACCTGCCACGCGTCGTATCCGAAGAAGATGGCCCGGTCCCATGCGATGAATGCGGGATCCCAGGTGAAATCGTTGAACAGCGGAATCATCGATTTCATCTTGGAGAAAAACGGCATGAACACCACGATCAGGCCGAAAGCCGGCAGACTGTACAGGAATGCCTTGTCACCCAGCCGCCGGCGATAGGTATCGAGCAGGAAGATCGTCGGCCTTTCGGGGCGGTGGCGTATGAGCAGCAGGCTTGCATCGAACACCAGCATTGCGCAACCGGCCAGCAGGTAGAGCTTCCCATTCGCCAGAATCAGATCCGGGCCGACCGATATCCCGTAAGCAGTGAAGATCGCGATGCAGATAGCGAATAATGTGCTGGCAACCAGATAGACCGGGACATCGCGCAGGAATGCGCGTTGTATGTCGGGGAGGGTGTTGTTGGCCATGCGTGCCGGCTGTCCCAATTCGCTGTGTCGGCTCGGCAATAGGTCCGTTTGGTTAATGCGAGCCTACCTTCATCGGAGCGCTTTCGCTTGTCCCCAGGCATCGCAAGCCCTAGATGGCGGCCATGGCAGGAGATATTCTCGACAATCGCGGCCAGGGCGATGCAGGTTGGCATTGGCCGGCGATCCATCCTGAAGGACGCAAATTCGGACTGATCGCCACCGGTGTCAGCCTGGCGGTCCTGTTTCTGCTGGGATGGGATATTGTCGGCTGGCCCTTGCTGGCTTTATCGGCTGGCGTGTTCGCATTTTTCCGCGATCCCGAGCGTGTCGTGCCGCAAGACGCAAATGCCATCGTCGCTCCCGCGGATGGCCTGGTATCGTCGATTTCGCAGGTCGAACCGCCACCTGAATTGCAACTGGATGACGGGAGCGGAAGCAGGGGGCTCTCTTCCGGTCATGTCACACGCGTATCGATCTTCATGAGCGTGTTCGATGTCCATATCAATCGCGCACCCGTTTCCGGCACGGTGACCCGGCTGGTTTACATTCCCGGCAAGTTCATGAACGCCGATCTCGACAAGGCCAGCGAGGAAAACGAACGCCAGCACATCCTGATCGAACGCAGCGACGGGGTGGCCATCGGGTTTACCCAGATCGCCGGCCTGGTTGCGCGACGGATCGTGCCGTTCATCAAGCCCGGGGACATGCTTGCAGCCGGGCAACGCGTCGGTCTGATCCGGTTTGGCAGCAGGGTGGATGTCTACCTGCCGGCAGGCACGGATTCCAAGGTGTTGCTCGGCCAGAAAGTCATCGCGGGCGAAACCGTATTGGCGGAGATCGGCCAGCAAGGCCTGCTCGAAGGCCGGGTGCAGTGACACATGACGATGGCGGTCGTGTAGGGCCCAAGGCGGCCGAGGACGAAAAGCCTGCAAAGGTACGCGGCATGCGGGGGCTTTCCCTGCGCGCGGTGCTTCCCAACGCGATCACCGCGGCCGCCCTGTGTTCGGGGCTGACGGGAATCCGGTTTGCAATCAGCGAGAATTGGGATCTGGCGATTTTCGCCGTGATCCTGGCCGGTCTGCTCGACGGGATCGACGGACGCATCGCCCGGCTTCTCAAAGCTCAATCGCGCTTCGGGGCCGAACTCGACAGTCTTGCGGATTCGCTTTCATTCGGCATGGCCCCGGCGATCATTTTCTACCTCTGGACGCTTCAGGACCTGCTGCGTCTCGGCTGGTTCGCCGCGTTGGCCTTCGCGATCTGTTGCGCATTGCGCCTGGCCCGTTTCAATGCTCAGATCGACATCGACGAACAGCCGCACAAATCCGCCGGTTTCCTGACCGGTATTCCCGCGCCGGTCGGAGCGGGACTGGTGTTTCTGCCGTTCTACCTGTGGATGGCGACCGGGTGGGCGGAATTTCGCGAACCCGTTTTCTGCGCCCTGTGGATGGTGGCGATCGCATTCCTGATGATATCGAATCTGGCAACGCTCAGTTGGACGTCGATCCGGCCGCGTCGCAAGGTTCGCCTGGAAGTGATTGCATTCGTTGGAATAGTATTCGCCGCGCTTCTGATGGAACCGTGGTGGACGCTTGTCGCGATCTGTTTCGGCTACTTGCTGCTCATGCCATATGGTCTGTTCCGGTACGGGCGGATCAAGCAGCAGCGCGCAGCGGCCTCACCTGCCCGGGCCGATACCGGACACCTCCCGGACTGACCGGATTCTGGCGCGGGCGACGGATGTCGCCCGTATCGGCTCCGTCGGCTGCTTGTGCCGCCAATTCGCCCTGTAGCCTGCGAAAGGCGTTGAAGCCGCGCAGGCCGCTATCCGCCAGGACGATTGCCGAAGCAATGGCGATGGCTGCAAAAAGGGCGAAAAGAGCAAAGGCGATCATGGTCATGTCTTTCTCATCTGGGCACAGCCCTGTTGGCAGGCTGTGGAAATCGGGGTGAAAACCGCGGGATAACGATTCGTTTCTCCTCGATACGCAGTAATGTTCATGCTTTGTTCCTATTTGTCAAGCAAAATCGTACCGGGATTTGCTTGACCGAAGAATTGAGGGTGGATTTTCCGCGGCGTCGTCGCTAGACGGCCGCCTTCGCTGCGAATCCGGGATGTTGGAACGTTGTGGAAGCAAGGCGAAAATTCACATGGGAAACGCTCATACCGGTGCCGCAGAGGGATCTCCTCACGGTTCTGAGTTTCCCAGAGGCATAACCGGAAAGGAACGACTTATGGCGGACACTACCGTCACCATGCAGCAATTGATCGAGGCCGGCGCGCATTTCGGCCACCAGACCCACCGCTGGAACCCGCGGATGAAGCCGTATATTTTCGGCGCTCGCAACGGTGTCCACATTATCGATCTCTCACAGACCGTGCCGCTGTTCGCGCGTGCGCTCGATTTCGTCGAGCAGACCGTCCGTGCAGGCGGGAAGGTGCTGTTCGTCGGGACCAAGCGCCAGGCGCAGCAGCCGATCGCCGAAGCGGCGAAGCGGTCGGGCCAGCATTTCGTCAATCACCGCTGGCTGGGCGGTATGCTCACCAACTGGAAGACGATCAGCCAGTCGATCAAGCGTCTCAAGATGCTTGAGGAACAGCTTTCCGGCGAGACCTCGGGGCTGACCAAGAAGGAAGTTCTCCAACTGACGCGCGAACGCGACAAGCTCGAACTTTCGCTTGGTGGCATTCGCGACATGGGCGGCACGCCCGACGTGATGTTCGTGATCGACGCGAACAAGGAAGAGCTGGCGATCAAGGAAGCCAACGTGCTTGGCATCCCGGTCGTTGCCGTCCTTGATACCAATGTCGACCCGTCGGGGATCGCGTTCCCGGTTCCGGGCAATGACGATGCCAGCCGGGCGGTTCGCCTCTATTGCGAAGCCATCGGCGATGCCGCCGTTGCCGGGCGCGGCGGTGCGGTCGCGCAATCGGGTGATGACGTCGGCGCGCTGGAAGAGCCCCCGGCAGAGTCGGCGACAGCCGCAGCCGTTACCGAAGCGAGCGCCTGACTCG
>JANQPE010000128.1 GCA_028289565.1 Parerythrobacter sp.
TGGTCTTGCGAGGCCGCTTGCGGACTTCCTCCTCGCCCTTTTCTTCGACTTCCTTGGCGGTTTCGGCGGCATCCGCCGCTTTTTGCGCCAGCACTTCCTCGGCGCTTTCGCGATCGACTTCCTCGTCGTATTTACCCTCCACGGGCGAGATCGACTGTACGATCGCACGCTCTTTCTTCGTTACCGGGCCGAGCCGGCTGCGTGGTGGCTTGATCAAGGTACGCTGGACGATCGACGGCGCTCCGTCTTCCATCAGCGTCGAAACCAATGCCTCGCCGACCCGCAATTCGGTAATCGCTTCCTCAACGTCGAGCTCTTCATTGATGCGGAACGTATCGGCCGCCGCCTTGATTGCTTTCTTGTCGCGCGGAGTGAAGGCGCGCAATGCATGCTGTACCCGGTTGCCGAGCTGGCCGGCCACCTCTTCGGGAATATCGATCGGGTTTTGCGTCACGAAGAACACGCCGACACCCTTCGAGCGGATCAAGCGCACGACCTGCTCGATCTTCTCTTCCAGCGCCTTGGGCGCATCGTCGAACAGCAGGTGCGCCTCGTCAAAGAAGAAGACCAGCTTGGGCTTCTCCGGATCACCTATCTCGGGGAGGCTTTCGAACAGCTCGGCGAGCAACCACAGCAGGAATGTCGCGTAAAGCTTGGGGCTGCGCATCAGCCTGTCGGCGGCAAGCACGTTGATATAGCCCCGGCCTTCCTCGTCGGTTTTCAGGAAGTCGTCGATTTCCAGTGCGGGTTCACCGAAGAACTGGTCCGCACCCTGTGCCTCGAAGCTCAAGAGCTGGCGCTGGATCGCCCCCACGCTCCGCCTGCTGACATTGCCATATTTACCGCTCAGCTCCTTTGCATTCGCCGAAGCCCAGGCGAGGATCGACTGCAAATCCTCGAAATCGAGCAGCAAAAGGCCCTCGTCATCAGCATGGCGGAAGATGATCTGGAGTACGCCTTCCTGCGTCTCGTTGAGGTCGAGCAGGCGGGCAAGCAGCAACGGCCCCATTTCCGAAATGGTCGTCCGGACCGGATGGCCCTGTTCACCGTACAAGTCCCAGAAAATCGTCGGATTATCCGAATAGGCATAATCGTCCATGCCCAGCTCCTTGGCACGGCCTTCCAACTTGTCAGCGTGCTTGAAGGTCGACGAGCCAGCCATGGAAATACCCGCCAGGTCGCTTTTCACATCGGCGACGAATACCGGGACACCATGAGCCGAGAAACTTTCCGCCATACCTTGCAGGGTCACCGTCTTGCCGGTGCCGGTCGCACCCGCGATCAGCCCATGACGATTGGCCCGGCCAAGATCGAGATATTGCCTCTCGCCATTGCCGGCCCCATTCTTTGCTAAGCCAAGAAAGATTTCACCCATCGAAATTCACACTCCGTATCCGCTGCTGTCCGCGACAGTGGCCAGTGGCGAGAGAAGGGTCAAGCATCTCGACTTGACGCGCCAAGCGGCTAAGGCGGTCGGAATGGGAGAGAAGAAACCCTTCATATTGCTCGACGATGCGCGTGACCGGGATGCCGCGGACGCGCATCTGTTCGAGAATCCCGGGGCCATCTTCATCGCTCGCCGGCCCGAAGAGGTCGAACCGGTGCTGCTTGCGGCCGATGCCGCGCGGCGCGAAAGCGGCGGATCGCTGGCGGGGTTCATTGCCTATGAAGCCGGCCTGGCGCTCGAACCGAAACTGATGCCGCTCGCCGCGGCCATAACGGGGGCGACCGGGCCGCTGGTCTGGCTCGGGCTGTTTGCGGAAGAGCGAGTACTGTCCCCAGCGCAAACCGATGCATGGCTCGCAGGACAGGGCGAGGGCGAGGCTTCGCTCGGCCCGCTCGAACCCCAACTCAGTCCAGGCGGGTATGCCGAAGCGTTCGAGACATTGCAGGAAGCGATCCGTGCCGGTGATATCTACCAGGCCAACCTGACATTCCCGCTCGCAGGTTCCTATCGTGGCGATCCGCTGGCGCTCTATGCCGCGCTGCGACCGGCGGCGCGCGCCGGTTATGGCGGAATACTGTTCGACGGCATGCATTGGTTGCTAAGCCTGTCGCCCGAGCTGTTCGTTTCGCTCCGCGGCAATGCCGCCAAGGTCAAGCCGATGAAAGGGACCCGACCGCGCGGGCGCAACGGGGAGGAGGATCGCGCGCTCGCCGAGGAGCTTGCCGGATCGGTCAAGGACAAGGCCGAAAACCTGATGATCGTCGACCTCATGCGCAACGACCTGTCGCGTGTCGCCGAACCGGGTAGCGTGACGGTCGAAAAACCGTTCGCGGTCGAAAGCTATCCCACTCTTCACCAGATGGTTTCGACCGTCCATGCGAAATTGCTTGATGGCAAGGACGCAATCGATCTGGTGCGCGCGATCTTTCCCTGCGGATCGATTACCGGGGCACCCAAGATTCGTGCGATGGAGCTGATTCGCAACGTCGAACGCGATCCGCGCGGGCCTTATTGCGGTGCAATCGGGCGGATCGGACCGGATGGCGATGCAGCCTTCAACGTCGCTATCCGGACCTTGCGGCTGACTCC
>JANQPE010000129.1 GCA_028289565.1 Parerythrobacter sp.
GACGGCGGAGGTCGAACGCTATATCGCCATCCCGACGCAGGCGCTGGCCTACAAAGTCGGAGCGCTCAAGATCCAGGAATTGCGTCGCAGGGCCGAAACCGCGCTGGGCGACGATTTCGACATCAAGGATTTCCACGCGCAGGTGCTGGGGACGGGCGCCTTGCCGCTGCCGGTGCTGGAGAAGAAAATCGACGACTGGATCGCGAGTAGGAAGGGCTGACGCCGGGTTCTGCCCTGTTCGCTGTCCACCATCCGCCGCGGGCCATCGCCACGCAGCTTGCGCCCTCGATGATTTTCGGTTGTTCCTGTAACCCTCTCCTGTGCTAGGGCGAACAGGAAGGAATAGCGGCATTGCTGCTTGTTACAGGGGACTGACAATGGAAATAACCGTATCACGCGCGGCCCGGCTGGTTGCGCTTGCAATGGGTCTCATGGTGCTGACCCAGATCGCCTATATCACGCTCAAGGGCGATACTCTTACCGGGGCGATGATCTGGTCGGTCGAAGCGACCGCCTTCCTTGCGATCACGGTGCTGGCGCTGATTCCGCTTGTACGCGGTGCCGGCGGCGCGCTGGGCTGGGCAGCGCTCTCGATCTACGGCCTGTTCAACGTAGTCCAGACCGGCATGGGTCTGGCGATGTTCGGACCTCTGACCGATGCAGGCGAGGCGCTTGCCCCGGCTTTTGAAGCCGTGCTTGCAGGAGCGTTTTTCTTCTATTTCGCCGGCAAGGTGCTGGTCGGCGTGGCCGGCATCGTTTTCGGTACGGCATTGTTGCGCGAGGAGCGCGCGGGAACGAAGGCCGTCGGCGGCTTGGCCGCCCTGACCGGGCTGGCAGCGATCGCGGTCAATCTCGTCGGGATGCTGATGGGGAAAGACGGCGTGGTCTATGCGGCTGGCGCGACCGGTACCGCCGCGACAGTGTTTGCCGCCATCGCGGCCTGGATGCTGGCAGGCCGGGCGGCCGATTAAGCCGTTACCGACAGGCAGGGGCGAGCTTGCCGGACAGCATGTCCGTTCGTCCTTGCCGACCCGGTACGGGCAGGCCTGGCATGGAATGCCATCCGGACCTGATCTGGACGGAGCTTGCGCGGGCGCCTAGAACTTTTCCATCCCCCGGGAGCGCGCTTGTGCGGAGAGGGCGGACACAGCTCTCTAACACTCACTCGATCCGTGCGCCCGGCGTGCAGCGAGGAGATGCGCCATGGTTACCGAATTCGATTATCCCGCCTGGATCGTGCTGGCCTTCGGGATCTATGCCTTGGCGGCCGGTATCGGCGAATTGCGCTCTCCCGGTTTCTGGGAGCGCATGGCTGGGAATCTCCACCAATTGCCCGCCTTGCGCTTCCTCACCGGCCTTGTCTGCATCGCGATCGGCACCGCGCTCTACCTGATCGAACCGTGGGGACGGGCCGACTGGATGCTCCATGCAGTCAAGATCGTCGGCGCCTGGATGGTGGTCGAAGGTGCATTGTTTCTCGCAGTGGGCGATTGGTTTATTGCCTTCGCCAAGCGGCTGATGGGTGCTGCCCCGCGTCTGTGGGCGATTCTTTCCATCCTGATCGGCATCGGCCTGATCGTTGCGGCGGAACTGCGGATCTAGCTGCCGACCGCGGCGAATGGAGCGCCGTTTCCGACCGGCTCGACAACCGCGCCCGATACGCCTAGGAATTCGTTTCCCCGGGGAGCCAGCTTGTGGCTGAGAGGGGCGGGATAAGCGCCGCCCGACCCGTCGAACCTGAACCGGCTAGCACCGGCGGAGGGAGCGGGCGGCAACCAGCCAGGAAACCGCGTTCCCTTCTCGCCGGCAGAGCGAGGAGTATGACATGCTTGCGGTTTCGAGCGCCACGACGCTGCATCTCGCCGTGCTGACCGGTGCCTACATGCTCGCCGCCGGGCTTGGCGGGTTCGCGAAGCCGAAGCTGTGGCTCGACATGCTTGAGAACTTTCGCGCCAATCCGGGCCTGACCTACCTCGCCGGAGTCGTCACCTTCGTGATCGGCGCGGTCATGACCGTGCTGCATCATCACTGGAGCGACCCGGTTGCGTTTCTTGTCTCTCTGTTCGGTTTCGCCGCGCTGGTCGAAGGCATGATCGCCCTGGCGTTTCCCCAGTTCCTGCTGCGCATCGCCGAAGGCATGCTCCAATTCGTGCGCCCCTTCGCCATCGCCACGATGGCTGTTGGCGCATTCCTCCTCATCGCGGGCCTTGCCGGCACCGCTCCACCCGTCTCACCGGAAGGACTGTAACAACCATGGCCGACATCAATTCCAAATTCGACATCGGCGTCACCACCGGGCCGATTCGCGGCAGCCGCAAGGTCCATGTCGGTGCGCGCACCGGTAGCGGCATCCGTGTCGCGATGCGCGAGATCGATCTCGAAGGTGGCGAGCCGAGCGTGCGGGTCTACGATACCTCCGGCCCCTATACCGACCCCGATATCACGATCGATATCGAGCGCGGCCTGGAGGCGAAGCGCCGCGAATGGATCATGGCCCGCGGCGATGTCGAGGTATACGACGCGCGCGAAGTGAGGCCGGAAGATAACGGTCGGCATCCTGGATCTTCGGGGCCGGATCGCAGCGGCGGCGTCCCGGCCTTCCCCAACGTCGTCAAGCAGCCTCTGCGTGCGCAGGCCGGCGCGAATGTCACACAGATGCATTATGCTCGTCGCGGCATCGTCACGCCCGAGATGGAATATATCGCCGAGCGTGAGAATCTGGGGCGCGAAATGGCGGTGGAGCTGATCGCGGCGAACCGCGAGGGAGCGCAGGACTGGGGCGCGGCGATTCCGGACATCATTACACCTGAATTCGTCCGCGACGAAGTGGCGCGGGGTCGGGCGATCATTCCGTCCAACATCAACCACCCCGAAAGCGAGCCGATGGCGATCGGGCGCAACTTCCTGGTCAAGATCAACGCTAATATCGGCAACAGCGCCGTTGCGTCCGACGTTGCCTCCGAAGTCGACAAGATGGTCTGGGCGATCCGCTGGGGCGCGGACACGGTGATGGACCTTTCCACCGGCCGCAATATTCACGACACGCGCGAATGGATCATCCGCAACAGCCCTGTCCCCATCGGCACCGTGCCGATCTACCAGGCACTTGAGAAAGTCGGTGGCGTCGCCGAAGAGCTGACGTGGGAGATCTTCCGCGACACGCTGGTCGAGCAGGCCGAACAGGGCGTCGACTATTTCACCATCCATGCCGGCGTGCGCCTGCCTTTCGTGCCGATGGCGGCCAAGCGGGTCACCGGGATCGTCAGCCGTGGCGGCTCGGTCATGGCGAAATGGTGCCTCGCGCATCACAAGGAAAGCTTCCTCTACGAGCATTTCGACGAGATCAGCGAAATCTGCGCCGCCTACGACATCGCCTATTCGCTCGGCGACGGATTGCGCCCCGGTTCGATCGCCGATGCGAACGACGAAGCGCAGTTCGCCGAGCTCTACACACTGGGCGAGCTGACCAAGCGCGCCTGGGCGCGGGACGTGCAGGTGATGATCGAGGGGCCGGGTCATGTCCCGATGCACAAGATCAAGGAGAACATGGACAAGCAGCTTGAGGTGTGCGGCGAGGCGCCGTTCTACACGCTTGGGCCGCTGGTGACCGATATCGCGCCGGGTTACGACCACATCACCAGCGGCATCGGCGCGGCGCAGATCGGCTGGTACGGCACCGCGATGCTCTGCTACGTCACTCCCAAGGAGCATCTTGGCCTTCCCGACCGCGACGACGTGAAAGTGGGCGTGGTGACCTACAAGCTCGCCGCCCATGCCGCCGATCTCGCAAAGGGGCACCCGGCCGCCAAGGTTCGCGACGACGCGCTGTCGAAGGCACGCTTCGAATTCCGCTGGCGCGACCAGTTCAACCTCTCGCTCGACCCCGACACCGCCGAGCAATATCACGACCAGACGCTGCCGGCGGAAGGTGCCAAGACCGCGCATTTCTGTTCCATGTGCGGCCCGAAATTCTGCTCGATGAAGATCAGTCAGGAAGTGCGGGAATTCGCGGCGAAGCAGAACACCGACGCGGAGGGCTTTATCGCCGCTTCGCCCGAGGATGCGGAGAAGGGGATGGAGGAGATGAGCGAGAAATACCGCGATGGCGGGGATTTGTATCTCCCGGTCGACCAGGGCGGATGAAAGGGACAGGCGCCGCAACCGCATGGACAGGGCGATCGATTTTTCGTGATGCCCCTTACTCCTTATCCGGATATTTCTCCGGGTCGTTCAGAGGTCGTTCCAGCGGCTCCCACGCAACGCCGTAAAAGTGCCCGGGGAGCGGGCTTTCTATCTCAATCCGCACGCAGGCGCTTCCCGCGAAATCTTCCTTGGTCACCTTCGCTCTTTCTTCTTCCGAAGGTACCTCGTAATCCATTCCCGAGGTATAACTCGCGACGAAAGTGCGGATGTTTTCACATTTCAGCCTGTACTTTCTGTCGAAGCGAAATTCGATAACCGCCCTCTTGGTGCGATGAGTGAATATCAGGCCATCCACGCATGAGTAATCTCCATCGTCCAGATGGACAACTTGGCCATCGTTGACTTCATCTTTCCAGACCGAGTTCAGATAACGGGATGCAACATGCGTTTCGTACTCGATAAAATCATCTTTTTGAGGGTGCGGCAGGAGTTTTAGGAGGCCGCGAATGACTCTGGGCGAATGCTCCTCGACTTCATCGAATATTTCTATGTCGTTGCTGGATGATTTAAGGTGACAGGTCCATTCGATCGGAGGCGCGCTGTCGGGCAAGTCGGTCGGGGCTTCGGTCCAGATGTGGAATGGGAATCTTCGTTTGGATTCATGCTGGAACACGAGTTTTTTCGCGGTCGAATATTCCCAGATATAGTCACTGCCGCAGGATTTCAGTTCGACGGAATGATAAACAAATTCGGCAATCGCGTCTGACATTCCCATATTCGTGCCCAATTGATGCGGCCCAAGAACGTCCAGTTTCAACCTGTGAATGTCGCGAACGGTTTTTTCTATGACGGCAGGATCAAGTATTTTTGCGCGTTCGAAGGAAGAGTATGTACCGAAGTTCTGCTTGAAGCCTTCCAGAACCACGCCATCCTCCACGAAAAGGAGCACGGGCGTTCCAATCCCGAATGCAAAGGATATCTCGTCATGGACCGCTTGGGGCATATGATAACGCCCATCCTTCATCTCATCCCGTTTCGTGCAAACCGCGATCAGCGCCTGGGCTTCGGTAATTTGGCGCTTTGCCTCCTCGGGCGGGATTTTTGATGAGCCCCCATCAACATTCGTGGGGGCCAAATCCAATGCATTGCAAACACCGATGAAGTAGTCGTTCACTTCTTTGTCTTCATCCCGGAAAGAGCATGAAAAAAATACGTCAATTTTCACGGACTGCATAAGTAACAACCTCCGAACATCTTGTTCTAAATGAGCTTAAAACTTTCCTATAGGCAAGATGTAATCCGGACGAGTTGTTGAAAGTCTGTTATTCGATTGCAATGGCGGGATAAGGGGCGCCTTCGAAGCCCGCCCGCCCGCGCGGATGGCAAGGCGATGTGGCGGAAACATCCGGCTCCCTCTCCCCGCCTCACCCGCCACCCCATCGCTCGCCGCCGCACACTCCTGCGCCAGCTTTCCGTCACGCATTCCGTCACCGCTGCCGCCAGATCGGTCGGGATGCACCGCCAGTCGTCCTACCGCCTGCGCGCGCAGCTCAAGGGACAGACCTTCGATCTTGCCTGCGGCATCCGCGCCTATTGTCCGTAATCATTTTCGAATTCCGATATTATGTCATATTTACAGGGGCTTGACGAAGGTGACGCAAAGTGACAGAATGTAACCTTTGTCACCCTGCGCCCGGCTGCTGTTTTCGGAACAAACCGGCCCGCTGGCGCTTGGTCCAATGTCGACTGCTTGAAAAAGGAAGCCTTCATGTCCGTAGCCAAAGTCACCGAAATCATTTCCTCTTCACCGACCGGTATCGAGGATGCCGTGCGCGAAGGGGTGAAGCGTGCGTCCAAGACGATCGACGATATCCAGAGTGTGTGGGTGAAGGATACCAAGGCGACGGTTGTGAACGGCGACATCACCGAATGGCGCTGCACGTTGAAGGTCACGTTCATCGTGAAGGACTGAGCGGCCTAAGCGGCGCGCGCTTCCGACCTGCCGAGATTGCATTAGGCGAACGGGCAAGGCCGTGCTAGGCGGTTCGCGCTGACGTCGAAACTTGCGACGGATTTCGAAATCCGGCTTGCCGCCGCTTGCACCCGGAACCCCCGGAAACAGGCGCAACCGGACGACGATTTCCCTTCCCCTGACGAACCGGCGCGTGCCCGAACCCGTGGCCTGAACTTGTGGCCCGAACCTGTGGTTTGCCCTGCTAGAACGGCATGCAAGCGCCGTTGACCCGTCAATCGCCGACCGACGTATGAACAATATTCGGGATGGTCGGTCCGGCCATCCCCACCGATACGAATAGCAGGAGACCTGCCATGAGCCAGACTTTCGAATTCTACGATGCCAGGGCAAAGGAAGCCGCCGCGGAGGCGGAAGCGGCGACGCTTGAGAATGTCCGCGAACGGGCACTCCGGTCGGAACAGACTTGGCGCGGGCTTGCCGAGCAGGCGCGCAAGGTCGCGCACGATCGCGAACAGGCGGAGAAGGAACGCGCCGCGAGACGCGCCGCCGAAGCCGCCGCGCGCGAGGAAGCGGCGCAGACCGAACCGGCGGAATAGCGCTCGCATGCCCGTCTTCTTGTCCGCGGAACGGGCAGGGGGCAGGCTAGCAGATATGGAAAAACCGTCCTGGCCCATACTATTGCTGCCGCTGTCGCTGGCATCTTTCGCTCTCGCCGCCTGTCAGCCGGGCGCCGGAAATCCGGAGCGCGTGGCCAATTTCGATGCGATCGCGCCGGGCGAGACGATCCGGTTCGGCGGCAACGAGCCGTTCTGGGGCGGCGACGTGACTGGCGAAAGCCTGACCTATACCACCCCGGACAATATCGACGGCGCGGTCATCGTGGTCGAACGGTTTGCGGGAAACAACGGCCTTGGCTTTTCCGGCATGCTCGACGGCCGGTCATTCGATATGACGATTACGCTGGGTGATTGCGACGATACGATGTCCGACCGGACTTATCCCTATGCGGTCACACTCATGATCGGCGATGAGCAGCGCCATGGGTGCGCCTGGACCGATCGCCAGCCTTTTACCGGGCCGGAGAATCCCTGACGCCGGCACGCTCCAACTCCGGCCCCAGCCGGCCGACCAGCCACAGCGCCCACATCCTGAAATCGGCGATGAGACTCCAGAGCGGATAAGTGAAGGTCGCCGGGCGGTTTTTCTCGACCGCGAAATGGGCAAGCCAGGCGAAGAAATAGCCCGCGACGGGTAATGCCGCGAACAATATCCAGCGGCCCGTGACGGCGGCGAACAAGGCGATCGCGACGACCAGCGTGGTCCCGAGGTAATGCAGTGCCCTTGTGGCTGGCCTGGAATGCTCGCGCAGGTAGAACGGCCAGAAGGTCGTGAAGCTGGTATATTCGCGTGCCACTGGTCGTGCTTCCTAGAACAGCCCGGGCACTTCGCGCTGTGCCGTGGTCGGGATATCGGGCTGCAGGATCTCGCGCCGCGGTGCAATGCTTTGCGTGCGCTGGCCGCTGCCGGAAATGGCGGTGCACGATGCCGCGCCGTTGCGCAGGAAATCGAGCG
>JANQPE010000137.1 GCA_028289565.1 Parerythrobacter sp.
GATTCATCCCCTCGATAGACCGCTATATTTTCCGCTTGGTGATCATGCCGATGCTCGGGGTGTTCGCGCTTGCGGCGTCACTGCTACTGCTCGACAAGATGCTGCGGTTGTTCGATTTCGTGGCAGTCGAAGGCGGGCCGATCGGCGTCGTGTTCAAGATGCTCGGCGCGCTTATTCCCGAATATGCCAGCCTCGCTATCCCGCTCGGTCTGTTGCTCGGCATCCTGCTGGCCTTTCGCAAGCTGGCAACATCGAGCGAACTGGATGTGATGCGTGCAGTCGGACAGAGTTATTGGCGACTGTTGCGAGTGCCCTATCTCATTACCCTGCTGCTAATGGCGGTGAATGTGGCGCTGGTATTCTATATTCAGCCGGTCAGCCGGTATTATTACGAGCAGCTCGAATACGAATTGCGATCCGGGGCGCTCGGTGCCTCGATCAAGGTCGGTGAATTCACTACGCTCAAGGATCGGATGGCGCTGCGCATCGAAGCCAGCGAAGACGATGGGCGGCGTTTGCAGGGCATTTTCGCCCGTGTCGCAAACAGCAAGGGCCAGGTTCTTTCCATCTCCGCCAGCGAAGGCAGCTTCATGGCGACGCGCGACGATCCCAATACGATCATCCTGCGACTGACCGACGGCACCATCGTGCAGGATACCGGCGGTGAAGGCACCACGCCGCGCGTGCTCAGTTTCACCCGCCACGACCTGCCGATCGATCTGCCCCGGGTCGAGGAGTTTCGCGAACGCGGTGACGCCGAGCGTGAATACATCCTACCCGAGCTGCTCAGGATCGGCTGGAGCAAAAACGAAACCGAGGCCAAGCGCGATGCCAGCCAGGCCAGTTTCAATTTCCGTCTTGTCGAGGTCGTCATGATGCTGTTGATGCCGCTCCTGGCCGTGGCGCTGGCGATCCCGCCCAAGCGATCGACCAGTGCGCTGGGCGTATTCGTGTCGATCGTGCTGGTCGTCTCCTATCACAAGGTCAACCAGTATGGAGAGGATATCGCAGCGCTTGGCCGAATGGATCCGATAATTGCCTTATGGGGTCCCTTCGTGCTCTTCGCCGTGCTTATCTTGTGGATGTATTATCGTGTCGCGCACGTACCCGGCGGACAAGCTATTGGCGCGCTCGAAACGATGTTCGACAAGCTATCGAAGAAGTTGCGCAAACTGTTCGGCCGCAAGCAACAGCGCGACCTGGCAATGGCTCCGGCGGAATAAGAGCCTGCATGCAGCTCGACTTCTTCCCTTCGCGCACGCTGACGCTCTATCTGGCCAAGCTGTTCGTGGTGCGGATCGCAGCCATGCTCGCAATCCTCGTGCTCGTATTGATGATGCTCGACTTGCTCAGCACGAGCGGCGAGATTCTCGCCGTTGAGGGCAACGGCCAGGCGGAACTGTGGACCTATGTCACGCTGCGCGTCCCCCAATTGGTCGCCCGCTTTCTACCTTATTCGGTATTGCTGGCGACGATCATCACTCTGATCACGCTGAATCAGAACAGCGAGGTGATCGCAATGAAGGCAGCCGGGCTTTCCGCCCATCAGGTCCTGGCCCCACTATTGCTGACAGCCACCGTCGTCGCAGCGATCAGTTTTGCGTTCAACGAGCGTGTGGTGACGCGCGCAACGGCCGCCCTCAAGGCCTGGGAGGGGAATGAATTCGGCCCTGTCCCGCGGGAATCGGGCATACGCAGCAATGTCTATCTCATCGATGGGAACCACATCCTGACTGCAACCACCCTCTCCGGACGCGGGGACGGCATCCGCATGACCGGCGTGACCTGGTATGAACGCAGCCAGGGTGGTTCGCTTTCACAACAGGTGCGCGCCACCCGCGCTACCTATGCCGGCCCGGGTTGGAAACTCGAAGATGTCAGCCGTTTCGATGTCTCGAGCGCGGACACGGAAACCGATGCAGAATTGGTGGTCGGCAAAGGCATCTCTCCGGCACAGATCGAACTGGAAAGCGTAGATCCCGATGCACAGGGGTTTTTCGAACTGTCACGCTCGATCGAAGCATATGAAAACGTCGGGCGGAGAACCAGTGAATTGCGGGCGAAATGGTGGCACAAGCTTGCCGGACCGCTTTCCGCAATGCTGATGCCCTTGCTAGGTGCGATAGCGGCCTTCGGTCTCGCGCGATCGGGCGCACTGTTCGTGCGCGCGATTATCGCCATGGCCATGGGTTTCGCCTATTTCGTGGTGGACAACGCCGCGCTGGCGATGGGCAGTTTCGGAGGCTACCCGCCATTTCTGGCAGCATGGGGACCGTTTCTCCTGTTCCTGCTGGTCGGCGAAACCATTCTGATCCGAACCGAGGAATGAGCGAGTGGTCGATTAGGCTGGCCCGCACCGAGGACGGCGAAGCTTTCCACGAAAACGAAGAGAACGCCGCGGAGTTGCTTCGCACGGAACCGTCGCTCGCGGCTGTAGAGATGCCGCCATCCGCATCAGCGAAGCCGCGCTGCCTCGCGACCGGCGCTGCGCCATGATCCGGTTTTTCGACCAGGCCTAACGCTTGCGTTGCGGCCGCGAGATCATCGTACTGCGCGCGATCCGCGCGACAAGCGTCCACATGCCGGGATGGTTCGCACCCTGATAGGTGGAAGCCGCGCCCAGCTTGGCATTGAGACGGCGATGCGCCTCGGGCAGCGAGTGATAGGGCATTGACGGCATCAGGTGATGCAGCGCGTGATAGCGAAGGCCGACAGGTGCCCAGATTTCGGCGACAAATCCCGGCGGGGGGACATTAACCGAATCGAGGAACTGTGCGGTCACCGTCATTGCTTCGCCCTCGTTCTCCCACAAATGGGCGACAAGGGTACGCAACTGGTTCAGCAGAGCGGTGACCGAGAGGATGGCCAACGCGGTTAGCAGGGGCACCCACCCCCATGCAAAAATACTGCCGATGAGCAGCCAGGACCAGACAAAGACGCCCAGCTCCTGCCAGAATACGCGTCGCTGCAAAACACCGGTCGGTGGTTTGCGGCGAAAGTCGGGATTGATCGAAAGCGAGGATGCCCGTTCCCATACGAATTTGCGCACCGGCGGCACAACAATGCCGAGCGGGATCAGCAGGGCCGAACGGATCATCAGCGCCGGCGGCGCAAGGATAGCGATCAGGACGAAAGCTGGCAGGCTCCAGGGTTTCATCAGCGCGAGTGGCAAATATTCGGGATCTTCGATCGTTCCGTATTGCGTGCGTTTGTGATGCAGTGTGTGAACGCCTTCATACATGAAGGACGGTGTCAGCAACGGAATCCCGACCACCAGGTTCCAGGCTGCGCGAAAGCCAGGCAGTGCGTTCTTGTGGATGTGGGTCAATTCATGGATGAACATCAGGGCGCGATAGAGTGTGAGCGATGCGATGAAACCCAGTGCAACCTTCAGCGCCATCGGTTCGACCAGGATCGCCCCGGCAATCGCGCCATAGCCCACACTGGCGGATGCCAACATATCGGGCCAGTAGATGCCCGCCCTGGCTTCATCCAGGTCCTTGGTCAGGTCGCGAGCCGCGCGCAGCATGTCCTTGTCATCGGGAAATTGCGCATGCCAGCCGCTAACCGTGGTGGCGACTGCTGGAACGTGGGTGGGATCGATTGTCTTTTCCATGGTCTTTCGCCGTGTGTTGGGTCCTTACCGCGATTCTGATGGAAAGGACAAACGAGGACTCTCTACCAGAGTAATCGACTGGCTTGCTTGACTTGAGGCAAATTGCCCTCACAGGAGGAACCGGAGCTGAACAGGGATCCATTGTGAGCGACGCCCAGATAAAGATCAGACCCGTCAACAACAAGGCCGAAAGAGAGGTCTTTGTCGACCTTGGCCGCGCCATGGCCGCACGTGTGCCGCATGCAGTGCCGCAATTGCGATCGGAAATGCTCGAACTGATCGATCCGGACAAGAATCCGTTCTTCGGTCACGCCCGCGTCCAGTTGTTCATCGCTACCCGCGCAGGCGAACCAGTCGGGCGAATCTCGGCGCATATCGACGAACTGGCGCTGAAAATTCCCGCTGAACAGGGGATGGGGCCGGGTACGGGCAATTTCGGCTATTTTGATGCCTTCAACGAAGCCGTGGGCAAAGCCTTGCTCCAAACTGCCGAAGGGTGGTTGCGCGAACAGGGCATGACCCGCTCCCTCGGCCCGATATCGATGTCGATATGGGAGGAACCTGGCCTGCTGGTACATGGCCATGACCATTCGCCGATGATCATGATGGGCCATCATCCGCAACATTATCGCGAGTGGATCGAACGCGCCGGATACGCCAAGGCGAAAAGCCTCCTGACCTACGACCTGGACGTCACTCATGACTTCCCGCCGCTGGTCCGGCGCATCGTCAAGTCGGGAGAGCGCAACGACCGGATCCGGATCCGTCAGGTCGACCCGACTCGCTGGGACGAGGAAGTCGAGATCGTGCTCTCGATCCTCAACGACGCCTGGTCGAACAATTGGGGCTTCGTGCCCTTTACCGAGGCCGAGATCGCCTATGCGGGCAAGAAGCTGAAACAGATCATCCATCCGGAAATCAACATGATTGCCGAAGTGGATGGCTCGCCGGTCGCCTTCATGCTGACCTTCCCGGACGTGAACGGGGTACTCAAGCGAGTAAACGGAAAGCTGCTCCCTTTCGGCTGGTTCCACTTGCTCCGCTGGCTGCGCAAGCCGACAAAGTCGGGAATGCGGGTGCCGCTGATGGGCGTGCTCAAGGAACTGCACAATTCGCGCCTCGCAAGCCAGTTGGCCTTCATGATGATCAGCCAGATCCGCAAGAACGCCGTTGCAGCATTCCAGTCGGAGCGGGCGGAAATCGGCTGGATACTCGACGACAACAAGGGAATGGTCGCGATTGCCGACGCAATCGACAGTTCGGTCAACCGCGAATACGCGATCTTCGAGAAAACCCTCTGATCCGGTGGCGGAACCAAGAAACCCGCTCATCGTTTCCCATGAATACCGCCAATTTCCGCATCGTGCAGACTGAGGGATGGCTTGCACGACGCGCACAATAGTAACAATGTCAGGTATCCGGATGAGGAACGACAACAGCAGCAAGACCGGCAAGGGAGCTGGCGCCATGGATGGTGAGACAAAGCCCGAATGGGCCGATGGCTTGCGCCGGTTCTACGATTCGGTGCTAGATGAACCCGTGCCCGATACATTCAAGGATTTGCTGTCGAAACTGGACAACAAGCCCTGATGGTCAAAAAAAGGCGGACAGCCGCAGAAAAGGCAGAATTCAAGCACGAACTGACCGAGGTCGTGCCGCATTTGCGTGCCTTTGCCCGTGGCTTGTGCGGACGACCGGACATGGCCGATGATCTGGTGCAGGAAACATTGATGAAGGCGTGGTCGGCACAAGACCGTTTCGAACCCGGAACCAGCATGCGCGCCTGGACTTTCGTGATCCTGCGCAATGCATATCTTACCGACATGCGACGCAACCGCTTTCGCGGCGAATATGACGAAGGGGTCGCCGAACGCATCCTGACCGCACCTGCGGGGCAGGAGGGGCCAATCCACCTGTCGGACATGCACCGTGCGTTGCTGACGCTGCCACCCGAACGGCGCGAGGCCCTGCTGCTCGTGGGCGCCGGCGGTTTCAGCTATGAAGAAGCAGCCAATATATGCGGATGTGCGATCGGCACGATCAAGAGCCGGGTCGGACGCGCACGCGCGGCGCTTAACGCGATGCTGGCGAACGGCAACATTCCGCGGCGTTCGCCGGGCGACATGGCCGCCCATCGTGCCATCCTCGAAGAGTTGGACGGTGTTGCATCGCGCGAGACGGTAATCGCCAAGCAAGTCGATTGACCTATCGCCCGACCCGTCGGGAAAGGCGCATCGCCCGAATTGCTTGATTGCGGCCTTATGGCACGCCACAAGCATTACCCGAAACCGTTCGACCTGCGAGGCGCATGACCGACACCGCTAAAACCCCCGACAAGCATGCACCGCCCCCTCCGGCGCGCAAGATACGCAGAGCAGCATTCGCGGAACAGGAATTGCGCCTGATTTCAGCCCTCGTCCTGTTGCTCGGACTCGGACTGTTCCTGGCATTACCGTTCGTATTGTCGATCGGTTCGGTCGTGTTCCTGCCGGTTGTGACGGCAATCGTTTTGACGATCATTCTCTCGCCATTGGCCGACAAGCTGTCCGAATGGGGTCTGCCCAATATCCTTGCCTCTCTGATCGCCCTGATCGTCTTTTTCGCGATCGTCCTGCTGGCTCTGGCACTGATCCTCCAGCCTGCGATCGCGCTATTCGACAGCCTGCCCACAATGGCCGATCGCGTCGGCGCGCGCTTTGCCGAATTGCGCGACGAATTCGCCTGGCTGGCTGCCGCAAACGAGCGGCTGGCAGAAGTGATGGGCCAGTCCGGCGCACGCGAGGTCGTCCTGGCCAGCCCTTCGGTACTCCAGCAACTCGCCCTGGCCACGCCCAGCGTGCTACTCGAAGTCTTGCTGACCTTCCTGATGACCTTCTTCATGATCGAGGCGCGGGTGCGGTTGCGGCGCCACTTGCTGTTCGACCGGACCAGTTTCGGCACCAGCATCAAGGCGGCGCGCGTCATCCGCGAGGTGCAGGATCGGGTCGCCGCCTATATTCTCACCGTTGCCTGGATCAATGCAGGCGTCGGCGTGATCGTGGCACTGGGCGCATGGGCGCTCGGCGTCGAAGCGCCGGTGATGTGGGGCGGGCTGGCGGCGATTCTCAATTTCCTGCCCTATATCGGCCCGCTGGCCATGACAGCGCTGCTGGCCATGTTCGGTATCGGTACCGCCGATACGGTGCTGCTCGGAATAATACCCGCTGCTGCCTATCTCGGCCTGCATACGATTGAATCCAATGTCGTGACGCCGTCGATCCTCGGCGCGCGTTTCACGATGAACCCGGTGATGATCCTGATCGCGCTCAGCTATTTCTCATGGATCTGGGGTGTATTCGGTGCCTTGCTATCGGTGCCGATCCTGCTGATGCTGACAGCCTTTTTCGACCATGTCGGGCGACCCAACCTGATCGGCTTCATCTTCGGTGAACCGCTGTTCGCGACCAACCTCATGGCGCTTGGGTTGGACGAGAATCCGTCCGGCGAAGCGGCTCAATGAGAAAGGCGCGCCACAGGCAAGCCGCGGCGGGCCTTTCTCATGTTACCGGCATCGATCAGGCCGGATAGGTCCAAGTCGTCCCTCGCGCGAGATTCTCCGACGCAAAGCGCCAGTTCAGTTTCCCGTCGAGGACGGCATCGAGATAGGCCGGGCGTTTGTTCTGGTGGTCGATGTAATAGGCATGTTCCCATACATCGATCGTCAGTAGCGGATTGAAGTCGCCATCGGCCAACGTATCGCCATCATGCGTCTCCTCGATCGACAGCTTTCCGCCCTTCTCGGCCAGCCATACCCAGCCACTGGCGAAATGGCCGACACCGCGATCCTTGAGTTGGCCCTTCAATTCATCAATCGAACCGAAAGCTGCGTCGATCATGCTCTGCAACTCGTCGGAAGGGCTGCCTCCATCACCCGCCATGGAGTGCCAGTAGAAACCGTGATTCCAGCTTTGCGCGGCATTGTTGAACAGGCCCTGATTGTTGCCGCGCGCCGATGCGATAATCGCCTCGAGTGGCTTGTCGGCATACTCCGAACCTTCAATCGCCGCGCTCATCTTGTCGATATAGGCCTGATGATGCTTGCCGTGATGGAACGAAAGGGTCTCCGCCGAAACGGCCGGGTCAAGGGCATCATCTGCATAAGGCAGGTCGATCAAGTTGAAAGCCATGGATATTTTCCCTGTATTCGATGTTAATGTAGCCGGTGTTGAAATTCGTTCGATGTTAAACGTCCGTCGACGCATACCACGTCGATGGGTTGCGTATCTAGGACGTTTCTCCACCACCGCGATCCGTGGCGGCTGTCACCGCCACATTCATGGTAACATTGGCAAGCGTCCGCATGATATCCGGCAGCATCTCGACTGCAACCAGCAATGCCAGCGGTTCGATCGGGACGCCCATTGCCAGCGCGATGGGGCCGATCGAAACGACAAAGCTGATCGAACCCGGCAGGCTGACCGAGCCGACACTGATGACCAGCGCGACGGCAATACCGGCAGCAAGTGTAACGGGCGTCAGCTCGATCCCGGCCAGCGTCGCGACATAGATCGCCACCGCCATGTTCATCGCGGGGCTTGTCGCCCGGAATATCGCGACAGCCAAAGGAAGGACGAAATCGGCGGTGCTTTCGCGTAGATCGAGCCGCCTGGCACTGTCGAGCATGGCCGGCAGGCTGGCAAGCGAGCTTTGCGTGGAGACGGCAACCGCCTGCGACGGCACCATCGCCCGGGTAAAACGTAGCGGGCCGACCCGACCGGCAAGCACGGCAAGTGCATAAGCCGCGACCAAGATGGTCGTACCCATGGCCGAAACCGCCAGAATGTAGTGGACCAGCGTGGCGAACGCCCCACCACCGGCCCTGGCCGCCACGCCCAGCGCAAGCGCGAACACACCGACCGGTGCCACCCATAGTACCCACCCGATAATGGTCAGCATCGCATTCGCGAGCGCCCGGAAGAACCCGAGCAGCGTATCGCGCTGGCTTTCGGGCAGGCGTGCAATGGCCACTGCAAGCAGGGCGAAGAAGATCGTCAGCGGCAGCATTGCCGTCTCGGCTGCCGCAGCGATCACATTCGGCGCGATCAGCGAGGTGATGAAATCGGCAATTCCCGGCACTTGTTGCGCTTCGACCTCGCCTGTCTTGAGCAAACTCGACGCAGCCTCCGGGATCGGGAAGGCTTGCAACAACAGCGGCATGAATATCGCCGAGGCGATCCCGCTGAAGACCAGCACAGCAAAAACCCAGCAAAGCATGCGTCGCGCCACCGCCCCGGCCCGGGCAGCCCGAATCATCTGTCCGATACCCATCACCAGCAGGGCCGCAACCAGCGGAATGATCGTCATCTGCAAGGCACGCAGCCACAGGGCGCCAACGGGTTGGGTAATCGCCAGTACCGGTTCGAGCACGCTTGTGCCCGCCAAGGCCAGTCCCGCCAGCAATCCCGCGACCAGCCCGCCAAACGTCCACCAGACCGGCAGCCGGATGGCAACCAGCTCACCCGTTTCACTGCGTTCTGTGGCCATTGCGCCTTGCCTCCCCTTCCCTTCGCGGCCTAACCGCGCCAGAAGCGCGTGGCAAATCGCAATTTCGAGGGCTGGCATCATTCATGGCACGCAAGTTTTTCGGTACGGACGGGATCAGGGGGCGCACCAATCAGGGTGTGATGACCGCGGCGACGGCAATGCGGGTAGGCCAAGCGGCGGGCCGCCATTTCCTACGCGGCGACCACCGCCATCGTGTCGTGATCGGCAAGGATACGCGGTTGTCGGGCTATATGATGGAAAGCGCGCTGGTGGCCGGTTTCACCAGCGTAGGCATGGACGTGATCATGACCGGGCCGCTCCCGACACCCGCCATCGCGCTCCTGACGCGCGAAATGCGCGCTGACCTGGGAGTCATGATATCGGCCAGCCACAACAAGTTCGAGGATAACGGGATCAAGCTGTTCGGACCCGACGGGTTCAAGCTCTCCGACGAGGCCGAACTGGCCATAGAAGCAGCTATCGAGGCCGACATGGAACTCGCCGATGCGCCCATGGTCGGTCGGGCCCGGCGGATCGACGATGCACAAGGCCGCTACATTCACGCAGTCAAGCAATCAGTCAGCGACGAGACGCGCTTCGACGGACTGAAAGTGGTGGTCGATTGCGCTAACGGGGCCGCCTATCAGGTTGCCCCCTCCGCCATCTGGGAACTGGGTGCGGAAATTGTGACTCTCGGCGTCGACCCCAACGGTACCAATATCAACGACGGCGTCGGTTCCACAGCCCTCGATGCAATCAAGGACAAGGTGGTCGAAGAAGGCGCGGATATCGGCATCGCGCTTGATGGCGATGCCGACCGACTGATCGTGATCGACGAAAAGGGCCAGACGGTCGATGGCGATCAGATCATGGCGCAGATTGCCGTCCGGATGGCGGAAAAAGGCGTGTTGCGTGGCAGCGGCGTCGTGGCGACCGTGATGTCGAACCTTGGTCTGGAACGCTTTCTCGTCTCCCACGGACTGATACTCGAACGCACGAAAGTCGGCGATCGTCACGTCCTTGAGCGCATGCGGCAGGGCGGTTTCAACCTGGACGGCGAACAAACGGGCCACATGATTCTGCTCGTCCATGCCACGTCCGGCGATGGCACG
>JANQPE010000138.1 GCA_028289565.1 Parerythrobacter sp.
CACGGCGCACGGCCTGATGGATCGGGCCGTGCGCCGTGTGCGCGACAGGGGCGTGGATGTCAGTCACGTCCATGTCCGTCACATCTGGCCGATGCCCGCCAATCTGGGCGAATTGCTGCGCGGCTACGATGCGGTACTGGTGCCGGAAATGAACACCGGCCAGTTCAAGACCCTGCTGCGCGACCAGTTTCTGATCGATGCACAACCGTTGACCAAGACCAGCGGGCAACCTTTCACAATTGCCGAACTTGAAGCCGCGATCGAAGGAGCGCTGGCATGAACGCACCTGTAAAAATCGAAACCACGCTCAAAGACTGGGTTACCGACCAGGAAGTCCGCTGGTGCCCGGGTTGCGGGGACTACGCGATCCTGAAAGCGGTGCAGCGTACACTGCCGCAACTGGGCGCCGACCCGAAGAACACGGTGTTCATCAGCGGCATCGGCTGTTCGAGCCGGTTTCCCTATTACATGGAGAGTTATGGCTTCCACACGATCCACGGTCGCGCGCCTGCGGTGGCGACAGGGACCAAGCTGGCCAATCCCGATCTCGATATCTGGCTGGTGACTGGCGACGGGGACGGGCTGTCGATCGGCGGCAATCATCTGATGCATGTGCTGAGGCGCAACGTGAACATGCAGATCATGCTGTTCAACAACGAGATTTACGGACTGACCAAGGGACAGGCCTCGCCGACGAGCCGTGAGGGGACCAAGTCGCCCTCGACTCCGATCGGCAGTTATGACCATCCGGCGCGGCCCGCTGCTTTCGCGCTTGGTAGCGGTGCACGGTTCGTCGCGCGCGGCTTCGACGTGTCGAAGAAATTACCCGAAGTGCTGATAGCGGCGCACGCCCATGAAGGGGCGGCCTTTATCGAAATCTTCCAGAACTGCATCGTCTACAACAAGGACGTGTTCGACGATTTCGCCGCGCCCAAGGGTGCGGAAGACCAGCAATTGTGGCTCGAAGACGGCGAGCCGATGTTGTTTGCCGGAGGCGAGAAGGGCATTACGCTCGATCGCGACGCGCTCCAGCTCAAGGTTGTCGACGTAGCCGATGGCGACTGGGAAGGCGCGGGCGTGATCGTCCACGACGTCACCAATCGTTCGATCGCGCATATGCTTGTCGAAATGCCCTTTGGCCCGTTCCCGATGGCGCTCGGCGTCCTCTACGACGATCCACGCCCAACCTTCGAAGCGGCGGTGATCGACGAACGCGCTCGCGCGAGCGAGGGTAAGGAGGCGAACCTCGCCAAACTGCTCGGCAAGGGGCAGACCTGGACCGTGGACGAGAACGAGGGGCATCCGGCTTAGTCGCTGTTTCGCGCTAAGGCGTCGCTCGGATGACGAGACCATGGATAACCTAACCCATTCGCTCGTCGGTGCGCTGCTGGGGCAGGCGGGGCTCAAGAAGAAGACCGGGCTTGCCATGCCCGCGTTGATCATCGGGGCGAATCTGCCCGATGTCGATGCGGCGTGTTTCTTCTGGCTCGAGGGGACCGAGCATCTCGGCTTTCGCCGCGGGATCACGCACGGTCCGCCGGCGATGGTGCTGCTTCCGTTGATCCTCGCCGGACTGTTATGGGGTTTCGACCGCTGGCAGCAAAAGCGTGGGACGAGGCCGGAGCAGCGGCTGCCGGTCAGCTTCAAATGGCTTTTCGGGCTGAGTTTTATAGGCTGCCTGACGCACCCGGCGCTCGACTGGCTCAACGTCTATGGCGTCCGCCTGCTCGAACCGTTTTCGAGCCGCTGGTTCTACGGCGACACGCTGTTCATTATCGATGTGTGGCTGTGGGCGCTGACGGGCTTTGCGACGTGGTTCTCGCTGCGGCGGGAAAGACGCGGTGGCGAATGGATCAGACCAGCGCGGATCGCGCTGGTGGTAGCGCTGGTATATGTCGGGCTGAACGGTGCGTTCACAAACAGTACGTGGCGCGGTTCGCATTCTCATTACGCGTACGGCCCTGACGCTGAAGTAATTGTAAGTCCGGTTCCGATTGCCTTTTGGCAGCGGGAGGTGCTGAGCAAACATCCAGACGAGGAATGGCAAACAACGCTCTATACGATCATCCAGGGCGTCGACGGGGAGATGCCGATCGCAAGCGACATATGTGCGATGCCGGATTTGACGGAAAAACGGGCGACCAATTCCCAATTGGAGGCTTTCCTCTTCTGGTCTCGCGCGCCATTCACCGAGCGTGCAGAGGATGGTTCGGTGGTCTTGTACGATGCGCGTTTTTACGATCCTCGCGCGCGGGATCGGTTTTCCGTCGCGCTACCCGATGTGGAATGCAAGCCTCTTAAATAGGCTATCACCCTGAACTTGTTTCAGGGTCCATTTCTCCGCCCGTACCGCCGTCCCAGTCTGCAAGATGGATGCTGAAACAAGTTCAGCATGACGGCGTAGGATGAAGTGTATTGTTGTCTTCTTCCAGCAAGGAGAAGGTATGAGAGGGACCGAATGGCCAAACCACAAATCGTCTGGTTCCGCCGCGATCTTCGCATAGCGGACAACCCCGCGCTCCACGCCGCAGCGCAAGAGGGACTGGTCGTCGCAGTCTATGTGCTCGACGACGCAGCGGCAGGCGAGCATGCCTATGGCGGCGCGAGCCGGTGGTGGTTGCACCATTCGCTCGAAAGCCTGCGGCAGAGTTTCGATGCGTGCGGCTCTCGCCTGGTCCTGCGGCGGGGCGATGCGGTGGAGGAACTGACGAAGGTTGCGCGATCGGTCGGCGGCGCCACGATCCATGCCAACCGCCATTACGAGCCTTGGTGGCTCAAGGCGCAGGGTAAATTGGCGAATGAATTTGACCTGCGGCTTTACGACGCGAATTACCTGTTGCCGCCCGGCGTGGTGACCACCGGTTCGGGCGATCCGTACAAGATTTACACGCCGTTCTCGAAGGCGACGCTCGAGTGTCTACCGCCACGCGCTGAGCTGCCGGAGCTGGGGGCGGTATCCTCTCCCGATGAATGGCCCGCCAGCGATAATCTCGCCGACTGGAACCTGCTCCCGACCAGGCCCGACTGGGCCGGCGGACTGCGTGATTTCTGGGACGTCGGCGAGGATGCGGCGCATGAACGGCTCGATTGGTGGGTCGATCGTGTCGAGGGCTATGACATCGAGCGCAACCTGCCTTCGGTCGGCAAGACCAGCCGGCTGTCGCCGCATCTCCACTTCGGCGAAATCTCGCCGGTTCAGATTTGGCATCGCTTCAAGGACAAACGCTCGCAAGGCTGGAAAGCCTTCGAAAGGGAGCTGATCTGGCGCGACTATGCGCAGAACGTGATTTGCCAGTTTCCTGATTATCCCGAGGAAAGCTATCGCACTGGGTGGGACGAATTCGGCTGGCGCGATCCCGATAGCGATGCCGAGGCTGCGCGCGATCTCGCAGCCTGGCAGCGCGGTCGTACTGGCTATCCGATCGTTGATGCCGGGATGCGCCAGCTATGGCGCACCGGCTGGATGCACAACCGCGTGCGGATGATCACGGCGAGCTTCCTGGTGAAGCACCTGCTGATCGACTGGCGTCATGGCGAACGCTGGTTCTGGGATGCGCTGGTTGATGCCGATTACGGCAATAACGGTGTCAACTGGCAATGGGTCGCCGGCACGGGCGTCGACAGCAACATGTTCGTGCGGATCATGGCGCCGCTGAGCCAGTCGGAAAAATTCGCTGCGATGAGCTATATCCGCGAATACATCCCTGAACTCGCGGATCTGGACGACGGTGACATCCATGACCCACCAGGCGAACAGCGCAGAAACTATCCGCGGAAGATTGTCGGCCACCGTGAAGCGCGCGAGAGAGCGCTGGCGGCGTATCGCGCGGCGAAGGGCTAAAGATGTGCTGCCAACAGGCGCTTCGCTACCAGCACAGCCACCAGCGGTAGAACAAAAGCGGAGACCGTCATCCATAGCGGATGCGGGAACATCTGGGTGGTCCATGCGCTGAGCGCAACCATCACGAGTCCGACGATCCAGCCTGACATCGCTCTCCCGGCAATGCGAATCGCAGTCCATGCGCCAGCCAGGGCACCCAGGAACCAGGCCGCCACGACAGCGATTTTCGCGCCCATCGGGATTACTTCCATCAACCGGGCCTGGTCGGTCGGATCGGTTGCATCGAGTCCTTCGGGGGGTGGGAAAATCAAATGACCAGCCCCTTCGGCCAGGCCTACGACCACTACGGCCACGATCAATCCGGCCATGATGGCAACGATATTTCTGACTGTCGGATTGTTCATTCCTTCCCCTCCGTTTCGCGGCAGGGTAGCAAAGTTCGCCGGTTCCATCCAATCCGGCGCATGCCTTGCCCGTGCGCGCCTCACGCTTCATAGTCGAGCCCATGACGGCACAGGGGATCGACAGGGGCGAGGGGCTTCTCGCCGGAGCAGCGCGGTTCGAGCGCAAGCCGGGCCTGGTCGCGCGTGCCATGGCGCCGGGCTTCCACAAGATACTCGACCGGATTGATGCCGGGATGGAAACGGGGGCGATCAAGGGAATCCTACCCGACGGGACCACACGCCTGATGGGTGGGCGCAATCCGGGGTTCGAGGCGGAGATCCATATCCACGAATGGCGGGCGTTGATGCGGCTTGCCACCAATGGTTCGGTCGGTTGGTACCAGGCATGGGAGGCGGGCGAGTGGGAGAGTTCGGATCCTGTCCCGCTCTTCGCCCTGTTCGCGGCCAATGGCGATACACTCGGGGATACCGGGCGAGCGCAGGGGCCATTTCGCTGGGCGGCTCGTTTCGCTCACTGGCTCAACCGTAACAGCAAGAGCGGTGCGGCGCGCAACATCCATGCCCATTACGATCTGGGCAACGATTTCTACGCGCAATGGCTTGATCCGACGATGAGTTACTCTTCAGGGGTCTGGGATGAAGACTGCACTCTCGAACAGGCCCAGCGGCGCAAATGGACGTTGCTGGCCGATCGCTTGGGCAACCCGGGAAGCGTGCTCGAAATCGGTTGCGGCTGGGGCGGCCTGTCGGATCGCTTTGCCCGGCACGGTGCGGATGTCACCGGGATCAGCCTGTCGGACGAACAACTGGCCTGGGCGCGCGAACGGCATGATCCGGCAATCGATTTCCGCAAGCAGGATTATCGCGATGTCGAAGGACAATATGATGCCATTGTCAGCGTTGAGATGGTCGAGGCGCTGGGGCGCGAATACTGGCCGACCTTCATGGATTGCATCGCCCGGAACCTGAAACCGGGCGGAAGAGCGGCGATCCAGTATATTTCCATGAAGGATTCCCTCTTCGAGACGTATGCGAAGAGCGCCGATTTCATCCAGGCCTACATCTTCCCCGGCGGATTGCTGATTCGAACCAGCGAGTTTCGCGAGCTGGCCGAGGTGCGCGGCTTGCGCTGGGACAACCAGATTGACTTCGGACGAGACTATGCCGCGACACTGAAGGCGTGGCGGGAGAATTTCGATCGCGCTTCCGAGCAAGGCAGGCTGCCTGACGGATTCGACCGACGCTTTCGCAATCTGTGGCGTTATTACCTGATGTATTGCGAAGGCGGGTTCCGCGGCGGTGGGATCGACGTTCATCAGGCCACGCTGGTTAAAGGCGATTGAGTTTCGGGAGAAAACGAAAATGAAGAAGATCCTGGCCGGGATAGTGCTGGTTCTCGCCGCTGGTGGCGCGCTTTTCTGGTTCACTCTCGACAAGGAAACGCGTGCGGTTCTGGTATCCATGCCGACCGACCGCAATGTGCTGTTCTGGTCGGTCGACCAGCGCGATGCGGCTTTTCGGGCGCTCGATGCCTTGCCCGTATTGGCCGAGGCGCGCGTGATCGGGGCAGGCGATACGGTCTATCCGCTGCCTGCGGGCGAGCCGCTCTCGATCGAGGTGGACGATTACATGAAGGAGCAGCGCACCGCCGCGCTGGTTATCGTTCACAATGGCAAGGTCGTACTGGAAAAATATGACCTCGATTTCGGGCCGGAAGGCAGGTGGACCAGCTTCTCGGTTGCCAAGAGCCTTACCTCGACGATGGTCGGAGCGGCGGTGAAGGATGGTCATATCAGGAACCTGGACGACAAGGTTGCCGACTATATCGAAGGGTTGAAAGGTTCGGCTTACGACGATGTCACGGTGCGTCAGTTGCTGACGATGACTTCGGGCGTGCGATGGAACGAGGATTACGAAGATCCCAATTCGGATGTGGCCCGGTTCAACGAGCATCGGCCGGAGGACGGCCTCGATGCTACAGTCAGCTATATGCGAAACTTGCCGCGTGAAGCACCTCCGGGAGAGAAGTGGGTCTACAAGACCGGAGAGACCAATCTGATAGGCGTGCTGGTCAGCGAAGCGACCGGCAAGCCGTTGGCGGAATATCTCTCGGAGAAAGTCTGGTCGCCATTCGGCATGGAGCAGGATGCAACCTGGCTGCTCGGATCCACGGATCACGAAATCAGCGGCTGCTGCATCCAGGCCACGACACGCGATTATGCGCGCTTCGGCTTGTTCATCCTTGGCGGAGGACAAGCGGGCGGCAAGGCTGTCCTGCCCGATGGCTGGCTTGAACAGGCGACGGTCAAGCAGGCGCCGATCGGGGTCGAGGGGCGCGGTTACGGCTATCAGTGGTGGACCAATGACGACGGATCTTTCGCGGCGCAGGGTATTTTCGGGCAGGGCATTTTCATCGATCCTGCGCGCAATCTCGTGATTGCTTCGAACAGCAATTGGCCGACGGCAACGGATTACGATGGCACCGGCGCACAGCGCGAGGCGTTTTACAAATCCGTGCAACAGGCCGTGGACGCGTTGGCGGGAAAGGGCGAATAGCCTTTTCAGCAGGTGCTGCGATAGACTGCCGGTCCGAGGTATTGGGCGACGATGTTGTCATGCACGATCGGGCTGAGCAGTTCGGCAAAGGCGCAACCGACCTGGCAGTTGTCCCACCAGACGACCTCGGCTTCGAGCGAACTGAGGCTTGGCAGGGTAATCCAGCAGCGCTGCCCGACATGCATGCGGTTGATTGCGGCGGCGGAGAAGCCCGAGATCGACAGGTCGTGCACTACCGTCTGGAACGACCGCCCGCCCGATGGGCGTAGCTGCGCCGGGATTGTCAGCCGGGTACGAGGCGCGCAGCGATCCTCCTGAGCCGCGCTCTCATATGTATCGTGCATTCCGACCAGCATGAACAAGCTCCCGCATCGTAGCCTTTCGGGAGTCTTTCCCGCTAGGCTTTGCGCAGGGTCGCTAATCTCGGTTTCGCGAATGTTTCCGACTGCGGTTAAGCGAATTTTACCAGCGAACTAGCCGGAATCTCCCACTCTTTCGCGATGCCGGGTCTCGAAATCCTCGGTCAGGAGTTCGACCAGCCGTTCCGCGACTCGCGATGGCGGTTTGACCGTTGCCGGATCCTCGCCGGGATAGGCCTTGGCGCGCATGCTCGTCCGCGTGGCCCCCGGATCGACG
>JANQPE010000141.1 GCA_028289565.1 Parerythrobacter sp.
TGCGATCCGTACGCTGGGCGAGAAGGAGCAACGCGTGCTTCCGCTCGACGAGGCGGTCGCGATGCTGGTGGCCAAGGCGACGCCGCCCGACTTGCGCTAGCCTGCGATCCTGTGGGCGGCGAGGACCTTGCCGCCGCCCGGCTCGCGCAGCACGAGGAAATAACGATCCGCCTTGGCGACGAGAAGGTCGCTTGAGGGGATCGTGAGCGCCTGCTTGCCACCGCTCCAATCGGCGATCTTTGTCTCGGCGCGCAGTACATTGGTATAGCGGATGGTTCGCCCACCATTCTCGCCGCGCGCGATCTGTACGCTTTCCTCGCCATCGATGGCCAGCAGCATGAGTTCGGCTGTTCCTTCGGTCGTACCGCCCAGGCCGACAACCACGTTGCCGGCAGCGTCCTTGCGCGACCGGATGGCCGCAGTATCGCCGATTGCCGCACGGCTCGCCAGCGTGCGGACGGCCGCCTCGCGCGAGCCGACCACGCCAGCGATGCCGTCCACCACCATTTGCGGGGTATAAACGCCGTTGCGCCCGACGAGTCCACGGCGGGCATAAGCGCGCTGAAGATCGGTATTGCCTTGTTTCGCGAGCGTGTCCTTCCAGCCGAGCCGGTCCCAATAGGTTACCGGGCGCGACACGACGATCAGGCCGGGTTCACCGGCCAGCTTCGCCGCGACGCGGTCCGCCGGCGGGCATGACGAACAGCCCTGGCTGGTGAACAGTTCGAGCAGGACGGGATTGTCGGCACCGGGAGGCGTGTCCTTTTGCGCCAGTCCCGAAACACCTGCGAACCCGAGGCACGCGATCAGCGCGCCTGTTGCGAGACGGAAGAAATTCATCGGCTGGCCTTTCGCATTGCGCATGCTCGGCCATTCGCCGGAATGCCGCGAAAGGTTACGCGTGTCAGAGCGGGAGAGGTTGCGAGGCAAGGATAAGAGCAAGGCCGCAGGCGCCGATGATCGCGGTTCGCGCCAGATCGGCGGAGTGGCACTCGGCTGCGTGCTTGAGGGCGATGACTTTTGCCATGCGCAGATTGTCGCGCGTGTTCCCTAACGAAAGATTAAGGCGCGGGCATATGCTGGCTGGCGCAATGGAAGCCGCCGCCGCCGGCCAGCACGGCATCAGCCGGCAGGCCGATTGCCGCACGACCGGGAAACAGCGCGGCGATGGCGGCAACCGCTTCTTCATCGCAGGGGGATCCGAATGTCGGCACGACGACGAGATGGGTCGTAATGGCGAAATTGGCGTAGCTTGCCGGTTCGATCACACCGTCACGGGTGATCGGACCCGGCGAGGGGATGTCGACCACGTCGAGTCCGAATGCTTCGGCGCGCGCTTTCGCATCGGCATAGATCGCCGTATTGGGATCGCGGCCGTCATGCGCGGCCGGGATGGCTAGGCGGTTGGGCGCGACGAAACGCGCCAGATTGTCGACATGACCGTCAGTGTGGTCGTTCGACAATCCTTCACCCAGCCACAGCACCCGGTCGAAACCGAGATCGCGCGCCAGCAATATCTCGATGTCATCGCGCGACAGGTCCGGGTTGCGATTGGGATTGAGCAGGCATTGCTCGGTGGTGACGGCCTGTCCCGTCCCGTCACCGTCAATCGCGCCGCCTTCCAAAATCCAGTCGGCGATTTCGGGATCGAGGCCGGCATCGCGCGCTATCTCGGCGCCGACCGTGTCATCGCCGTCGATTGGATATTTCCCGCCCCAGCCATTGAAGCCGAACCGTCGCGCGATACGGTTGCCGTCTGCATCGGCAACCACCAGCGGCCCCGTGTCGCGTAACCAGATATCGCCATAGACGCGCCGTTCGAGTGTCACGCCACCGGAAACCAGCGCGCGCGCGCGCGTCTCGTTCACCGCATCGCGCACCAGCAGGCGCACTTCCTGCCCGGTATCGGCCACGGCATTGGCGAAGCCCGCAATCTGTTCCTGCGCGGGCTCGAGAATCCCGGGCCATTCGCTTTCATCATGCGGGAAGCCGATCCACAACCACTCCTGCGGTGCCCATTCGGGCGGCATGCGATGAGGCATCGATCGGCCGGCGAAGGCTCAGCAGCCCTCGCCTTCCTCGCAGCTCGTATCGCGGATCGCCTTGAATTCGTCTCCTTCGACCCAGTTCGGCCAGGCCGAACTCATCGCCATCATCCGGCCGAGCCGGTAGAATAGCTGGAGGTCGTTCATCACGCCCGACCAATCCCATTCCTCGTTGAATTCGTCTTTCGGCCCGTGATAGCGGTTGGCGCGATAATCGGCGGCGATCGCCTGTCCGGCCTCGACACCGCCTTCGATCAGGTCCTCGCCGCCATCGACATACAGCATCGGCACGCCGCGCTTGGCGAAGGCGAAGTGGTCGGAGCGATAATAGTACCCGGCTTCCGGCGTGCTTTCAGGGGTGGCCACGCGGCCTTCAGCTTCCAGCGCCTTGTCGAGGAAGGCGTCAAGTTCGCTTTTGCCGCCACCAACGACTGTGACATCCCTGGATGGCCCGGCGATCAGGAACGCGTCCATGTTTACCCCGCCCACGGTCTGTGACAGGGGGAAGATCGGATTGGCGGCGTAGTAATCCGCGCCCAACAGGCCGGATTCCTCGGCCGTGACGGCGAGAAACACCAGCGTGCGGTCGGCCGCTCCTGCCTTCACCTGCGCTTCGCCCAGCGCGACCAGCGCAGCCGTGCCGGTCGCGTTATCGACCGCGCCGTTGCAGATATCGTCGCCGTCGGGCGCCGGGGTGCAACGTCCGAGATGATCCCAATGCGCGGTGTGGAGCACATATTCGTCCGGCCGTTCGGTTCCCGGCAGGATGCCGATGACGTTTTGCGATTCGAAGGTGCGGATATCATTGCGGAAACTGGTCGATACGGTCAGGCCGAGCGGTACCGGGCTGAATCCCTTTTCCGTTGCTTTGTCCGACAGCGCTCCCAGATCCTCGCCCGCTGCCCGCAGGATCTCGTCCGCGACTTCTTTTTGCACCCAGCCATTCATTGCCGTCAGTGGCGCCGCGTTTTCGCCGCGCTGGGCATAGGCTTGTGGCCCGGACCAGGAAGATTCGACCACGTTCCAGCCATAGGATGCCGGTTCCGTATCGTGGATGATGATCGCGGCTGCCGCCCCTTGCCGCGCGGCTTCTTCGTATTTGTAGGTCCAGCGACCGTAATAGGTCATGGCCTTGCCGTTGAACGGGCCTTCGAGTCCGTCGGTTCCGAAATCGGGATCGTTGACCAGAATGACGGCAGTCTTGCCGGTCATGTCGATACCTTCATAGTCATTCCAGCCCTTCTCAGGCGCGTTGATGCCGTAGCCGACGAAGACCAGCTCGCTGTCCTCGAGATTGGTCTGTGCGTCCTCGCGATAGGTCACGCCGACCCAGTCTTTCGCATATTCTAGGCTCAGCTCCGTGCCTTCGCCGCTGATCGTCAACGGGGCGAAATCCTTGCCGGTAATCTCGACCAGCGGCACTTTCTGTACCCAACTGTCGCCATTGCCCGGCTGCAATCCGGCCTTTTCGAATCGGTCGATCAGCAGGGCGACGGTTTTCTCCTCGCCGGCGGTGCCGGGCATGCGCCCTTCGAACTCGTCCGAGGAAAGCTGGCGGGTGATATCCACCATCGTATCGAGGGAAAGCTCTCCCGGTTCGACATCGGGCAGGTCGGTGGCGGGATCGATTCCCGAGGCATCGCAGGCGGCAAGCGTCAGCGCTGCGCCGGCGGCAAGTAATGTGCGGATCATATGATTTTCCTCATCCCAAGGGGTCTGTTGCAGTGCGCGCCTCATTGCAAAGCCCGCGGGGGAGAGCAAGCATCAAGCTTGCGCGCGCGCTGCCGACACGGCAGGCAGCGCGCATGGCGGACAACTGGCAGGAAGCGATCGGGCGGGCAGAGGCGAATGCCCCGTTCCTGGCGCGCGGGCTGGAACGCCAACCCGGCTTGCGAGAGCTGCTGGCGGCCGGCAAGGGCGAGGAAGCGCTGGTCTTCGCCCGTTCGGCCGGTGAGGGTGCCGGCAGTCTCGGCATTGCCCTGCGGCGCGAGAAGCACGCGCTTGCGATAACCCTTGCGATCGGCGACCTGGCCGGTGCGTTTCCGCTTGCCCGGGTCATGGGGGAGCTGTCGCAATTCGCCGACCGCGCACTCGACCGCGCGATGGCGGAAGCGGTGTCGCGCCGAACGGGAAGGACCGAACCGGCGGGTTTCATTGCCCTGGCACTGGGCAAGCACGGCTCGAACGAGCTCAATTACAGTTCCGATATCGATCCGATCCTGCTGTTCGATCCCGAAGTATTGCCTCGCCGCGAACGCGACGAGCCGGGCGAAGCGGCGCAACGATATGCACGCGAAACGGTGCGGATGTTGTCGGACAAGACGGCCGAGGGTTATGTCTTCCGCGTCGATTTGCGTCTGCGCCCGGCGTCCGAAGTCAGCCCTTCCGCGCTGTCGATCGATGCCGCATTGTCGCATTACGAATCCTCCGCGCTCGCCTGGGAACGGGCCGCCTTCATTCGCGCGCGGTCGGCGGCGGGCGATTGCGAGGCGGGGCGGGGTTTCCTCGATGCGATCCGCCCTTTCATCTGGCGGCGGAGCCTGGATTTCGGTGCGATCGAGGAAATCGGACGGCTGACCACACGTATTCGCGCAGCCTATCGCGGCCCTCCCGAACCCTCGCCCGGTTTCGATCTCAAGCAGGGCCGAGGCGGGATTCGCGAAGTCGAATTCTTCACCCAGACGCATCAGTTGATCCATGGCGGTCGCGATCCCTCGCTGCGGGTCAGGGGCACGCGCGAAGCGCTGGCGGCACTGGCGTTGGCAGGGATCGTTTCGAGCGAAGGCGCTGCCGTGCTGGGAGAAAGCTACGACCGGTTGCGCACGGTCGAACATCGCCTGCAAATGATCGAGGACCAGCAGACGCACAGCCTGCCCGAAGGGGAAGCGCTCGACCGTGTCGCCCGGCTTGACGGGTTGGACGACGGTGCGGCGCTGTTGGCCGAATTGAGGGATGTCTGCGACCGTGTCGCCGAGTGGTTTGACCGGATTGTCGACGATCCGGCCGGCGCTGG
>JANQPE010000002.1 GCA_028289565.1 Parerythrobacter sp.
CTATTACGGTATTCGCGAATTCGGGATGGCTGCCGCAATGAACGGCATGGCATTGCACGGAGGAGTGATACCCTATGGCGGCACCTTCCTTGTCTTTACCGATTATTGCCGTGCGGCGATCCGCCTTTCGGCACTGCAGCAGGCGAGGGTCGTCTATGTGATGACGCATGACAGCATCGGCCTCGGCGAGGACGGCCCAACCCACCAACCGATCGAACATGTTCAGAGCCTGAGAGCGATGCCCAACGTGCTGACCATGCGTCCGGCGGATACGGTGGAAACGGCGGAGTGCTGGCAACTTGCATTGATGCAGTCCGGTCGTCCCAGCGTGCTTGCGCTGAGCCGCCAGGGCTTGCCCCAGGTCCGTCATGACACGGCGGATGAAAATCTGTGCGCGCGGGGCGGCTATCGCCTCAAATCGGCGGACAATGCACGAAAGGTGGTGCTGGTTGCCACCGGTTCCGAAGTCCACCTCGCGCTCGACTGTGCCGCGCAACTCGAAGAGCAGGGTATTGGTGCCGATGTGATTTCCATGGTTTGCACCGAGCTGTTCGACGAGCAGGATGATGGTTACAAGGCAAACATCCTGCCGGCCGACATGTTGAAAGTTTCGATCGAGGCCGGCACCACTTTCGGCTGGGAACGCTATACCGGAACGGCCGGACTCAATATCGGGATCGACCGTTTCGGAGCGTCGGCCCCGGCATCGGATCTGTTTGAAAAATTCGGTTTCACTTCGGAGCAAATAGTTCCGAAAATTCTCAATAAACTCAATTCCTAGGCAGGAGTATCTGACATGGCGACGAAGGTTGCAATCAACGGTTTCGGGCGGATTGGGCGGCTTGTCGCCCGCGCGCTGCTTGAGCGCAGTGATCACGATTTCGAACTGGTCGCGATCAACGACCTCGCCGATGCAAGGGCGAACGCCTTGCTGTTTCAGTATGACTCCACCCATGGCCGCTTCCCGGGCGAAGTGAGTGCAAGCGAGGACAGCATCACGGTCAACGGCAGGAAAATCGCCGTCACTTCGGAGCGCGATCCGGGCAATCTCCCACACGGCGAGATGGGCGTCGATATCGTGCTCGAATGCACCGGCTTCTTCCAGTCGCACGAAGCGTCCGAGCCGCACCTGAAAGCAGGGGCGAAGCGGGTGCTGATCTCGGCTCCCGCCAAGAATGTATCGGCCACTATCGTATACGGCGTGAACCATGACAAGCTAACTTCGGACGACGTGATCGTTTCGAATGCCAGTTGTACTACCAACTGCCTGTCGCCGGTCGCCAAGGTCCTGAACGATCTGGTCGGGATCGAGCGCGGCTTCATGACCACGATCCATTCCTACACGAACGACCAGCGCATGCTCGACCAGATGCACGGGGATATGCGCCGGGCCCGGGGCGGTGCGCAGAACATGATCCCGACCACGACCGGTGCGGCGCGTGCCGTCGGTCTTGTTCTGCCTGAACTGAACGGCAAGCTGGATGGGTCTTCGGTTCGCGTGCCCACACCGAATGTCTCACTGGTGGATCTCGTCTTCACGCCCGGTCGCGATACCAGTGCCGAGGAACTCAATTCGGCATTGAAGGGAGCAGCGGATGGCCCGATGAAGGGCGTGCTCGATTATACCGACCAACCGCTCGTCAGCTCGGATTTCAACCATTATCCGGCGAGTTCGACCATCGACAGCCTGGAAACCTCGGTTATGGACGGCAAGCTGTGTCGTGTCGTAAGCTGGTACGACAACGAATGGGGTTTTTCGAACCGCATGATCGATACCGCCGGGGTCATGGCCGGACTGCTGTAAAGGCAAAACTATGAGCAGCTTCAAGACCCTGGACGACCTTGGCGATATTGCCGGCAAGGTTGCACTGGTACGAGTCGATCTGAACCTGCCGATGAAGGACGGCTCGGCAACCGATGTCACGCGTGTCGAGGCGGTAAGGCCCACGGTGCTCGAGCTTGCGGACAGAGGCTCCAAGGTCTTGCTGCTTGCCCATTTCGGGCGCCCCGGGGGGCAGCGTCATTCGACCATGAGCACCAGTTTCGTCCAAGGCGATGTCGAAGATGTGTTCGGTCGCGAGATCATGTTCATTCCCGAAGTGGCGGGGCCGGTGGTCGAGCAGTCGGTCGGGATCCTGCGCGATGGAGATATCGGCCTGCTCGACAATGTCCGCTTCTGGCCCGGTGAGGAAGCGAACGATGCAGCATTTGCTGCGGGGATTGCCGTTCATGGCGATTTCTACGTCAACGATGCGTTTTCCGCAGCGCATCGGGCGCATGCTACGACCGAAGGTCTGGCACACCGGCTTCCCGCCTATGCCGGCCGGGCGATGGAGAAAGAACTCAAGGCGCTGGACGCGGCGCTCGGCAATCCGGAAACGCCGGTTGCGGCCGTGGTCGGCGGGGCCAAGGTTTCAACCAAGCTTGCCGTGCTCGAACACCTTGTCGGCAAGGTCCAGCACCTGATTATTGGCGGTGGCATGGCGAACACCTTCCTTGCCGCACGCGGGGTCGATGTCGGCAAGTCGCTATGCGAGCACGATCTGGTCGATACGGCCAATGCGATTATGGACAAGGCCGATCATGCCGGTTGCACGGTGCATTTGCCGTACGATGTCGTGGTGGCGGAAGAGTTTGTGGCCCACCCATCGACCGTGCGCACTTGCAACGTCCATGAGGTCGGAGCGGACGAGATGATCCTCGATATCGGCCCACAGGCAACAGAGGCCTTGGGCGATGTCCTCAAGACCTGCCGCACGCTGGTGTGGAACGGCCCTCTGGGCGCCTTCGAGACAGAGCCGTTCGATACCGCGACGGTGGCTCTGGCGAAGACCGCCGCAGCGTTGACACAAGACGGTTCGCTGATCTCCGTTGCTGGTGGAGGAGATACGGTCGCAGCGCTTAACTGTGCAGATGCGACCGAGGATTTCACTTATATCTCAACAGCCGGTGGCGCTTTCCTTGAATGGATGGAGGGCAGGGAGCTGCCCGGCGTCGCGGCCCTGACGGCCTGACGTCATGCGTGAAACCCGCCACCTCTTCCCAACACCTTTCGCGATCGACAGGCTGCAAAGCGAAGAGGGCATGCGCATGCTGCGCGAGGCGATCGAAGCAGAGCTTGCGCGTGATTCAGACGGGCTGGCCATCTCCAATATCGGTGGCTGGCATTCCAATACACAGATGCTCGATTGGGGCGGCGAAGCGGCACGGGCGCTGGTCTACAAGGCGATGACGATGGCCGACGAGCAAACGGTGGATGTCCAATCTCCCGAAGACAGCCGTTTCGGATGGATTCCGGAATTGTGGGCCAATGTGAGCGGCAAGGGCAACGCCAACCAATATCACTTTCATCCGGGCAGCTTCTGGTCGGCGGTCGCCTATATCGACGATGGATATGAGGGAAACACCGATCCCGGGCTGGGAGGCGAGCTGCAACTGCTTGATCCGCGGATGCCGATGATCCGGATGACCGCACCCGACTTGCGCCTGCTCGATGCTGACGGGCAACCGCAGCAAAGTGAAATTTCGATCCGCCCTGAAAGCGGGATGATCGTATTGTTCCCGAGCTGGCTACAGCATGCCGTGCGCCCGTTCCAGGGCGAAGGGACGCGGATCTCGATCGCGATCAACCTGATCCCTGGCCTGAAAGCCTCCGGTTAACGCTGCCGTTTGCGCTTGGGATCGATCTTGTAGATCGGCCCGAGATCGGCAATCATCTGGGCTACATCGATGCTGTGTGCGGGCAGCACCGCATAGGGGACAGGGGGACCTTTCGGGCCAAAAGTCACGAAGCGGACATCGATCGAAAATCTCCATCGGCGATTCACCCCGCATACAGGCCGTAACTGCGTAGCAAGCCTTTTTGCACCGGAAAGGTTGCTGTGAGCCGGTTGCGAAGGGGCGAGGTGCTGGTTAAAGGCGCGCCACGTAACAGGCCGCACAAATCACAGGATGGTTTCCATGAATTTCGACGATATGACTGCCAAGATCGCCGGGGGCGACGGATTTATTGCCGCACTCGATCAGTCGGGCGGTTCGACCCCCAAGGCGCTGCGCGGTTACGGTGTCGAGGACAATGAGTGGTCCGGCGATGAAGAGATGTTCGCCAAGATCCACGAAATGCGCTGCCGGATCGTCGAGAGTCCGAGTTTTACCGGCGAAAAGGTGGTTGGCGCCATCCTGTTCGAAAAGACCATGAACGGCACGACCGGCGACGGGACTCCGATCCCCGAGCGGCTGCGCAGCAAGGGCATCGTGCCTTTTCTCAAGGTCGACAAGGGAATGCACGATATCGAAAACGGCGCACAGTTGATGAAACCGATGCCTACGCTCGATGCCGATTGCATGCGGGCGAAGGAATTGGGTGTGTTCGGCACCAAAATGCGCTCGGTCATCCACGAGGCGGATGAGCAGGGCGTGGCCGAT